>FIZJ01000001.1 GCA_900019385.1 uncultured Clostridia bacterium
GGCCTGCGTTTCGCTATCCGCGAAGGCGGCCGCACAGTTGGCGCTGGTGTTGTGACCAAGGTTTTGAAGTAGCGAAAAGCCGCGCAAGGGTCTGCTCTTGACAGCCAGACGAAAATGTGCTAAGTTCTAAAGGTATTTCGACAATGCGGAGGTGGCGGCTATGCGAGTTGGCATAACTCTGGAATGTACTCAGTGCAAGAACAGGAACTACCGCACCAACAAGAACAGGCGCAATGATCCTGATCGCATTGAGTTGAAAAAATACTGCAATACCTGCAAGACGCATACAATTCACAGAGAAACCCGCTAAGGGAAAAGGATGTGACACGATTTGTCAGCTGTGGCTAAGAAATCGAAACCAAGCATCTGGCTGCGGATTGGCAGATACTTCCGGGAAGTCAGATCGGAGTTACGCAAAGTAGCATGGCCAAACCGTAAAGAGTTGACCAACAACACAGGAATCGTGCTTTTCGTCGTACTGTTTGTAGCCGTTTTCATAGGTATTGTTGACGTTGTGGTATCCAATATCCTGACTTTACTAGACCGTATAGGGGGGTAAGGGCCGTATAGGCCCTCTCAGCGATGAGCGAGAATCTGGCGGCGGAGAAACAGTGGTATGTGATCCACACCTACTCTGGATACGAAAACAAAGTTAAAGCAAACCTGGAAAAACGCATCGCATCCATGGGAATGGAGGACAAGATCTTCCGCATTGTCGTCCCTGTGGAAGAGATTGTCGATTACAAGGACGGCAAGAAGAGGATTGTCCCGAAAAAAGTGTTCCCTGGGTATGTCTTGGTAGAAATGATCGTCACCGACGATTCCTGGTACGTTGTAAGAAACACTCCTGGAGTAACTGGTTTTGTAGGTTCCGGTGTCAAGCCAGTCCCCCTGACGCAGGAAGAGATCAACCAAATCCTGCACACTATGGGTCTGGACGAACCGCGCCCGAGAATGAAGTTTGAAGTGGGCGAGTCAGTCAAGGTTATTTCGGGACCATTTGTCAATTTCTCCGGTGAAGTTGAGGCCGTGAATCCGGACAAAGGTAAACTAACAGTCCGAGTATCGATGTTTGGGCGTGAAACTCCTGTTGAGTTGGACTTCGACCAAATTGCGAAACTCTAAAGCGCTGCTGTCAGTGGGAGGACTGCACAGTCCGCCATTACCACATTTAGATAAGGGGGTGCATGCTCCATGGCAAAAAAGGTCAGTGCCATCGTCAAACTACAGGTTCCTGCAGGAAAGGCTACTCCTGCGCCTCCGGTAGGGCCGGCACTTGGTCAGCATGGTATTGCGATTATGGAATTCTGCAAAGCCTTCAATGAAAGGACCTCAAGCCAGGCCGGCATGATTGTTTCGGTTGTGGTTACCGTTTATGAAGACAGGTCCTTCTCATTCGTGGTGAAGACTCCACCGGCCTCTGTCCTGTTGAAGAAGGCCATGAACCTGGAAAAGGCTTCGGGAGAACCGAACCGCAGCAAGGTCGGCACGATTAAGCGGGACAAAATCCGGGAGATTGCTGAGTTGAAGATGCCCGACCTGAATGCTGCCAACCTTGAGTCCGCCATGCGGATGATCGAAGGTACCGCCCGCAGCATGGGCATTGTCGTTGAAGATTAAACAGTGCAGTATTGTGGGAGGATCATTCCGTTAGGACCACAAAGGAGGATATCAACATGGCTAAACACGGCAAGCGTTATCAAGAGGTTGCCAAACTTGTGGATAAGACCCACCTGTATTCGGTGGACGAAGCGCTTGAGCTTGTGAAGAAATGTGCCTCGGCAAAGTTCGACGAGACAGTCGAAGTTGCTTTGAAAATCGGTGTCGATCCCAGACATGCGGATCAGCAGGTCCGTGGCACGGTAGTTCTGCCCCACGGCACCGGCCGTGATGTGACCGTCTTGGTTTTCGCCAAAGGCGAGAAAGCCAAGGAGGCTCAGGAAGCCGGCGCGGATCATGTCGGAGCGGAAGAGCTTGTGGAAAAGATCCAAGGCGGCTGGCTTGACTTCGATGTCGCCATTGCCACTCCCGACATGATGGGTGTCGTAGGCAAACTGGGACGGGTTTTGGGCCCCAGGGGACTGATGCCCAACCCGAAGACGGGGACAGTGACCTTCGAAGTCGCTGACGCAGTCCGGGACGCGAAGGCCGGTAAGGTTGAGTTCCGGGTCAACAAGGAAGCGGGCATTCATGTGCCCATCGGCAAGGTATCGTTTGAGCAAGACAAGCTGCGGGAGAATTTCCTGGCGCTGTTGGGAGCGGTGGTCAGAGCCAAGCCGGCTGCCGCCAAAGGGACGTACCTGCGCAAAGTGGCCGTATCGGCGACCATGGGCCCAGGGATCCGGATCAATCCCCAAGATGTGGTGTCGCAGCTGAGGTAAGTTGTGTAGAAGTGCGAAAAAATCAAAGACGCTTGACCAAAGACAGTTGGTGCCATTAAGGCTTAAGAAGCGGTTCGCTTGCCAACCGAGGTCGAGAGCGGGTCAGCATGGGCTTGATTAAGCCCGTGGATCATGCCTGTTTGAGATCTCCAACTGTCTGAGGAGATCTTTTTTGTTGGATCAGGTGGTAGGAGGTGAAAAGGTGCCAAGACCAGAGAAAGTCGCCGTAGTTGAGGAAATCAAGGATCGACTGAGCAAGGCTCAGGGGATTATTCTCGCCGACTACAGAGGCTTGACAGTGGCGCAGGCCACAGAATTAAGGCGGAAGCTGAGAGAAGCCGGGGTCGAGTTCAAGGTTCTCAAGAACACTTTGACGGCCATAGCCGCCAAAGAAGTTGGATACGAAGGGTTGATCTCTTTGCTGGTAGGGCCGACAGCCATCGCGTTCGGCTATGACGACCCGGTTGCCCCCGCAAAGGTGTTAAGCGAGTTTGCCAAAACCAATCCCGCTTTAGAACTCAAAGGCGGGCTGTTGGAAGGCAAGGTGTTGGATGTCGCAGGTGTCAAAGCCCTGGCTGATCTCCCATCCCGGGAGGAGCTGCTCAGCCAGGTGCTCAGGGGTATGCAGGCTCCAATTTCCGGCCTGGTCAACGTACTCCAAGGGACAATCCGCAATTTGGTTTACGCCTTGGACGCTGTGCGTAAGCAGAAGGAAGCGGCAGGCGCGTAGCGCAGTTTAGAGTTCATCTAATAAAGAATTTAAGGAGGAAATAATCAATGACTAAGGAAGACATTTTGCAGGCCATAGAAAACATGACCGTGTTGGAACTGGCTGAATTGGTGAAGGCTTTGGAGGAGAAGTTCGGCGTGTCAGCCGCCGCACCGGTGGCCATGGCAATGCCGGCCGCCGGCGCTGGCGCCGCACCGGCTGAAGAGGAAAAGACTTCGTTTGACGTCATCCTCGTATCGGCGGGAGAAAAGAAGATCAACGTGATCAAAGTTGTCCGCGAACTGACCAGTCTCGGCTTGAAGGAAGCCAAAGACTTGGTTGACAGCGCTCCCAAGCCAATCAAAGAAGGCATCGGCAAGCAAGAGGCCGAGGAAGTCAAGGCCAAGCTCGAAGAAGCTGGAGCCACTGTCGAACTCAAGTAACGGCGAAAAGAAACAAAAACGTCTTCTTAATTCAGGTTAAGAAGACGTTTTTTAATTAATGGAATTCAGGACACCAAAAACACTGCTTGACAAGAAACAAGCATCGTGTTATGATAACTTAGTATTGACGTTATGGTGGGGGATTATCGCTTACTACATATTTTAATACAACATGCTTCCACGTTATTCCTGCCGGCGGGGAATATTTTTTGGAGGAATATAATGTATAGCCCCTTCTGTGAATACAAAGAATAGATCAGTGTCCTTGGAACAGCAAGCGAGGGAAAGTCCCTTGCTTTTACTTGCTATTAATCATGTTGGTAGTAAACCAAAAGGAGAGGTGAAAGCCATTGGCAGTCGCCGTTCAACAAGGTCGAAGAGAGCGTGTCAGCTACGGTAAGCTCAAAGAAGTCATGGAAGTGCCTAACCTAATCGAAATTCAAAGGAAATCATTCGATTGGTTTCTTAAGGAAGGCCTGCTGGAGATGTTCCGCGACATCTCACCAATCCAGGATTTCACCGGCAATTTGGTTCTTGAGTTCCTCGACTATACCCTGGGAGAACCCAAGTGGGATGTTGATCAGTGCAAAGAACGGGACGTGACCTACTCTGCACCCCTGAAGGTGAGAGTGCGCCTCATCAACAAAGAGACCGGAGAGGTCAAAGAACAGGAAGTCTTTATGGGAGATTTCCCGCTGATGACCGAAACAGGGACCTTCATTATCAACGGGGCGGAGCGGGTCGTAGTCAGCCAATTGGTGCGCTCACCTGGTGTGTATTTCGATTTTACCACCGACACCTCTGGAAAACCTCTGTATACTGCCAGCATTATCCCTAACCGCGGCGCATGGCTGGAATTTGAGATGGATTCCAACAATGTGATCACGGTGCGGATCGATCGGACCCGGAAGATACCGGCCACTGTGCTGATCCGTGCTTTGGGCGTTGGGACAAATACCAGGATTCTCGACCTTTACCACGGCGCGGAGGCGATCAAAGCCACTTTGGAACGTGACAACACCGAATCAGAAGCGGAGGCGCTGATCGAAATCTACAAAAGGCTGCGCCCCGGAGAGCCGCCTACCGAAGAAAGCGCCAGAAGCTTGTTTGAGACTCTCTTTTATGAACCGAAGCGCTACGATCTGGGCGGAGTGGGAAGATACAAGATCAATAAGAAGCTCAGGCTGATCGAGCGCCTGGTCAACCGGGTGACTGCCGAGCCGGTAGTCCATCCTGAGACAGGCGAGATCTTGGCGGAGGCTGACACCAGGCTTGACCGCAAGCTGGCCACGGCCATTCACAGCGCCAACGTCCAATCAGTCGTGATCAAAACCAAAGAAGGGGACGAACTAAAGATCCTCAGCAACGGCCAACCGGATGAAAGCGAGAAGACAGTGCTTAAAGATGACATTCTCGCCACAATCAATTATTTGGCCAATCTGCCTTACGGCGTCGGCTTCACCGATGACATCGACCATTTGGGCAACCGCCGGCTGAAATCCGTGGGCGAGCTCTTGCAGAACCAGTTTCGGATTGGGCTCAGCCGTATGGAGCGGGTGGTCAGGGAGCGGATGACCATCCAGGACGTGGATATCATCACGCCCGTGGCGCTGATCAATATCCGCCCTGTGGTTGCGGCGATCAAGGAGTTCTTCGGCTCCAGCCAGCTGTCCCAGTTTATGGATCAGACCAATCCTCTGGCGGAGCTGACGCACAAACGGCGGCTGAGCGCTTTGGGTCCGGGCGGGCTTTCGCGTGAGCGGGCTGGTTTCGAAGTCCGGGACGTACACCATTCCCACTACGGCAGAATGTGCCCTATCGAGACACCGGAAGGGCCCAACATTGGCTTGATTGGGTCGCTGTGCACTTATGCCCGCATTAATGAGTATGGCTTTATCGAAACTCCCTACCGCCGAGTGGAAGACGGCAAGGTGCTGGATGAGATCGCATACTTGACAGCCGACGAAGAAGACAACTACATCATCGCCCAAGCCAACGAGCCCACCGATGACAAAGGCCGCTTTATCAACGAGCGGGTGACTGTCAGGGATCGGGACGAGATTAAGATTGTGCCGGCCAACATGGTGGACTTTGTGGATGTTTCGCCCAAGCAAATCGTCAGTATCGCCACGGCCTTGATTCCTTTCCTGGAAAACGACGATGCGGCCCGGGCCCTGATGGGCGCCAACATGCAGCGCCAGGCAGTGCCGCTTTTGCAGTCGGAAGCCCCCCTGGTGGGAACCGGGATGGAGTACAAAGCGGCGGTTGACTCCGGAGCGGTCATACTCAGCAAGACTCCGGGGATTGTGGAGTTTGTCTCGGGTTCCCGCATCGACGTTAGAGGCGACGACGGGAGACTTTACACCTATAAACTGCGGAAGTTTGAACGTTCCAACCAAGGTACCTGCATCAACCAGAAACCGATTGTCCAGGTCGGGCAGCGGGTGGAGGAAGGTGCTGTCCTGGCCGACGGGCCATCCACCGATCACGGCGAGCTGGCTTTGGGCCGCAATGTCCTGGTGGCTTTCATGCCTTGGGAAGGTTTCAACTTCGAAGATGCCATACTGATCAGCGAAGAGCTGGTGCGGGATGACACATTCTCCTCAATCCACATTGAGGAATACGAAGCCCAGGCCAGGGACACCAAACTGGGCCCGGAGGAAATCACCCGTGATATCCCCAATGTTGGCGAAGACAGCCTCAAAGACTTGGACGAGCGGGGTATAATCCGCATCGGCGCCGAAGTCAAGCCTGGAGACATCCTGGTCGGCAAGGTGACCCCCAAGGGCGAAACCGAGCTCACCGCGGAGGAACGCCTGCTCAGGGCTATTTTTGGGGAAAAAGCCCGGGAGGTGCGGGACACTTCGCTGCGGGTCCCTCACGGGGAAGGCGGCATTGTTGTGGATGTCAAGGTTTTCTCCAGGGACAACGGCGACGAGCTTTCACCCGGTGTCAACCGGCTGGTCCGGGTTTACGTGGCTCAAAAGCGCAAGATTTCCATCGGCGACAAGATGGCCGGGCGCCACGGCAACAAAGGAGTCATTTCCCGGATCCTGCCCAGGGAGGATATGCCCTTCCTGCCTGACGGGACTCCGGTGCAGATTGTGTTGAACCCGCTGGGAGTGCCCTCGCGGATGAACATTGGCCAGATTCTCGAGACCCACTTGGGCATGGCCGCGAAGCTTTTGGGATGGCATGTGGCCACTCCCGTGTTTGACGGTGCGACGGAAATCGAAGTCATGGATACGATGGAAAAGGCGGGGATGGCCCGTAACGGCAAGACCGTTTTGTTCGATGGCCGTACCGGCGAGCCTTTTGACAATCCGGTGACTGTCGGCGTGATCTACATGATCAAGCTGGCCCACTTGGTGGACGACAAAATTCATGCCCGTTCCACTGGACCGTATTCTCTCGTGACCCAGCAGCCGCTGGGCGGAAAAGCCCAATTCGGCGGCCAGCGCTTTGGCGAGATGGAAGTCTGGGCACTGGAAGCGTATGGGGCAGCCTATACCCTGCAGGAGATTTTGACCGTCAAGTCTGACGATGTTGTGGGAAGAGTCAAGACTTACGAAGCAATCGTCAAAGGTGAGAACATTCCGGAACCAGGCGTCCCCGAGTCTTTCAAGGTCCTGATCAAGGAGCTCCAGAGCCTGTGCCTGGATGTGAGAGTGCTGAGCGAGGAAGAACAGGAGATCGAGATCAAGGAAACCGAAGAAGACATCAGCGAAATGGCCAAGGATCTGGGCTTGAGCGTCCCGGCGGACGAACCGCCGATCAGAACCAAGAAAGCCAGGCGGGAAGAGGATGACCAGGAGCCAGGCCTCGAGCTCGATGAAAGTGATGAAGAATTGGACGAAATGGAGATCGAAGAGATGGAACTGGAAGATGGGGAAAGTGAAGAGACGCTCGCGGACGTGGATGACACAGAACTGGACGAGGAAAGCCTTGACATTGACCTGGATGTGGAGCTGGATTCGGATCTTGATTCAGAACTTGACGATCTCGACGATTTTGAGGAATTTGATGACGAAGAAGACAGCGATGATTTCTAACATGGTGTAAGTCGGCTGCAGGACAAAAAGGAGGGACAGCCCTTGCTGGATGTCAACAATTTTGATCGAATTCGCATCGGTTTAGCATCGCCCGAACAGATTCGCGCCTGGTCCAGCGGCGAGGTGAAGAAGCCTGAAACGATCAACTACCGCACATTGAAACCGGAGCGGGAAGGCCTGTTTTGTGAAAAGATCTTTGGCCCCACTCGGGACTGGGAATGCTACTGCGGCAAGTACAAAAGAGTAAGGTACAAAGGTATCGTGTGCGACCGCTGCGGCGTGGAAGTGACTCGCGCCAAGGTCCGCAGGGAGCGGATGGGCCATATCGAGCTCGCGGCTCCCGTGTCCCACATTTGGTTTTTCAAGGGAATCCCGAGCCGGATGGGCTTGATTCTGGACATGTCGCCCCGCACCCTGGAAAAGATCTTATACTTTGCTTCATATGTGGTATTGGATCCCGGCGAAACACCGCTGTCCAAGATGCAGCTCCTCAGCGACGGTGAATACCGGGAATACCGGGAAAAATACGGCAGTAAGTTCACTGCCGGAATGGGTGCCGAGGCCATCAAACGGCTTTTGGAAGAAATCGACTTGGAAAAACTCAGCGACGAACTGCGGGCGGAAATTAGGAATTCAACAGGGCAGCGCCGGATCCGCGCCGTGCGCAGGCTGGAAGTGGTCGAGGCTTTCCGCGCCTCAGGCAACCGGCCTGAGTGGATGATCCTGGAAGTGATTCCGGTGATCCCTCCTGAGCTGAGGCCCATGGTCCAGCTGGACGGCGGGCGCTTTGCCACATCTGACCTGAATGACCTGTACCGCAGAGTGATCAACCGCAACAACCGGTTGAAAAGGTTGTTGGAGCTGGGCGCTCCCGATATCATCGTCCGGAACGAAAAGAGAATGCTTCAGGAAGCTGTCGACGCTCTGATCGACAACGGCCGCCGCGGCCGTCCTGTCACCGGGCCCGGCAACCGGCCTTTGAAATCCTTAAGTGACATGCTCAAAGGCAAGCAGGGCAGGTTCCGTCAGAATCTGCTTGGCAAGCGGGTGGACTATTCCGGCCGTTCGGTAATCGTGGTCGGCCCATACCTGAGGATGTACCAGTGCGGCCTGCCGAAAGAGATGGCATTGGAACTGTTCAAGCCCTTTGTCATGAAAGAGCTGGTCGAACGCGGCTTGGCCCACAACATCAAAAGTGCCAAGCGGATGGTGGAACGCTCCCGGCCGGAAGTCTGGGACGTGGTGGAGGATGTGATCAAGGAACATCCGGTCCTTTTGAACCGGGCTCCAACGCTGCACCGCCTGGGCATCCAGGCTTTCGAACCGGTTTTGGTGGAAGGCCGGGCTATTCAGATTCATCCGTTGGTCTGCACCGCCTACAACGCGGACTTCGACGGAGACCAGATGGCTGTCCACGTGCCTCTGTCCGCCGAGGCGCAGGCCGAAGCGCGGCTGTTGATGATGTCCACCAACAACATTCTGGTACCGTCCAGCGGCCGGCCGATCGTCACACCGACCCAGGACATGGTCATTGGGATTTACTACCTGACTGTGGAAAAACCGGGCGCCCAAGGAGAAGGCCAGTTCTTCGGCTCGATGGAAGAAGCGGAGATGGCCTACCACGCCGGCCAGATCGACCTGCATGCTCGGATTTTGGTGCGGCACGAAGGCAAGCGGATCAATACCACCCTCGGCAGGCTGATCTTCAATTCTGTCCTGCCGGAGGGGATGGAATACTATGACGCCGAAGTGGATAAATCCACATTGGGCACGATTGTCGAGGATCTTTACAACACAGTCGATTTGGAACACTGCGCCGAGATCCTGGACCGGATCAAAGCCTTGGGCTACCATTACAGCACCAAATCTGGAACTACCGTGTCCATCGATGATATCGTCGTACCGCCGGCTAAGCACGAGCTGGTGGTTCAAGCCGAAAAAGAGGTAGACATCATTGAAATGCAGCACCGGAGAGGCCTGCTCACAGCCGAGGAGCGGTACCAGCGGATCTGCGATATCTGGACCCGCACTAAAGAAGAGGTCACTCAGGCAATGCTGGACAACTTCAGCAAGTTCAACCCGGTTTACATGATGGCCATTTCCGGCGCCAGGGGCAACTGGTCCCAGATTAACCAGCTTGCCGGGATGCGGGGCCTGGTGGCTGACCCGACCGGGAAGACAATCGAAATTCCGATCAAAGCCAATTTCCGGGAAGGCTTGACCGTGCTTGAATACTTCATCTCCAGCCACGGTACCCGCAAAGGCTTGGCCGACACAGCTCTGCGCACAGCCGACTCTGGTTATCTCACCAGGCGCCTGGTGGATGTGAGCCAGGATGTGATTGTCCGGGAGAACGACTGCGGGACAGACGAGGGCATTTATGTCGGCGCCATCAAGGAGATCTCAGGAGAGATGGAAGACGTCATCGAGTCCTTGAGCGAACGGATCGCCGGCCGGGTGGCCATAGAAGACGTGGTTGATCCCTCCACGGGCGAAGTGATTGTCCGCGCGGACGAGATGATCACCGACCGCCAGGCGAAGGCGATCGAGGCGGCGGGAGTCGAAAAGGTGAAGATCCGTTCTGTCCTCCGCTGCCGCACCCGCTACGGGGTCTGCGTCAAATGCTACGGGCGCAATCTGGCGACCGGCGAAATGGTGGATGTGGGAGAAGCGGTGGGTATCATCGCGGCCCAATCCATCGGAGAACCAGGCACTCAGCTGACCATGCGGACATTCCACACTGGGGGCGTTGCCGGAGACGACATCACAGCAGGCCTGCCCCGGGTGGAGGAGCTCTTTGAGGCCCGCAAACCCAAAGGCCAGGCCGTGATCTCGGAAATCGACGGCACGGTGGAGGTTGTGGAAAGCAAAGGCAGCCGTAAGGTGGTTGTCACCAACGATGAAGAAAGCAAGGCTTACAATATACCTTACGGCGCGCGCCTCAGGGTCAGGGACGGCGCCAAGGTGGAAGCGGGAGACCGCCTGACTGAGGGTTCGGTGAACCCCCACGACATCCTGGCAGTCAAGGGAGTAGCAGGTGTGCAGCAGTACCTTGTCCAGGAAGTGCAGGAAGTCTACCGTTCCCAAGGTGTTTTCATCAATGACAAACACATTGAAGTGATCGTGCGCCAGATGCTGCGCAAGGTCAAGATCGACAACAGCGGCGACACCCGGATGCTGCCGGGCAGTCTGGTGGACGCCTTTGAATTTGAGGAAGAGAACGCGCGGGTGATCGCCGGAGGCGGCGAACCGGCCACCGCCAAGCCCGCTCTCCTGGGGATTACCAAGGCGGCGCTCGCCACTGACAGTTTCCTGTCGGCTGCATCCTTCCAGGAGACCACCAGGGTATTGACGGACGCTTCCATCAAAGGCAGGACTGACCGCCTGTTGGGATTGAAAGAAAACGTGATCATCGGCAAGCTGATCCCTGCCGGGACAGGAATGTCGCGCTACAGCAACATTCAAATCGTGGTCGAAGATCAAAGCCAGGCTGAAGCGGCAGCCGAAGCCGGGGAACTTGCGGATGCCCAAGACGGGCAGCCCGAGAGCGGAGACATTGCCGACGGTGAAGCGAGCGAAGCGTTAAACGCGCCAGCAGGTGAAGAGGAACTGGTCCAACCTGCCGATGAGGGCGGCGAGGAGGCCCAACCCAGCGCTGTTGAATTAAGTGAGAACCCAGTGCTGGAGTGAGGCAAAGTCACCGATGTGTATTGACAAGACAATCAACAGGTGATAGAATATCGAAGTGTGAGCCCGCAGGATGCCCATCCTGCGGGATGTTTCAGTAAAGGTCAGGGGAAAAGGAGAGACTGGAATGCCTGCTAAACTGATGCGGGCCCACAAAGTTGTGGGTACGAAACAGACGTTGAAGGCATTGGAAGCTGGCAGAGCTGGACTCGTGTATATCGCCAAAGATGCGGACACCCATGTGACCAATCCAGTTAAAGAGAACTGTGAACGGTTGGGAGTCGAGGTTGTCTATGTCGATACAATGGCCGAATTGGGGCGTGCTTGTGGGATTGATGTGGGAGCGGCAGTAGCATGCTTGCTCAAGGAGTAAGTTTTGGTGAAGGGAGGTTAAAGTTGTGCCAACAATCAACCAGCTGATCAGAAAGGGACGTACCAGTCAGAGAGAAAAGAGCGTAGCACCGGCTTTGCGGTATACGCAAAATACACTCAGAGGTACTGTTGAGTATGGGGCGAACAACCCGCAAAAGCGCGGTGTTTGCACCAGGGTTTCGACCACTTCTCCGAAAAAACCGAATTCTGCTCTACGCAAGATCGCCAGGGTGAGGTTGACCAACGGTATGGAAGTCACCTGCTATATTCCTGGAGAAGGCCATAATCTGCAGGAGCACAGTGTCGTTCTGATTCGCGGCGGAAGAGTCAGAGACTTGCCTGGAGTGCGTTATCATATCATTCGGGGCACATTGGATGCTTCCGGAGTCGATGAACGGCGCCAGGGCCGTTCCAAGTACGGCGCCAAGCGCCCGAAGTAAAGGGATTTGTCGTGTGACCACCAGAGTAAAGGGGTGAAATAGGATCTATGCCAAGAAGAGGAACAGTTCCGAAAAGGGATGTATTACCGGACCCGATTCATAACAGCAAACTAGTCTCCAAATTCATCAACGTGATTATGTGGGACGGCAAGCGGTCATTGGCGGAATCGATCATGTACGGAGCATTGGAACGGATTAGGGAAAAGACCGGGAAAGACCCGCTGGATGTTCTTGACCAAGCCATGGAAAACGTCATGCCTGTTTTGGAAGTAAGGCCGCGCCGCGTTGGAGGCGCCACTTATCAGGTGCCGGTCGAGGTCCGTTCTGAACGCCGGGTTGCGTTGGCTATCCGCTGGTTGGTATCGTACGCCCGGGCACGCGGCGAGTATACCATGGTTGAGAGGCTGGCCGCCGAAATTATGGACGCGGCGAACAATCAGGGTTCGGCGGTCAAGAAGAGAGAAGATACGCACCGGATGGCAGAAGCTAATAAAGCCTTTGCCCATTACCGGTGGTAAATCAGGCGCGAGGCCTAGGGGGAAAATGAAGTGGGTAGAGAGTATACGATAGAAAAAACACGGAATATCGGGATCATGGCACACATCGACGCAGGAAAGACTACTACCACTGAAAGAATCCTCTTTTACACCGGTAAGGTACACAAAATTGGCGAAGTACATGATGGTGCCGCCACTATGGACTGGATGGTGCAGGAGCGGGAGCGGGGGATTACTATCACTTCGGCTTCCACAACCACCTATTGGCGGGGTCATTGTATCAACATTATCGATACGCCCGGCCACGTGGACTTCACTGTAGAAGTAGAACGTTCTTTGAGAGTTCTTGACGGCGCAGTTGCGGTATTCTGTTCTGTGGGTGGAGTAGAGCCTCAATCAGAGACTGTGTGGCGTCAGGCAGACAAATACAGCGTTCCGCGGATCGCATATGTAAACAAGATGGACCGGGTAGGCGCCGATTTCCCAAGAGTGATCCAGATGATGAGGGAGAGGCTTGGCGCCAACGCGGTCGCAGTGCAGTGGCCTATTGGTGAGGAAGATTCATTCCGTGGAATGGTAGACCTGATTACCATGAAAGCCTATATCTACACTGACGATTTGGGCACCAAAGACGAAGAGGCGGATATTCCCGAAGAGTTGGCGGAAACCGCGGCTGCGGCAAGAGAAAACTTGTTGGAAGCGCTGGCCGAGATCGACGAAGAAATAATGCGGAAGTACATCGAGGGCGAGCCTGTCAGCGGTGAAGAGATCAAAAAGGCCATCCGCCGCGGTGTGCTCGCGGTGAAGCTCATTCCGGTATTGTGCGGTTCTTCCTTCAAGAATAAAGGTGTACAGCTGCTTTTGGATGCAATCGTGGATTATCTGCCGTCGCCAGCGGATCTGCCGCCGGTTGTCGGCACAAATCCAAACACCAACGCCGAGGAAGAGCGCAGCCTAAATGATGAGAGCCCGTTGGCGGGGCTGGCGTTCAAAGTGATGGCGGATCCATATGTAGGCAAACTCGTTTATGTGAGAGTCTATTCTGGATCAATGAAAGCAGGCTCCTATGTGTACAACGCGTCGAAGCGCAAGATGGAACGGGTGGCTCGGATCTTGCGGATGCACGCCAACCATCGCGAAGAGATCAAAGAATGCTGGTCCGGAGACATTGTCGCTGTGGTCGGCCTGCGGGATGCGGCGACCGGAGACACATTGTGCACCGAAGCTGCGCCGATAATCCTCGAACAAGTCGACTTTCCGGAGCCTGTGATCAATCAGGCGGTTGAGCCGAAGACCAAGGCGGATCAGGACAAACTGGGAATCGCTCTGCAGAGACTGGCCGAAGAGGACCCGACATTCCGGGTGCATACCGATGAGGAAACCGGCCAAACAATCATCTCCGGCATGGGAGAACTGCATTTGGAGATTATTGTCGACCGCCTGCTGCGGGAGTTCAAGGTGGAAGCCAATATCGGCAAGCCGCAGGTTGCCTATAGGGAAACCATCACGAAACCTGTCAAGACCGAAGGCAGGTTTATCCGCCAAAGCGGTGGGCGCGGCCAGTACGGGCACGTGGTGTTGGAACTGGAACCTATGGAGCAGGGCTCGGGCTTTGAATTCGTCAACAAGATTGTCGGGGGTGTTGTGCCGAAGGAGTACATCCCGGCGGTTGAAGAAGGGGTTAAAGAAGCTATGCTCGGCGGTGTGATCGCCGGCTACCCGATGGTGGATGTCCGGGTGATACTGGTTGACGGTTCCTACCACGAAGTGGACTCGTCAGAGATGGCCTTCAAGGTGGCAGGTTCCATCGGTTTCAAGGAGGGGGCCCGCAAAGCGGAGCCGGTGCTGCTTGAGCCGATTATGAAAGTCGAGGTCACCACTCCCGAGGAGTACCTGGGCGATGTGATCGGCGACCTGAATGCCCGCCGCGGCAAGATCGAGGGCATAGAGGCAAGAGGGAACACCCAGGTTGTGCGTTCGTTCGTGCCGCTGTCGGAGATGTTTGGCTATGCCACGGACCTGCGCAGCGCAACCCAGGGCAGAGCCACATACAGCATGCATTTTTCACACTATGAACCAGTACCCACCAGTATTGGTGAAACATTAACCAACCAATAAAAACTTTACGATTTAAGGGGGAGAACAATGGCAAAGCAAAAGTTTGAAAGAACTAAACCACACGTAAATGTGGGGACCATCGGCCACGTAGACCACGGTAAGACTACCACTACCGCGGCGATTACGCTTTA
>FIZJ01000002.1 GCA_900019385.1 uncultured Clostridia bacterium
TTTTCCGTAAGTGTGCGCCAGCGGTTGCGGAAAAAGTCGTTCAGTTTCATGGCCCGGATTTCTTTTCCTGTCTCTCTCCCGGTGATCAGGCCGGCGTAGTAGTCTTGTTTCCGCGACTCCAGCTTGGCCACTGCCCAAAAATCATAGTGCTGCCTGTAGTTCTTTCCAGTCAGAATCAAGGCTGCGATGAAGAAAATGGCAGCGATCACCAGCAGGATCCATGAAGTTCTAAGGGCCATCCAGAACAAGCCGATCGTGCCCGCGACAGCGCCGATGAAGCTGGCGGTTCCGCCCATGACATAAGCAAGGCGGCTGCAGGTGCTGCCGACGTGGGAGATTTTCGCGGCGAAGTCTTTGTCATCGAATTTGCACAGGGGGATCCGGCCCACGCAAGCCGCATACCTGCGCTGCATGGCGATGGAATAGGGTGTCTGCATGGTATACTTGATGATTTCCGGGATGATGTGATACGAGCTCTGCAGCACCCACAAGCCGCACAGCGCCCCAATCCGCCAGGCGATGTCCGACAGGCTTCCGGCTGCGATGTTGGCGGTAATATAATCGATGATCTCTTTGATTACCCTCAGCGAATAGACAGGAATCAAAGCACCGAGGATGTTGAGGACCGTCCAAAAAATGAAATTGCGTTTGTCGATCTCCCATCCCTGGCGGTACGCCCATTTGGCTGCATCCCACTGATCAAAGATTTTCAGCTTTTTCAGCAGTTTCAGTGCCCTGCTCTTAGTGATCACCTGGCCCATCATGTGACCTCCAAACTGCCATTGCGCCGCGAGCGGCACAGCTTCCCGGGAACATTTCGTTAATGGTAATTTTCACTTAAAAATTGGTTGAATACCTCTTTTTTCTGTCAGTGAATTTTGACTCCCAATCGAAAAAGACAGCTGAAGTCAGCTGTCCTTCTCGAATTTCTGTTTGCTGCGGGCGTCAATGCCCAGATCGCTCAAGCTGTTCCTCCACCATAGCGATGGCCTTGGCGACTCCGGAGCCCGGCTCGATTGATGCAATTTTTTGCAGGGTTTCCAGGCACTTGTTCAGATCTTGGTGGGCGTAGCCGCCCATGCTTTCATCCAAAGGCCTGGTGCCGCAATAGTAAAAGCGCGCCAGCAGCCAAAGGGCGTCCAGATCGTCGGGGTTTTTGGCCAATCTTTGCTGCAGGAGCTCATAGGCTTCCTCATATTTGTACTCCAGGATCAGCTTTTCTTCAGGCCGCAGCTTCCGCTGTTTGGGGTGAATCACCCCGCTCGACCGGTGAAACACATTCAGCACTTCGTCGGAACGCACGGTCAGTCCCGACTCAGTGCGGGCTTCCACGACAAGCACAACCAAGTCGGGCATTCCCAGCAGGACTTTCGGATGAATGCCCGCCGGCGAGTGTACCAGGAAGAACAGTGGTTTGGTGAGGCTGTCCAGCCAAACGCCGGGTTCGCTGACATCGGCCAGATGGCGGCTCACACCGATCCGGGAAATACCTAAGGAAGATAGTTTGTCAAAGTAATACACGGCGATCACGCTGTACGACTCCGCGCCAGGATATGGTGTCCACTCAACGTAGATCGGCCCGCCGGCATACTCGGCCTCATAAACCGGTTGGATCAGCTGCGGCGGCTGGACAAATCTAAACTCGATGGGCTCAACTACCTGGGCGCCGGCTTCCAGGTTGAATGCGCTGTTCTTAACCTGGAGCTGCATGCCGTCGACTCTTTCCATCTGCGCCCGGTTCAGCTCGATCCCAATGTCGTATTCTCCTTCCGGCAGCCGCAGCACAAACCGGCCGTCATGGTCGGTGGTGGTTGTATACAGCACTTTGTCGGTGGTTCGCAGCCCCTCTTTCCCCATATACTCCACCGGCTCGGGGCCGGGATATACCAGGACCTTCACCCCCGGAAAAGGTGCTCCGCTGCGGGTCACCACCCCTTCCACCACATGGAGCTCTTTACCTTTAGCCTCTCTGATGAAATTCAGCCGCTCCCCTACATCCGTGCGCCACATCAGCCGGTGTGCCTGGGCATACATGGCCTCCGCGTTGTTCAGGTCGCCAAGGGCGAAGTAAATATTGCCCAGAAGCTCGGCCAGGTCCGAATCAAAGCCCGATGTGGACTCGATGTATTCCACCACGCCCACGGCATGTTCGAACATGCCCCAGCGCAGATACAGATCGACGAGCCTGCGGGCGCATTCTTCCACAATCCGCCACTGCCCTGTCCTGATACCGTTCCAGTAGAATTCTTCCGCTTCGGCAAAGCTCCGTTCCTCCATGATGACGCTCAGCTGCCCCAGAATCATGTCCACGTCATACCACGAGTAATCCTTAAATCCGGGGTTCGTATAATAAGCCCAGAGCATACGGCAGCGATCTTCGAGGCTCAGGCCCTTTGCTTCCACATGCATCATGCTGCCCGAACTGAGGGCCCGATTGAACGACGGCTGGTCTGCGGTCTTGGAGCTGAGCCCCTGCCGGTAGCGAACGTAAACATGGCTTCCCGCAAGCATTTCAAATGTCTGCCTCAATGCTTTTGGTACAAGTTCATGATCCGGGTATTTGGCGATCAGAGCATCATAGTGCGCAAGGGCTGTGACGTAGTCCTGATGATTCCTTGCCCATTCCGCCCGGTCGAACAGATAGAAAGGTCCGGATGCGTATACCAGTCCGGTGCAGGCAAGGAAGACGACAACCGCAATGATCAGGTGCTTGTTTTTAACACGTACTTTCACAGCACCACCACTCCTTTGGCCATCGCAGCATCCAGCACCTCGGCACTGGTCAAGATCAGAAGCGCGGCGGAGGTTTCGTCGACGGCAAACACGTGGGTACAGACCGCGCCGAAGCTCAACGCCATAAGGCAGGCAGCGCAAGCCAAAACTGAAACAGGGATTTCTGTATAACCGTTCCAAAAGGCGCTCAGGCGTTGAGAAAGTGTCACAGAGCTTCTTTTTGTCGCGGCTTGGGCCAAATGCCGCCTTAATATGGCTTTCCGGGAATCCGTGAATCTAATGTGCTCCAGTTCAGCTCGTAGTTTTAGCTTGAAATTCATCGCTCTCCCCCTCCCGCAGCAACTTGGCGAGTTTCTGCCGCGCTCGGTGCAGCCGGTTCTTCACCGTTCCTTCGGAAGCGGCCAAAATGCCGGCAATTTCTGCTATGGTCAAATCCTCATAGTAGTACAGCGCTACGATTTCCCGATATTTCGCCGGCAGTTTGTGCACGGCGGCGGTTAATTCCAACTTTTCCAGGGCGATCTGATCACCGGGAACGTTTCGTTTCGAACTCAAACGCTCCAACGTATCTGCGGGAACAACCTCCAGCATGTTCCAGAACTTGCGCTGCTGTTGCCTGCGGCAGCGCCGGACAAGTATTCGGTACAACCAGGTGTACAGCGTGGATTCACCGCGAAATGAAGCGAGGTGAGTGGCAGCATCGATCAGTGCCTCCTGCACCGCATCCTCCGCGAGGTGAAAGTCGCCAAGAATCAGGAAAGCCGCGCGCAGCAGCCGGTCGGCATATTCGTTTACCATCCGGTCAATTGTCAGTGCTTCTTGGCCGCCCTGTTCCACTCCACCCTCCCCTTCCTGGTTCTTGCCGCAGGCGACGGTATGCTGCATCCAAATATTTAGAGGCAGCGAGTTTTCGTTTGGTTGCACCAACAATGAAAAAACCTACATGTGGTCCGCAAGCGCGTCATCCTGCATACCACTGGGCTTGCGCCTGATACATCTCGGCATATTTGCCCTGCTCCTGCATCAACTGCTCGTGAGTGCCAACAGCCACTATCCTACCTTGGTCCATCACCACGATCCGGTCGGCAATCTTAGCCGATCCCAAGCGGTGAGTGACAATAATCGCTGTTTTCTCCTTGGATAGTTCGGCAAACTTATGATAGATCCTCGTTTCCTCAAGGGGATCGATGGCGGCGGTAGGCTCATCAAGTACGATCAGATCGTGCACCCTGTAAAATCCCCTCGCCAAGGCCACCCGCTGCCATTGGCCGCCGGAAAGGTCCACTCCGTCAAACTCCCTGGATAGCATTGTCTCATACCCCTGGGGGAAGGTTTCCTGGTCAAGCTCAAGATCCGCTTTCGCCACAGCGGCATCCAAGTGGTTTTCATCTTGTGCTTGCAGATCACTGATTTGGACGTTTTCCTGCAAAGTCAGTTTGTAGCGCTGGTACTTCTGGAAAACACCAGTGATCCCCTTGTAGATCGACTCAGGGCTTATTCTCCGGCTGTCCACACCGCCGATCTCCACTGTGCCTTCAGTCGGAAGGTACAAACCAGTGAGAAGCTTGACCAAAGTGGACTTGCCCGCTCCATTTTGCCCAACAATGGCGATGGTTTCGCCAGGCCTGATAGTGAGATTCACATGATCCAAGGCTTTGGTTTCGCTGCCGGGATATGCGAAACTCACATCGGTAAACTTTATCCCACCGTCAAATGAAACCCGTTCAGTATCCCCGGAGCGTTCCGGAAGGTCCAAAAAGCGGATGAAATTGCGGACAGTGGCCAGATCTCTGGTCATTCCGCCGATGTGGTTGGCAACGATCTCCTCCATGATGCCGAACATCAGCTCGATTGACCCAAAGACAGCGGCAAAACTGCCGATACTGATCTCACCGTTCATCAAGGCTGTGAACAACAGGTACAGAACTCCGAAGTACCCCGCCAGTGTTAGCATTCTCATGCCGATTTCCATTAGATTGGTCTTCAGCTCCACATTCCACTTCTTCTGCTGCATCGCCTTCAACGCAGTGAGATACAGATCCCTGAAAAAGCGGTAAGCGCCCAAAAGCCTGGTTTCCTTGAAGTACTCTCGATCACAGATACACCTTTCGTAATAATCCACTTCCCGCCGCAAAGGCGCCGATTCATCCTCGAGCCGGGCATGGACTGCCCCTCTGATCAGCTGAGTGATGAACACAGGGATGAAGATAAAGACCAGCGACAGGAGCAGGATCGGCTTCAAGCGGTACAAGTACCAGCCCATGAAAACGAAATACGGCAAGTAGAAAGTCAAGAGGACCACCACCACAATCAGCAAACCCAGGCTGCTGCCGGCTCCTTTTTCGGCTTTATTGATATCATCGAGCAGATCGGGTGATTCATAGCAGATCGGTTCGATTCGGGCGGCCTTGTGGTGAATATGCTTCACCAGATGCCCGGGAACCAGGCCATATAAAGCACCGGCCATGAAATTATGCACTCCATTGAGCACCTGGCTGCCGACCGTCACGCCTCCAAGCGCCAGCAAGCCCAGGTAAACCATGGTGAGCTCGGTTTGGCTGGTCACGGCAGTGGCCACTGCGTCAAAGAAGAACTGGGTGGCATAGGTGTTTAAACCCCATGAGAGGCCGTGGATGACACCGATCAGGCAGGTGGCGGTGAAGTAGATGGGGCACGCTTTGATAACCATCTTGAAGATTCGCCAGACAATCGCAGTCAGACTGATCCTTGTCTTTGGTTGTGTTTTCGGCCGCGCCTTCAATTGTACCAGCTCCTTTGGCTCTCATACATCCGGGCATATTCCCCGTTTAGGGCCATCAGTTCTTGATGCGTCCCCTGTTCCAACACTCGTCCCTCATCGATCACAAAGATTTCATCCGCCAGTTTGGTGGACCCAAGGCGGTGGCTGATAAAGATCGTGGTCTTGCCGCGGCTGATCCGCTCGAACTCTTGGTATAACTCACTTTCGCTGACAGGATCGAGGGCGGCTGTGGGCTCATCCAAGATCCGCAGCGGCGCTGGGTTGGCAATCGCTCTGGCCATGGCGATCCGCTGCCATTCACCACCGGAGACGTCCTGGCCGTCCGCCTTGATTTTGCCAAGAGGTGTGTGGATGCCCTGCGGTAATTTTTCCACGGCAGCGGCAAGCCCCACCTGATCGATAGCTCGGTTGACGCGCCAATCGCTGTCGCTTTCAATATGATTGACATCGCCCAAGGCGATATTGTCCCGGACTGTAATGTAGTACTTGGCAAAATCCTGGTTGACGATGCTGAGCATCGCTTTCAGCTCCGCAGGATCCCACTCCCGGAGGTTTTTGCCGTTCAGCAGTATTTCACCGGAATAGTTGTCATAAAGCCCGGCAATCAGCTTGGTGATTGTGGTTTTGCCAGAGCCGTTGACCCCGACAAAAGCATAATGTTTGCCGGCCTCCATCCTCAAAGACAAGTTCCGCAGCACGTACTTTTCCATTCCCGGGTATTTGAAGCTCACATTCTTGAAGTCCAGAGACTGGAACTCAGGCGCCGGATCGGCCGGCAGCATTTGCGCAGAGTCCGACTCTTCCAGCATTGCGAACTTGGTGAGATCCTTGAGGTATTCGCGGAATTTGGCCAATTGGTCCACATAGCTGCCCAGCCCCCAGGACATCATCTGCACCAGGCTGAAAGTCGCAACCACAAGCGACATGAACAAACCTATCGACAAATCGCCGGCCAGAACTGGATTGAGGAGCACCACAACGATCAATACAGATAGAAAGGCTGTGATCAGGCTGCCGATTTTTGTCCGGATGAACCACTTCCTTCTGACTCGGTGCTCAATCTTGCGAGCGGTCTCATACCGCTCGTGCCACATTTCGTTGATCGGATCGCCGTAACCAAAAAGGCTGCGTTCATCAACAGTTTCCCTGCTGGTCAAGATACTGGAGAGATAACTGCTTTTGCGCCTGTACTTTTCTGTCTCCTTGCTCGCCTCGTAGCTGGCCTTGCCGCTTTTTACGGCCAACGCAAAAAGCGGAACCGAAAGGAGAATAATTACCACCGCAGCCCACCACACTTGGGAAATAAGAATGCCCAATACGCCCAGGACCCTGAAAATCAGGGCAGCCATGGAGAGCAAAAGGTTGTAGCCATCGCTCAACTGCCCTTCGGGACGACTGGTCACGCGGGAGATCAAGTCCCAGGACTCAGGATCCTCGATGTGGCGGTAATGCAGCCGTGCCCGTTTTTCAGTAATCGCCGTATGATAATGCTCCTGCAGGGCAAGTCCCAATTTGGTGCGTGCCAGCTTAGCCGCGGAGCCGCTTACCCAGCTGTAAGCAATCAAAGCCACCACTGCAAACAGGCGGCTGTAGATTTCACTGCGCTCCGCGCTGCCCTGCAAAACAGCGATGGCTGTATCTATGAAACTGGCAGTAACCACAACGTGAAGCGTGGGGACAATACCTGACAATAGGCTGTTCAGCCCCGTAAGGATGGCGGCTCCAGGCCCTGCCTGCAGCGGCAGTTTAACCAAATCCCACAGGCCATATCTGCGCGCATCAATCTGCATAAATGTACCTCCATTCGGCGGCAGCAGTTTACTTTAAGTTAAGTATACCTGAATGGAAGACACTGGCAATAGACTTGGGCTAGATACTGAATCAGGCTTAGGTCGGATCTTGGCCTCAGTCAATTGATGTCTCTGCTCCCCGGCTTTGTCAGCGGTTGGCCAGCCAGGCACAAGGGGCATTGATCCGGTTGGTAAGTCTCGATCGCCACACGCACAAGGGAGACAAACGGGGCTTGAAAGTCAAGTTCATCCTGGCTGCGGTCGACAATGCAGCCCACACCCTGAACACTGCAGCCGCAGCTTCTGGCAATCTCCAACACTTCCTTGACCGATCCGCCGGTTGTGACCACGTCTTCCACGACCAGCACCCTTTCTCCCGGAGTCAAGGCAAAACCGCGGCGCAAGACCATTTTCCCCTGTTCCCGCTCGGCGAAGACAAAGCGGCATCCAAGGATTCTGGCCACTTCATAGCCCAGGTTGATTCCCCCAATCGCCGGCGCCATCACGGTGTCGATATCCTGCGGCAGTTTTGGGATCAGCAGTTTAACAATTTCCTCCGCAGCTTTGGGATACTCGAAAACCGCCGCGCACTGCATGTATTGTGCAGAGTGCAGCCCGGACGTAAGACGGAAATGGCCGGTTTTGAGAACCCCAAGTTCCTTGAACTTCTCCAGCAGTTCTTGTTCAGTCACATTACCACCTCGATTTCTCTTAGGATCTCGGCAAATGCAGCTCCGGGATCGGGGTTTGCTGTGATGGGGCGCCCGATCACCAGATAGTCACTGCCGGCTGTAATCGCCTCCGCAGGCGTCATAGACCTTCTTTGATCGCCGGCGGCGCTGCCTGCCGGCCGCACGCCGGGGGTCACAGCCAGGAAATCTTTGCCTAGATGGCTTTTAAGCGCTTGCACTTCGTGGGGCGAACAGACCACCCCATGGAGGCCGGCTGCCTTGGCCATGGCTGCGTAATTGAGGACGCAGGCCTCAATTGTACCTGGAATGCCTAGTTGGCTGTTCATGGTTCGCTGATCGATCGAAGTCAGTATTGTCACACCGATCAGCTTGGTCTGCCCGGACAGAGCTTCACGGGCCCGACGCATCATTTCCAGGCCGCCGGCGCAGTGCACATTGAGCATGTCGCACCCCAGCCTGCTCAATGCTTCGATCGCCTTATGCGCGGTATTGGGAATATCGTGGATTTTAAGGTCGACAAAGACCTGCAGCCCCCGATCTTTCAACATGGTTACTAAGCCCGGCCCCTCGCTGTAGAACAGTTCCATCCCCACCTTGACGAAGGACAGCTCCGGAAGCTTGTCCAGAAGAGCTACCACCTTGTCTCGCTCTGCAAAGTCCAAGGCCACAATAACCCGATCCGCAGTTTTCATGCAATACACCCCCGGATTTCAGCAATGCTGTTAATGCCCTGCTCGATCATAAACTGCTCAATTTCGGCGGTAATCTCGGGACAAGCCCTAGGGTTGGTGAAATTGGCTGTCCCGACCATCACCGCACTGGCTCCTGCCATGATAAACTCCACCGCATCCGCGCCAGAGCAGATGCCGCCCATCCCGATCACAGGAATGTCCACCACCTTCGCCACCTCATAGACCATCCGCACCGCGACCGGTTTGACCGCCGGGCCTGACAGCCCTCCAGTCTTGTTGGCCAGCACTGGCCGGCGCCGCTGAATATCAATCTGCATGCCGATCATGGTGTTAATCAGCGTCAGTCCGCTGGCTCCACCCGCTTGAGCCGCCAGGGCAAGCTGGCGAATATCAGTCACGTTGGGCGAAAGCTTTACGAAAAGCGGGATGGTACAAACTTTGCGCACAGTTTGGACCAAGTCCTGGAGTATCCGCGCGTCGGTACCAAATGTGATGCCGCCGGCTTTGACATTAGGGCAGGAAACGTTAAGTTCTACAGCTGCCGCCAAACCGGACTGAGAGATGATCCGCACCACTTCCACATATTCATCCTTGGTCTCCCCAGCCACATTGACAATCACAGGGACATCCTGCTTGGCGAGCCAGGGCAGTTCATGGGCCACAACATGCTCGACACCGGGATTGGCAAGCCCGATGGCATTCAGCATCCCTGCGCTGGTTTCCGTCACCCGCGGTGTGGGATTGCCAAGCCGCGGTTTGAGGGTCACCGCCTTGGTCACCACCGCTCCCAAAAGGCGCAGGGGATAATGGTTAGCATACTCCCGGCCGAAGCCAAAACAGCCGGAAGCGGGCATCACGGGACTGCGCAAGCGCAGCCCGGCGATTTCAACACTTAAATCTGGTTTTTTCATAGTGCCACCTCGTTCCAGTCGAAAACAGGCCCATCGGCGCAGATGCGTTTTGCCGCCGTTCGATCAGCGGTCTGGCAGACGCAGCCGCAGCATGCCCCTACACCGCAGGCCATCCGCTCTTCCAAAGAAACATAGCCCTGAACCTTGTGCCCTGCAAAATGCTGTTTCACCGCCTTCAGCATGGGAAGCGGCCCGCAGGCGTAGACATAGTCCCACGGCCGGCTCTTTGGGGAGCGTCCCTCCGACAGCAGCTTGATGGCATCGATCACTGTCCCTTTCTTCCCAAAGGAACCATCATCAGCAGCCGGCACCAGATTGCCGAGGCTGGCGAATTGATCGATCCAAAAGGAATCCGCTGCCGTTTGGAAGCCGAGCGCCAAATCCAGCTGCTGAACCAAAGGCCTTACCCGCTCCGCCAGCAAATACAGCGGCGGTACACCGATACCGCCGCCCACGATCAATACTCCCGCACCAGTATGGGGCAGGGGATATCCCTTCCCAAGCGGGCCCAACACATCCAGTCCGTCACCAGGTTTTCGTTCACTCAACCACTGTGTGCCTTTCCCCACTACCCGGAAGACTATAGTCAAGCGGTCTTCTTTCACGGCGGCAATACTGATCGGGCGCCGCAGGACATGTTCCGTACCGGAACCGATGCGGATCATCACAAACTGCCCCGGTTGAACCTCGCCGTACGGAAAACTGCCGGTAAATGTCAGCTGCCAGGTTTTCCGGGCAATTTGGGCCGTATTCATAACCGTAACCTTCATTAGTTTGCCTCCTGAAAATACAATGGTTCCAGCCAGAGCTGCTGGTCTTCGACAACCTTGAGGTAGGCCGTGACAGTGTCCAGCGATGTGAAACACGGCACACCGCTTTCGCTGGCAGCTACCCGGATCCTAAAGCCATCGCGCTGCGGCTGCTTCCCAACTGTATAGGTGTTGACCACCAGGTCCACCTGGTTCTGTTCAATCAGATCCAGGATCTGGTTCGACTGGTTCAGCTTTGTCACCATCTGGCAGTGAAGCCCGTTTTCCTGCAGCACGCGGGCTGTGCCGGAAGTGGCATAGATTTCCAAGCCCAGTTCATGCATCTTGCGGGCAATCGGAATGATCTCCTGTTTGTCCTTGTCGGCAACAGTGACCAACACTTTACCTTTGGCCGGAAGCTGGACCGACGATCCGGCAAATCCTTTGTACAAAGCCTTGGCCAAGCTGCGGTCCCTGCCCATGGCTTCGCCGGTGGATTTCATTTCCGGACCCAGGGCAGTTTCCACTCCGTGAAGCTTGCCAAAGGAGAATACCGGCACCTTTACAGAGATCAACCCTTGGTTGTCGCGGTAAAGCCCAGAGTATCCCAGCTCTTTTAAGGACTTCCCTAAAGCGGCGCCTGCAGCCAATTGGGCCAAGGGGATGCCGGTCGCTTTGCTTAAAAAAGGCACTGTCCGGGATGCCCGGGGGTTGACTTCCAGGATATAGAGCTGATTGCCGGCATAGACAAATTGGATGTTGATCAAACCTTTGACATTGAAATGACAGGCGAGTCTTTTGGTGTATGCGAAGATCTGCCGCACCAGTCCCTCGCCGAGGGACTGGGCTGGAAACACAGCTATCGAATCGCCGGAATGGACACCTGATCTTTCCATGTGTTCCATGATACCGGGGACAAAGACGTCCGTGCCATCGCTGACAGCATCCACCTCCAGCTCAGTCCCGGCCAGATAACGGTCGATCAGCAGCGGATAACCCTGGTGTTCGGAAAACTCCTCAAGGTAGGCTTCCATTTCATCCCTGCCGTGGATCACTTCCATGCCTCGCCCACCCAGGACATAAGACGGCCGGACAACCACCGGATAGACTAGTTCCTTAGCCAATGTCAGCGCTTCACTGCGGCTGGCGGCGGTAACTCCCTGCGGCCTCAGCATTTGCAGCTCTTCCAGCGCCTGATCAAACTGGCGCCGGTCTTCCATCTTATTTATCGCTTCGGCCTGGGTGCCGATGATAGGGATCTGGTTTTCTGCCAGAAACTCGGCCAAGTTGATTGCGGTCTGGCCGCCGAACTGGGCCATCACACCGACTGGCTGCTCATGGTGGATCACTTCGTAGACATCCTCGGGGGTCAGCGGTTCGAAATACAGCCGGTCCGAAGTGCTGCTGTCGGTGGAAACGGTCTCAGGGTTGTTATTGATGATCACCGCCTGGTACCCGCTGTTTTTGATGGCCCATGCAGCATGGACAGTGGCATAGTCGAATTCAATACCTTGACCGATCCGGATTGGCCCGGAACCCAGCACAACGATTCCTGGTTTCGCCGGGGCTTGCCGGCGGGAACTCATTGCGTGGACATTCGCGCCGGCATCTTTGTGGGCGTTTGCGGGGGCATTAGCGAAGCCGCCGAGACACTGTTGATAAGTGGAATAATAATAGGGCTCCGTTCCCCACTCGATTTGGGCATATCGGGGAGTGATTCCATGCTGATGCCGTAGTTCTCTGATGACGGCCGAAGAAAGGCCGAAACACCGGCCAATGGCCGCGTCGCTAAAGCCCAACCGCTTGGCTTCGCGCAGGTCGCCAAGGGTAAGTTCGGTTTTCTGGCTGAGTTCTTTGTGGAATTCCACCAATTCCTGGAGCACAGAGAGGAAATAGGGATGAATGCTGGTGATTTCCCCCAGTGTTTCAATGGACCAGCCTCGTTTCAGGGCTTCGACCAGCAGGTACAGCCGCTGATCGTCGGCTTTGCGCAGGCGCTGCTCAAGTTCGGAAGCGGACAAAGCCTCGGCGGGAAAGTCAAATAGGGACTCCCATTTCAATTCCAAGGAACGTGCCGCTTTTTGCCACGATTCCGCCAGGGTCGCCCCGATTCCCATCACTTCGCCGGTAGCCTGCATCTGCGTCCCCAGCTTTCTGTCGGCATGGGGGAACTTGTCGAAAGGCCAGCGCGGAAGTTTGGTAACGACATAATCCAATGCAGACCGCCGGTTGGCGTCCAATTCCGGGAGCGTGTAGCCCAAAGCAATCTTTGCTGCTATCCGGGCGATGGGATAGCCTGTGGCTTTAGATGCCAGGGCTGATGAACGGCTCACTCTGGGGTTGACCTCAATCACATAATACTGTCCTGTTCTCTGATTAACCGCGAACTGGACGTTGCAGCTGCCCTCGACCCCCAGCGCGTCGACAATCGTGAGCGCGGCTGTTTCCAGCAGGTGCTTTTGATCGCTGGGCAAAGTCTGCGCCGGGGCCACAACCATGCTGTCTCCGGTGTGGATGCCTACTGGATCGATGTTTTCCATGTCACAGACAATAACCGCATGGCCTTGCCCGTCACGGACCACTTCATACTCCACTTCCGTCAGCCCCGCTATGCTCTGTTCCAGCAACACCTGGCCGATAGGGCTTTGCCTCAACCCCGAGCGGACATTTTTCATCAGTTCATCCATGGTCGATACCATTCCTCCACCAGTGCCGCCGAGGGTGTAGGCTGGACGCACCACCACTGGAAATCCCACTTCGCCGACAAATTCTTCTGCTTCCGAGGCTTCTCGGACTATCCTGCTCGGCGGCACGGGTTGATGCAGTTCATACATCAGCTGGCGAAAGCGGTTGCGGTCTTCTGCAAGCTGAATGGCGGCGATGCTCGTTCCAAGGATGGGAAGCCTGTATGCGGCAAGGATTCCCTGTCTATCCAGATCAAGAGCCAAATTCAAGGCTGTCTGCCCGCCCATGGTGACGATGACACCATCCGGCTGCTCTCGCTTGATAATCTTGGCGACAACATCCACAGTCATCGGTTCCAGATAAACACATCCTGCGATTCTGGGATCAGTCATGATTGTCGCCGGGTTGCTGTTCAGGAGTACTACTTCTATTCCCTCTTCCCGCAGGGCTTGGCATGCCTGCGTGCCGGCATAGTCGAACTCGGCGGCCTGGCCAATGGCGATGGGCCCCGAACCAAGGATCAGCACCCTCTTAAGATTTGGCATGATTGGCATTATAGCGTTCCTCCCCGTCCACTAGTGTCAAAACCGGCCAACCTTTCAGTTTTCGCCCGATATAAGGAGAGTTGGTTCCCTTGCTGAAAAACTGTTCCCGGCATACTACCCGCTCCCGGTCAAGGTCCAGCACAACCAGATCAGCGGCTTGGCCTACCGTGAGATCATGGTTTTGGCCGATGACTCTGCCGGGGTTTGCCGTTAGGGCGTCCAAAAGCCGCTCCAGAGGCAGCAAGCCGGGAAGCACCAATTCGGAAAAAAGGACCGGAAAGGCGGTTTCCAATCCGGTCACACCAAAAGGTGAATCAGAGTCCATGCCGTGTTCCTTCTCCCGGCCATGGGGCGCATGATCCGTGGCCACCGCGTCAATGACGCCCAGCCGCAGCCCTTCGATAAGGGCCCGGCGGTCTGCATCGGTGCGCAGCGGCGGCTTCATCTGGAAGTGCCCCTGCGGTTCGCAGATGTCGTCCATAGTCAGTGTCAGATGGTGCGGTGTGACCTCAGCTGTGACCGGCAGTCTATTATTTCTGGCTTCGGCGATCAGCGCCACCGACTCGGCACAGCTTAAGTGGGCCGCATGGTAACGGCATCCTGTTTCCGCCACCACAGCCAGGTCGCGCTCCAGCATCAGATATTCGGACTGAGGTGGGATGGCCTCGGCAAAGAATCCTGGCTTAACCAAGCTTTTCTCTTCCAGGTGGTTGACCAACAAACCACCTAAAGCGGCCAGCTCAGTCATTGCCTCTCTGAGCAACGGATCCGGGACGGGGTCGCCGTCGTCGGAAAAGAGAACCACACCGTGCTCCACGAATGCGGCAAAATCGGTCAATACTTGTCCCGCTCGGTTTTTCGTCACCGCCGCGATAGGGATGGTCTTTACCTGGGCTTCTTTTTGAATTCGTTTTTTCAGATCCCAAAGCTGGTCCAGAGAATCTAAAGAAGGATTGGTGTTCGGCATGGCGCAAACTGTCGTGAAGCCTCCGGCGGCTGCCGCTTTGGTGCCTGTGGCGATCGTTTCTTTGCTTTCGAAACCAGGTTCCCGCAGATGTACGTGGAGATCCAGAAACCCGTGAGAGATCACGCAGCCCGAGGCATTGTAGGCAGTCACTGACGCTGGATCTGCATTTTTCATGGCCTCAAACCCCGCCTTCGCCTCATGCCCGAAGGCGGCGACCGTACCGTTGATCACCAGCAGATCTTCCCGCCGCAGCCTGCGGCCGCGGTAAACTACTCCGTCATGCAGATACCAGTTGTTCACAGCGTTCCTCCTGGAAACACCATTCTAAAACCGCCATTCGCACAGCCACACCGTTGGCGACTTGCTGCAGGATCTTGCAGCGTGAATCTTGTAGGACTTCGCCGGTGACCTCCACACTGCGGTTGACTGGGCCGGGATGGAGAATGATGGCATCTTTTTTCATCTGCTTGAGTCGAAAGCTGTTGAGGCCGAAGCGCCCGTTGTAATCAGAAACGTCGAAGCGTTCCTGATGCCGTTCGTGCTGGACTCTCAGCATCATTACCACATCGGATTCGGCGACTGCCTGGTCGAAATCCACCCAGCGGCAATCAGCGATGTCATATGGGTAAAAGATCTCCGGGCCTGAAAATGACACCTGTGCTCCCATGAGCTCCAACAGCAGCTTGTTTGACCTGGCTACCCTGCTGTGGCGGATGTCTCCTACGATCGTGACCTTGAGGCCGGAGAAGCCTCCGAAATGCTGCTTGATGGTCAGCGCATCCAACAGAGCCTGCGTGGGATGCTCGTAATGCCCGGAGCCGGCATTGACCAAGGCTAGCCGCAAGTTTTCTTCAGCAATCAGTGTAGGCCAGTCATCCCCGTGGCGCACCACGGCAAGCTGGACACCGAGGGCATTGACAGTCTGCAGGGTGTCGATCAAGGATTCTCCTTTGCATGTACTGGAGTTCTCAATGGTGAAGTCCAACATCTTGAGTCCCAATCTCTGGGCGGCGATTTGAAATGACAAGGCGGTGCGGGTGCTTGGTTCAAAAAAGAGGTTGACAGCGGTTCCTCTGACGTAGGTTTGCGGTTCATTATCGACAAAGTACTGGGCTCGCCGGAGCAGCCATTCAATCGTTGGCTCATTCAGCTGCTTGATGCTGACTAACGAAGTCAAACGATTCCCTCCATTTCTAGACCCTTTCTAGACCCTAGACGCTTGAGGCAAAAAAAGGCTTCTACCCAGGTTGGTAGAAGCCTTAAGATGGCTGCAGCAAAACAGTACAGTTGCTCTGCACTCACAGACGTCCTTCCCAACCTCACAGGATTGGATTAAAGGTCATATTGAGTTTTGTCGGGTTGAAGTTGTTATATTTAAAGTACCAGATTAATAGGGCTGAGTCAAGGATCAAAATTCGTGGAAACATAGTGTAAAGTAGTTGTAGGATAAAACTAAACAAGAGATCATCCTTTTGGTAAAATAGA
>FIZJ01000003.1:0-119501 GCA_900019385.1 uncultured Clostridia bacterium
TTGCGGCATCTGTCATTGGCGACAGCTTTCTTATCTTACCACACCTGTCCGGGTGGTGTCAATAACTATTTTGCGTTTAAACTCGCTGCGGCATTCACCAATGTGCGGCGACATTTGTGTATTATACGCGCCTCAAACCGCATTGTCAATTGCCAATTGCTTCCAGGCTCCTTGGCTTTGGCCAATCCATGCCGGCAAGTGATATCATACCAGCTTATCCCGGTGGATGTCAATAGCTCTTTTACCGAAATTCCTGCTTTTTGTTTTCACTCTTCCAGGCCGAACAGCAGTTCAACCGCCTCGGCCAGGCTTTGGCTCACCAGATCCACATCTGGCGGAGCTTCTGCGGAAGATCCGATAAAAATGGTTTTGGTGCCGGCATTCTTGCCGGCCTCGATGTCGATGCTCCGATCGCCAACCATGTATGACTCGCCGAGGTCCAAATCATATTCTTCCGCCAGTTCCAAAAGCATGCCTGGTTTCGGTTTGCGGCAGGCGCAGCCCGCCTTGGGCTTGTGGGTGCACACCTTAATCTGATGGATGACGCCTCCACAGCGGCGCACATGGCTCACCAGCTTTTCATGAATCCGATCCAGATCTGCTTGGGACATGAGCCCCAAGCCGACACCACCTTGATTAGTGACTACGAAGACGAAATAACCTTGTTGATTGAGACACCGTATTGCCTGCCCCACACCATCGATCATCCTCAGTTCCTCTGGTTTGTTTGGGGGCCGTTGTTTTCCCCGGTGGGGGATACTGTGATTCAGGACTCCGTCCCGATCGAGAAAAAAAGCCCGATTTTTCAAGTTCTCACCTTCATCTTGCTGAAGTACTGGGCACCCCACACGCCAACCACAATTCCAATCCCGCCGACAATCTGGATTGGTGTCAGCCGTTCACCTAAGAACACAACGCCTGCTGTGATCGCGATTAATGTGGTGAGAGTATCGAACACTCCTACCTTATAGGATGGTAGATGCGCCAACGCGTAATTCAGCAGGAAAAACCCGGCGACAGACGCTCCAAACCCCAAGTAGGCAACAGCGCCCAGAATTGGAGGTTCCAACAGCGGTATAAGAAAAGCCTTCAAAGGATTGTCCGAGCCTGAACCAGCCAGCGAGGCCAGCGCCATTGGCAGGAATGCCAGCAAGCCCATGTGCATCATGGCGTAGGTTATGGTCAATGGCGAATAGCTCCGCGACAGCCACCGGGACATGACCGTCGCCGCCGCTGCGGCCACCGCCGCCCCCAACAGCACCATCAAGCCCAACATGCTCACATTGGCGGCTTCCCCATAGTTTAGGCCAATCAGGGCAACTCCGGCTATGGAAACAAACATGGCAGCCAGCTGGTAACGATTAGGTTTTTCTGACAAGAACACCCGGGCAAAGATAAGTGTAAAGATTGGAATAACGGCAACCATCAGCCCGGAGATGGCCGCTGATGTATGATGGATTCCTAGTGTCTCCAGCGAGAAATAGAGAATTGGTTGAATCAGCCCAATCGCCAAAAGGGGTTTTATTGATCCGGCTCGTTCAATCCTGATAATCCTCAGCAACCGCAGCAGGTTAATCAACACTACAGCAAACAAAAACCGCAGCGCCAGCAAGTGGAATGGGTCGAGCCTGCCCAAAGCGGCCCGGGAAAACACGAAAGAAAAGCCGAAAACCGCTGTGAATCCTATTACAGCCAAATAGGGGTTGCGCTTAAACATATGTCCGGTTTCTCCACTCTAATCAGTTATTGCCTCCGGGTAACCCAAGAGGCGCAGAAGAGCAATCGCATTCCGGGTTTGAGAAGGTCCCGGTTTCAAAGTGTAATCAAATTCGAGTCCGTGTTCCCCCACCTGCTCCCGAAAATGGTAATTGACATAGTCCGGCTCAAGCAGCTTCGTTAATTCAAGATCGTGAGTCGCTGCCAGGATGATTGTCCCAGATCTGACCACATGTTTCAGTACCCGGCAACCTGCCTTGATTCTTTCTTCGGAATTGGTGCCTCGGTACAATTCATCAAAAACCGCCATGATGGCTGTCTCGGTTTCAGCGTCGATCGCCTTGATGATCCGGAGAATCGACTGAGCCTCGACCAGGTAGTAACTCTTACCCTCAATAATGTTGTCCGACCGTCCGATTGACGTGAACAGCTTGAGAAACAGGGACCGGTAGCTCTTGGCCAAGCAGGTGTAAATTGTCTGGGCAAAGAGAGCGTTGAGAGCCACAGTTCTTAAAAACGTGGATTTTCCGGACATGTTTGACCCGGTAACCAATATGCCCTGGGCGCCAACAGTCAGTGAATTTGGCACAGGGTCTTGAATCAGAGGATGGTACATGTCCTCCCCCGCCAGTTTATGTCCTGCTCCTTGACTGCGCTTAAGAACCGGCTCGCAATAGTATGCCAGTGATTCCCGGTAGGAAGCCACTGCCAGCAGCGCATCCAGCTCGGCCACGCACTCATAGACCGCAAGCAGCGCGCTGCGGTGCCGGCGGATTAACTGCACAGTACGGTTAAATCCCCGCACATCCAGGAGAAACAGAATACTGATGTACTGAAGGATACTGCCCATGATCGGATCTGCCGATTCCAGCCCGATCCGGGAAGAATAGCGCATGAACGTAGTGGTTTCCCCCAATGCTGTTTTAAGCTTGGCATTGAATGAGGCCAATGCTTCGGCTTCGACCGACGCAAGTCTCCTGCCAAAATACACGAGCTTCCGCAGTGCCCTGACCAAGTGAAAGTACCCCTCGATTTTCTTCTGCACCCGATTGTGGATAAACAAGTTCGTGATAAATACCGGGATAACGGTTGCAGCCGACAATTCAGGCGAGACAACAGCCGACATGATGCCTGCGGCGGCAAGAAAGGCCAGTAGATTGTGCAGCCAGCCAAAACTCAGTCCAGAGATCTGAGGCGGGTCAATCAAGAAGCTGATGGCTCGATGTGCATCATCGCGCCCAACCTTGGCCAGAATGGTTTGTACTTTTTCTCTGATTCCAGGTTCAGCCTGGAACAGCCCTATCAATGCCGAACGCCTTTCGAGTTCACCCTCGCTGAACACGGGCGTCCTCAAGAGAGCGTACAGGTACTGCTGGCCGTAAGCGGTCAGGGTCCGGTCGATACGGGCGAAAACAAGATTGCCGTTGAGATCCTCCCACGTGCGGTCATCGATCACAAAGCCGGCGTTGGGAACGGAAACCAGCCTGAAATAATCATCGATTTCGGAAAAATCCCGGCGTTTTTCAATCTCGCCCTTTGACCCCCACAGGCTCCCGAGCCTCGCCAGCAGCTTTTCATGCTCAAGCCGGACAAAAAGGCTCCTGCTCAAAAGCCCAAACGCCGCGGCCGCAGCCAGCAGCCACAGATACTGGATGGATATGTTCGCGCTCAGCACCAGGCTAAAATAAGCCAGCACCCCGGCAATCAGCGCCGTTGTCCAGGCCAGTAATTTTGACGCCGCCACCTCGCTGCCTCCTGTTGACATAATTGAGCGGGGATATCAATCCCCGCCTACGTTATTTCACAACCAGGTTCAAAATCTTGCCAGGCACATAGATCGTTTTGAGTATTTCTTTCCCTTCCAAAGCATTCTTCACCGAAGTGATCGCCGCCGCAGCGTTCATTACATCTTCTTGCGCTGCATCGGCTGGGACATCCACAGTGCCGCGTGTCCTGCCGTTGACTTGGATCGCCACTGTCACCTGATCCGCCACCAACATCGCCGGATCTGCTTGAGGCCAACGGGCATCGAACACGGAAGGCTTGTGGCCCAACAGCTGCCACAGCTCTTCCGCCAGGTGCGGCGCCAGCGGTGCCAAAAGGATAACCAGTGTTTCCAGGCTTTGGCGGTCCACAGTCTGCCCCAATTGGTTCACATACTCCATAAATGCACTGACTACCGTGTTGAGTTTGAAGGATTCGATCCGTTCAGTCACCGTGGCAATAAGCCGATGCCGCAGTTTTTCACTGGCAAGTGTAGGCTCGGGCATGTTTTTAAGGCTGCGCACGACCAGGTTCCATACTCTTTGAATAAACCTGTAAACGCCTTCAATCCCGTTGTCCATCCACTCCGAGTCGACCTCGGGCGGCCCGATGAACAACTCGTAAATCCGGAGGGAATCAGCGCCGTAGTGCTCAACCAGTTCGTCCGGATTGACCACATTGCCTTTGGATTTGCTCATCTTGGCTCCGTCCTTGGTGACCATGCCCTGGTTGAACAATCTGACAAACGGCTCGTCAAAGTCTACAACGCCAATGTCGTAGAGAAATTTGATGTAGAATCTGGAATAGAGCAGGTGCAGCACCGCATGCTCGATTCCGCCCACATACAAATCCACCGGAAGCCAATACGCAAGCTTTTCGGGATCAGCCAGGGCTGTGTCGTTGTCGGGATCTGCATAGCGCAGGAAATACCAACAAGAGCCTGCCCACTGTGGCATGGTATTGGTCTCCCGCTTCGCCGGGCCGCCGCACTTGGGACATGTGGTGTTCACCCATTCAGTGATGGCAGCCAACGGCGATTCTCCGGTCCCGGTCGGCTGGTAGTTTTCAACATCCGGCAGAGTCACCGGCAGCTGATCTTCGGGAACGGGAACCTCGCCGCATTTGGGGCAGTGGACAATGGGAATCGGCTCGCCCCAATAGCGCTGGCGCGAGAACACCCAGTCGCGCATCTTGTATTGTACCGAAGCCCTGCCTTGACCTTTCTTCTGCAGATGCTCTGTAATCGCTTTTTTGGCGTTTTCCGAATCCATGCCGTCGAACGGGCCAGAATTGATCAAGACGCCGTCAATCACGAACGGCAGATCTGGAACAGTACCGTCCTTTTCGGCAATCACTGGAATGATGGGCAGAGCGAATTTTTGGGCAAATTCATAGTCCCGTTCGTCGTGGGCGGGGACGGCCATGATCGCCCCTGAACCATAGTCGATCAGCACATAGTCGCCGACCCAGATCGGTATCCGCTTGCCGTTGACAGGGTTTATCCCATAGGCTCCAGTGAACACACCGGTCTTCTCTTTATTGGCCATCCGTTCCACAGAAGACTTGCTCATGGCTTGTTTGACGTACTTCTCCACGTCCTCTTTCTGCTCTGGGGTGGTGATCTTGGAAACCAGCTCATGTTCAGGAGCCAGCACCATGTAAGTCGCGCCAAACAGAGTGTCCGGCCTAGTGGTGAAGACTGTGATCTGTTCATCAGCGCCATCTATGGCGAAGACCACTTCCGCACCTTCACTGCGGCCGATCCAGGCTTCCTGCATTTTGACCACTTTTTCTGGCCAATCCAGGGTTTTCAAGCCTTCCAGGAGCCGATCGGCATATTTGGTGATCCTGAGCATCCACTGCATCAGATGCCTCTTCTCCACCGGTGTGCCGCACCGCTCGCACGCACCCTGGACAACCTCTTCGTTGGCCAACCCTGTCTGACAGCTCGGGCAGAAATTGATGGGCATCTCTTTGCGGTAAGCCAGGCCGCGCTTATACATTTGCACAAAAATCCACTGCGTCCATTTATAATAGCCGGGGTCTGTCGTGTTGACCTCCCGGGTCCAATCATACATGGCACCGATTTCATGCAGCTGGCGCTTGAAGGTCGCCACGTTGCTCGCTGTGGAAACTGTGGGATGAATTCCTTTCTTGATCGCGTCGTTCTCTGCCGGTAGGCCAAACGCATCCCAACCCATGGGATGCAGCACATTATACCCCTGCAGTTTTTTGTACCGGCTCCACACATCGCTGAGCACATAGCCGCGCCAATGACCTACGTGAAGCCCGGCTCCCGAAGGATATGGGAACATGTCCAGGCAGTAGAACTTGGGCTTGTCGGGATCCATTGTCACGGTGTGAGCCTGCGTCTCTTCCCAGTACGATCTCCATTTGGCCTCGATTGCCTTGTGATTGTACGAATTCATCCAGAACTCCTCCTCCAGATTAAAACAAAAGACCCTTCACTCGCGGCGAAAAGGGTCAGCGATCTCCGCCAGATCCTGAGTCCGAAAGAACTTATGCATATTATATCCAAAAGCGCGGCTCTTGACAAGTAGTTCCGCTTGAAAAGGATCAGCGCCCGATGACAAATTCCACAGATTGCGGCAGGCTGCCAGCCCCCGACGACTGCCCAAACCCGCCTACCAGGCCTTCAGCAGTAAAATACCAGGACGGAACATCCCCGACAATCACGTCTTCGATCAGGACAACCCTGGTTGACACCGGCATTGTCTGTGACGCCAAGGGGACCACAATCCGCATCTCAACAACAATATCTAGGTATAGGCGGTGAATTGTCTGATTGATTCCAGCTGATACGAAGCTGCTGACGGGAGTGGCTGTCACCGCCCCGGCTGGAAGTATTTTGAGTGTTATTTTTGGCCCGTAGCCTGCGAATAGTTCCGAGCCTAGGAACTGGCCGAGAGGGACAGCCAAAGTTTCAGCGGGCAATCCCTGCAGGTCATGGGCTATCTTCAGGGCGACCGCTGCAGAGGTTTGGCTGATCTTGGCGGTATCATATTTGATCGCCTGGATCCGGCCTTGAGTGTCGGTGATGACTTCAGCCAGTTCCAGTGCGGCAATCTGTTCGAGTGTCTCTTCCACAGCCTTATTGATCGCTTGGGTGGCCAGATTCACGGCTTTGGCCTCAGCCCAGGCGAACAACACTGGAGCGACTCGTTTCTCAACTGTCATGGCTGTGACAGCCATCAGCAAAGCAATCAACAAAAAGCCGATCAGCAAAACTCGGATCCGGCTTGGGCGTGATGGTTCTCCCGGGCTGGGCTTTGATCGATAGGCCTTGGACATCCTAAACGGCGGCTGCCACCGTAATCGGGACATAAGCTCTGCCCCCCGCGCGAAATATATGTCAACCCCATCTCTGCTTGTATTTGCCCATTGATTGTGGTAAATTATATCTGTTCATAGTCCAAATTGAGTATGATATAATTCCGTGAGGATGGAGGCGAAACTGTTGGCCAAGAAATCAAAAAAACTACCTAAACAAAAGCCCCGCTCCCGCGCAAAGCTTTGGTTTTTTGTCATAATCTTTTCTATTCTATTCGGTGGAACGTTGGGTGTGCTGACGGCTTATGTGGGTAGTGCTCCCAGCTTGGATCAGGTCAACCTGACACAACAGTATTCAACTCATATCTATGACATAAATGGGCAGCTGATAACCGATCTGTACCGGGAAAACCGGGTTCCGATCGCCATCGAACTGCTGCCCGAATATCTGAAAAATGCGGTGATTGCCATTGAAGACGACAAGTTTTACCAGCATCACGGCATAGATTTCATCGCTTTTGGGCGTGCGATTATTGTCAACCTTCGGGAAAGAAGGTTCGCCCAAGGCGGCGGCACCATCACTATGCAGGTGGCCCGCAATCTGTTCCTTACACAGGACAAGCTCGTTTCCCGCAAACTACAGGAATTCCTTTGGGCTGTCCAGATCGAACGGAAGTATTCCAAGCAGGAAATTCTAGAAACGTATTTGAACATGGTGCATCTTGGGCACGGCGCCAATGGAGTGGAAGCCGGTGCCCAATTGTATTTCGGGAAGTCGGCGAAGGATCTTAACTTGGCGGAGGCGGCTTTGCTGGCAGGTATCATTCGCTGGCCGTCCCGTTACTCTCCTCACAACAACCCTGACATAGCCTTGGAGCGGCGCAATTTTGTCCTCAAGCGTATGTTTGATCTCGGGCTCATCACCGAGAATGAATATATGTCCGCCAAGGAGGAACCGATCGAAGTTGTCGAGCGCAAGCCCCGCAGTGTCAATGCGCCCTATTTTGTCGATTACATCCTAGAGGACCTGATCGAACGTTACGGCGAAGAACGAGTGTTTGGAGGCGGGCTGCGCATCTACACCACCTTGGACCTGAACATGCAGAAGGCAGCGGAAAAGGCGTTGGCCAACGGACTTCCAAAAGGCTACGCTGACAGCAACGGGCTGACTCAGCCTCAAGGCGCCCTGGTGGCCATTGACCCTCGCAACGGACATATCCGGGCGATGGTCGGCGGCCGCGGCGAGGATAAGTTCAACAGGGCGGTGCAGGCTTTTCGTTCACCCGGTTCGGCCATCAAGGTGTTTGCCTACACAGCGGCGATTGACAAAGGTATCACCGCCGCTGACATATATGTTGACGAGCCGGTCGAATATGTCCTGGCCACCGGTGAGACATGGAGCCCCCGCAACTACTACCCGGTCTTTGACGGCGAAATGACCATCAGGGAAGCGATCGAGCGCTCAATCAACACCATAGCGGTGGAAGTAGTCAACCAGCTCGGCTTCAACACTGTCATCGAATACGGGAAGAAGATGGGGATCACTTCATTTGTCGAATCAGGCAGAGTCAATGATTTGGGCCTCTCTCCCCTTGCCCTCGGCGGGTTGACCAAGGGAGTATGCCCGCTGGAGATGGCTTCCGCTTACGGTGTCCTGGCCAATAAAGGGATTCGGGTCGAACCGATAGCCATTTTGAAAGTCACAGATTATCACGGCAATGTGCTGGAGGAAAACACCCCCCGCAAAGAAGTGGTGCTCAGCGAGGAAACCGCTTATATCATGACTGATCTGCTTAGAGGCGTGATTGAGCGAGGCACTGCCCGCGCCGCCAATATCAACCGGCCAGCCGCAGGCAAGACCGGAACCCACCAGGACAACCGCGACGCTTGGTTTGTTGGATTCACACCGGAATTGGTGGCAGCCGTGTGGTTTGGTGAGGATATCCCCAAAGCGATGGTCTATCAAGGTGTGCAATACGGTTCGTGGAACGCGACACCGATCTGGCGAGAATTCATGATGGAAGCCCTGAAACACACACCGATCTCTGACTTCAAACGGCCAAACGGTATCGTGGAAGTGCAGATTGACATCAAAACGGGGTTGCTGGTGCCTGACAACTGTCAGCTCCCGAAGGACGAAATACGGACGGAAATATTTATCAAGGGCACCGAACCGACCGAGTACTCACCCCGGTGTTCGTCATCAATTTGGGACTTTTTGCCGTTTAGATAGGTGTTGTGGCGTGACAGGGCGTGACAGGGGACGGTGACCTGTCACATGGGTTCAATTGGATATGCGAAAGCCCGCTTTAGCTAGCGGGCTTTATGTATTACGAGAAGCTAATTTGCACATGCCATGTGACAGGTCACCGTCCCCTGTCACGCCCTGTCACTCCCTTTACATTAATTCTACGATGGTCACTCCTGAGCCGCCTTGGTTCGGATCGGCCAGGCGATAGCTCTTTACGTGTGGATGGCTGCTCAACTGAGCCTGAATGGCATCCCGGAGGGCGCCTGTGCCTTTTCCGTGGATGATCCGCACCTGCGTCAGTGAGGACAGCACCGCGTCATCCAGATACTTATCGACAGCGATGGACGCATCGTCGACAGTGTAACCCCGCAGATCTATCTCGGGTTTGATGGAAACACTCTTGCCCATACTCCGCCCCCGCAGCCGGTGAGTGACTTGGCTCTGCGGAGCTGGTGCCACCCGTTCCAAATCGTTGAGTTTAACACTGACTTTCATAATGCCAACCTGCACTTGAGCTTCTGTTCCGGAAAGCTCAATCACATGCCCTGTCTGGTTGAGGCTGCGTACTCTCACATGTTCCCCAATTTTCAAATCCCGGAGCGGTTCCTCCTCCGCCACCTTCGGTTTGCCGGCTGCGAACTGTCTCTGCCGCTCCAATAGTTCATCCCGTTTCGCTTTGGCAAGATTCTCCAACTCCAGGTTCTGCTGCCTGCGCAGCTCACCAATGAGCAAGTCCAATTCCTGACGCGTCTTTTTTACCAATTCTTCAGCCTCTTCGTGCGCTTTGGCCATCAGATCCGCCCTGGCCGCCCGAAGTTCATTGTACAGCTTCTCATACTCGAGTTTAAGCTGTTCATATTCTCGTCTCAGATCCTCCGCCTCGTCCCTTGCCTGCCGGGCCTGCCGCTGATTGAGTTCAAGCTCCCCAATGATATCCTCGACCTTTATCTTTTCCTCGCCCAAGAGGCTCCGGGCATGATTGACCAGCTCATCTCTTAAGCCCAGCCCTTTGGCGATGGCCAGAGCGTTGCTCTTGCCGGGAATCCCGATAGCCAGCCTGTAGGTTGGCCTAAGGGTAACAGGATCGAACTCCACCGAGGCGTTCTCAATCTCTGGATGGGCGTAGGCGAAATGCTTCAGCTCTGAATAATGAGTGGTGGCCACTGTCGTCACACGTTCCTTGCGCAGGAAGTCCAAAATCGTCATGGCCAGCGCCGCTCCTTCCGCAGGATCAGTCCCTGCACCCAGTTCGTCCAGGAGCACAAGGCTGCGTTCGGTGACACGATCGAGAATCTTGACAATGTTGCTCATGTGGGAGGAAAAAGTGCTCAAACTCTGTTCTATGCTCTGTTCATCGCCTATGTCGGCGAAGATGTTGTCAAAAACAGGCATTTCGGATCCATCGTCCGCGGGAATATGTAATCCGGCCTGATTCATGATGGCGAACAGCCCCACCGTTTTCAGTGTGACTGTCTTTCCCCCGGTGTTCGGCCCGGTGATTACCAATAGGTAGGCACTGCCGCCCAGCCAGAAATCGATTGGAATCACATTGCCGGTCAGCAGCGGATGACGGCCTTGTTTGATCGAGATGTACCCGTTTCTATTGAGCTTCGCGGCGGTAGCCCGCAGCTGCCTGCTGTACTTCGCCATGGCAAATATCAAATCCAGTTCCGCCAACGTCTGAACAGTCTGCTGCAGTTGGCCGGTATACGGCTGCACAGCGCTGCTCAGCTCACTGAGAATCCGTTCAACTTCCCGCTGCTCGTCCTGGATCGCCAATCTCAATTCGTTGTTCAGCTCCACCACTGCCTGCGGTTCCACAAACACAGTGGCCCCGCTTGCCGACTGATCATGAACAATACCGCCGAAGACTGACCGGTACTCCTGTTTAACAGGGACAACGTAACGTCCGCCGCGTATTGTTATGATGTTCTCCTGCAGGAGCTTCTGATTGCTGCTGGAATGTATGATGTTGTTCAGCTTCTCCCGGACCCGATCCTCCAGGCTGCGGATCTTCTGGCGCACAGCTCGCAGTTTTGGCGAAGCATTGTCCTTGATTTGTCCTTCATCATCAAGACAGCGGTCGATTTCGCCTGCAAGGCCAGGCAATTCAGCCAACTGATCCCGATAGCTCTGGAAAGCCTCCACCTCTCCCAGATAGCGGCGCATTCCGGAAGCGCAATGAAGCAGCCCAGCAAGCTTCAGCAGTTCCTGGCCGTCCAAGATTCCGCCAACCGCCGCCCGCTGGATAATGGCAGTAACATCAGAAGCGCCGCCAAAGGGAGGCGCGCCGTTTTTCCACAGCATTGACACCGCCGCGGTAGTCAAAGCTTGGCGGGATTCCACTTCCGCATAGTCATCGGATGGCTGAAGGGCCAAAGCCCGCTGTTTTCCCAAAGAAAAACTGGCATGCTCGGCAAGCTGCTGCTTGATTTTATCCCATTCCAGTACACGTAAACTTCTTTGATCCATACTCTCACCTGCTTGAATTACAGTCCTGCTTTTTGACAATACTCAACAATACCTTGGAAAACACCTTTTGCCGCCGCTGTGCGATACCACGGCTGGGCCAGCAGCTGCGCCTCACGCTGATTGCTCAAGAAACCTACTTCAATCAAGGCCGAGGGCATCTTGGTATTGCGGAGCACGTAGAAATTACCCCGCTTGACCCCGATGTTCCGGCTGCCCAAGTAAGAAACCAAGTGTTTCTGGATCGAATCGGCCAGCATCCAATCGTGAGCGTGATAATAATACGATGTGGTGCCGCTGATGCTGCTGTTGCTGTTCCAGTCATTGTGTATGCTGACAAAAAGATCCGCGTTATTGTAGTTGGCGATAGCTGTCCGGGCTGCCAGCTGCCCGTTGGCCCGGCTGGCGTATGCAGTTCCTTGAGCCGGGTTAACATTGGTTTTGCGGGTCATAATCACGGTAGCCCCCGCTTCTTCCAGCAGATCCTTCAGTTCCCAGGCAATGGCCAGCACGTTTTCGGCCTCGGTTGAATACCCCAACCCGATCGTTCCGGGATCAACCCCCCCGTGTCCTGGATCAACCACAATCACCATTCCCTGCAGCGCTTCACTACTGTGTCCCGCCGGTGGTGGAGTGTTTGTCGGATACCGGTCCCGGCTGGTAGGCTGTCCTCCGGAAATTCCCGAAACAAAAAAGAAGACCAGCATCAACAGGGTGGTCCAGATATTGGCATAAAGGACTACAGCATTTTCGCCTGATCTTCTTTGTGCCACCTTAAGCTCCTCCTTAACTTCGCCGCTGAGTTAAGGTATTCACTGCTTCCGTGCCACATCCTTCAAGCAAGATCAGGCGAGCCTTCCTTATCCCGCCAGGGATGGAAAAAAACCCGCCGCTGGCGGCGGGTCGTTTAGATAGCTTATATCCTCGTTTAACTGAAGCTGGCGAAACAGCCATCCTGGTTTGGCCCATTCTTCCGGCCAAGCCCGTTCCAAACCCAGGCGCACGTGAGGCCAAATCATATCAAACTGCTGGACTACCAGCGAACCGGCCAGCACTTCCTCGACTGCCTCAACATGGAGTGAATGGAGGATAACAATGGCCGCCATCACGAAAACCAATACCTTGACTGTGCCAAACGTGGCGCCCAGAATCCCGTCGATTAGAGCCAGCGGTGTAAAACGCACCACTTTGGACCAGACAAACCCCAACAGCATGGCGACTAAGCTGATGCCTACAGCGAGAACCACAAACGCAATCAACTGGGCCTGCCACTCAATCAACGGGTAACTCACCATCAACCGCAGCGACAAATCCTGGTACCGGTGGAAAGCCACCGCCACCGCCAGCAAAACGCCGAACAGACTTAAAATCTCTCTGATAATCCCACGGCGAAACCCACGCCAGATGGCAATGGCGCATATCACTATGATCAAAAGATCGATCCACCTGCCAGCCATCTTAACCCCTCTTTCTAATTGGCTTCCTCCATTATCTTCAGAAGCTCCTGGTATTCGGCTTTCACCCTCTGCAGTTCATCGGCAAGGTTGATTGCCGCCAAAACGGCCATGCGGTGCCGAGTGAGATTGGGACTTTTCTGCTGTATTGCCCTAAACTTCTCGTCAACTATTCTCCCCAGTTCAAGGATGTATTCTTCAGGGGCATTTCCTTTGATCAGGTGCTCTTCTCCTGCGATCTGCACCTTGACCACGGTAGTTTTTGCATCAGTCACAAATCTCACCTTCTTACCCATTCTTTCACATATTTTTAACTTCGCCTTAGCGGCGCGATTTCCTTCTACCGCAGTTGGGCGCCGAATTTCTTGTGCAGGGTCTGGTACATGGAATTAAGCTGCTCATTGACTTCTTCATCGGTCAGGTTGCGGTCTGCCTGGAAAACAAAGGAGAAGGCTACGCTCTTCTTGCCTTGGGCAATTTGTTTTCCTTGGTAAACATCGAAAATGTCAATCGCCCTCAGCAAGCTCCCACCAGCCTGCTGAAGCTGTTCAACCAACAGGCCAACCGGGATTTCTTCATCCACCAATACTGCCATGTCCCGATCGATCGCAGGGTATTTGGGCAGCGGCTGGAATACGGGTACAGGCTTTTCAGCCCTTAGCAGGCGTTCCAGATAAACCTCAGCCAGATATGCACGCTCTGGCAGGCGATATGTTTTCTGCACCTCCGGATGCACCTCGCCCATGACAGCGATAATCTGGCCGTCGGCCACTACCCGGCCTTGGCGGCCTGGATGAAAAATGGGCAGCGACCCCTTCTCCCATGTGTAGTCCAGCTTGAAATCTGCCAGGACATATTCCACCAATCCCTTGAGATCATAGAAATCGTAAGCCTTTGCCTCCACGCTCCAGTGGCGAGGGGTGCGTCCACCGGTGAGCAGCAGAGCCAGCCGCCTTTCTTCCGCAGGGCGGTTTTGAAGCGGCAGTTTGTCGGCCAGGTATACAGCTCCGATTTCGAATAGAGCCAGGTCCTCCTGCTGCCTGCTGACATTGTAAGAGGCGCACTCCAAGAGGCTTGGCAAAAGCGTGGTCCGCATCGCACTGTGATCTTCGGTCAAAGGATTCGCCAGTGCGATCATCTCTCGCAGTTGGGGAAGGTGATCTAGATTGGCTTGCTCAAGCCTTTGGCGGCTGACAAAAGAATAAGTCAGAATCTCGTTCAGGCCTGCCCCAACAAGTTTCACCTTGAGCTGATCGATCAAGGACATCTCCCGAGTTGCACCGCCGGCACCGCTTTTGTTGGCCGGAAGCGTCACCGGAATTTGATCATAGCCCCAGAATCTGGCGATTTCCTCAATCAGGTCACATTCAAGCTCCAGATCCCGGCGAAAACTGGGAATCCAAACCTGCCACGGCTCAGCCGATTGATCGACTTCGAGCTCAAGCCGGCTTAAGATTTCCGCCATGACGTTCCGAGCGATATTGGTACCCAAGAGTTGGTTTACCCGCTCCGGGCGCAGCGTAATCACCCGGCGCCCGGCATCGGCATGATTGACATCGATAATACCTTTGGCCACCTTGCCGCCGGCCAGTTCTGCCAGAAGTGCCGCTGCGCGGTTGATCGCCAGGATGGTGGCCTCAGGATCGATGCCTTTCTCAAAGCGAGCTGCCGCTTCTGAACTGATCGCCAGCTTTCTGGCAGTGCGGCGAATGTTCGCCGCCTTGAAATTGGCCGCTTCCAAAAGGATTGTCCTGGTCTGATCTGTGACCTCACTGTTGGCTCCGCCCATGACTCCACCGATGCACACAGGTTTTTCGGCGTCGCAGATCATCAGCATATCCTCGGTAAGCTCCCGTTCCACTCCGTCGAGAGTCACAAACTTCTTCTCGCCGGCAGCGGGAGTACGGACTACTATCCGGTTTTCAGTAAGCTGGTCATAATCAAAGGCATGAAGCGGCTGCCCTGTCTCCAGCATGACAAAGTTGGTTATGTCAACAACAATGTTGATTGGCCGCATTCCAGCCGCCCGCAGCCGCTGCTGCATCCACAACGGCGAGGCTTTCATGGCCACGCCGGAAATCACACGGGCGCAATAGCGGGGGCATTTGTCCGTATCCTCCACGGTCACGGAGGTAAGTTCCGCAGCCGACGGGCCGTCTTCCGGCACTTCCAGGCTTGGATACTTCAGTGTCGTCCCGGAAAGAACCGCCACTTCCCGGGCGATGCCTAACATGCTCATCAAATCCGGACGGTTGGCGTACACGGATACATCGAGGACCTGATCATCTAGCCCCAGGGCCGCAGCCAAATCTTGGCCCACTTGAGCATCGTCGGGCAGTTCCATAACCCCCGAATGATCATCACCCAGGCCCAATTCCTGCTCGGAGCAGGCCATACCGTAAGAGATGACACCGTGAAGGTCTGCCTCTTTTATGCTCATCCCGTTTGGCAAAACCGCCCCGGGCAAAGCCACCGGGACTTTGATACCAGCCCGAGCGTTGGGTGCGCCGCAGACAACAGTCAGCACTTGACTGCCCACATCGATCCGGCATACGCTCAGATCAGCACTGGGATGGGGCTCCACTTCGACAATTTGGCCTACATACACATGTGACAGTTCAGGGCCGAGGCGTTCGATCGATTCAACTTCGATTCCGGCCATTGTCAGTTTGTCTGCCAGTTCCTCCGGGCCCCACGGTATGGATGTATAATCTTGCAGCCAGTGATATGATACCTTCATCTTGATTCCTCCCTCGCGCCCAGTCTACCTGAATTGATTCAAGAACCGGTGATCATTGATGTAAAACAGCCTGATGTCATTGATGCCGTATTTGAGCATGGCGATTCTTTCAATGCCCATCCCGAAAGCAAATCCTGAAACCTTGTCAACATCGTACCCAACCTTCGCCAGCACCCGGGGATCCACCATCCCTGAGCCCAGTATCTCCAACCAGCCTGTGTTGGAACACACCCGGCATCCCCTGCCCCGGCATATGATGCATGAAACATCCACTTCAGCACTGGGTTCGGTGAAAGGAAAATAACTTGGCCTGAACCGGGTCCTGGTCTCAGGGCCGAACATCGCCTCGGCGAATGCCTGAAGTGTGCCTTTGAGGTCGGCGAAGGTAATCCCTTCATCGACCAGCAGCCCTTCGACCTGATGAAACATGGGCGAATGCGTCAAGTCGGAATCGGCACGGTACACCTTGCCGGGAGCTATAATCCTCACCGGAGGCTCTTGCCGTTCCATGACATGGATTTGAACCGGAGATGTCTGGCTGCGGAGCAGAAAGTCTTCTGTGATATAGAACGTATCCTGCATATCCCTTGCCGGATGGTCCTTGGGAATGTTCAATGCCTCGAAATTGTAGTAGTCGGTCTCAATCTCCGGTCCTTCCACCACTTTGTAGCCCATAGCGATAAAGATCTGCTTGATTTCGTTCAACACCAGGGTGAGAGGATGGAGTGCGCCTGATCTGGGCATGCGGCCGGGCAGAGTGATATCCAAAGTCTCTTCCTGCAGGCGCTTTTGCTGGATCAACCGCTCCAGCTGCGCCTGCTTTTCATCGTAAAGCTGCTCTAGTTCACTTTTAAGGTTGTTGACCATCTGGCCTACCACCGGCCGTTGTTCCGCAGGTATGCCTCCCAATCCCCGCAGCAGTTGTGTGACTTCTCCCTTTTTACCGAGAAATTTCACCCGCAGCTGCTGCAGCTCTTCCAGGTTTTCAACCTGGCTGCATTCTTCTATGGCTCTCGCTCTCACGGCTTGAATACTCGCTTCCATACCCACACCTCCAGAATATACTAAAAAAGCTTTTTACATCCAAGGGACGTAAAAAGCTTCCGCGGTACCACCCTAGTTGATTATGCATGAACAGCACAACCCACTCTTCATCCGGTAACGGCGGACATCCGGCCCAGCCTACTCCCAGTTCAGCCGGCAGCTCAAGAGTGAATTTCAGCCAACTTGTCCCCCGGTGGGCTCTCAGTCTGCGGCCCGCCGTCCCTGTGGTTTCCATTGGCTTACTTGTCTCTGTCATCGCTTTTGACGTTGATTTGACATAGACAATGATTGCGTCAGTGGAATGTATGAATTTGTAAAGCGGCAAGCTGCTTATACAGCAGATAAGCTGCTATGGAACCGGTAGCTAAGAAAATCTTCCACACTACTTCAGGTGTCAAGCTCATTAACTACCACCCTTTTCTGCCCGATGTTAGATCAATTATAACATACAGACAGATGGCTTACAACTGCATAAACCGCCTTTGACGGACCATTTCGTAGATCAGGATGGCTGCCGCGGCTGCAGCGTTCAACGACTCCACATCGTTTGCCAGAGGAATCGACACCTTTGCCCTGCTGTGCTCTAAGAGATACGGCTGGACGCCATTGGCTTCGTTGCCGATAATCAAGGCGCAGGGCTTGGAAAAATCATGATTGTAATAGGGTACAGCCCCGCCTAATGCTGCCGCTGCCAAGTTCAGTCCCAGACGCTCACACAGCGCCACACAGCCTTCAGCGGTGACAGAGGCTATTGCCAGTTTCCCGACTGCCCCCATCGACGCCCGCACAACTTTTGGGTTGAATGGATCGACTGTTCCGTCGACCAACCACAGCCCATCCACCCCTGCTGCCGCTGCCGTCCGGATGATAGTGCCCAGATTGCCGGGATCCTGGATGCGGTCCAGCACAAGGATCATGCCCTGCTTAAGCTGGGGCTCCCAGTCAACAACCGGCTGCGGCTTCTCCAAAACGGCCAGCACACCTTGATCAGCGTCCGTATCGCTGATCTCGCCAAACACCTTCTCGGTGCACAGGTACACACGGGCGCCTGTCCCTGCCGCGATTCGGTCCAGCAGCCGCCTCCCCCGCTCGCTGACAGTCAGCTTCTTGGTATAGTACAGTTCGCGGACACTGCTGGTGACGCACAAATCCTCCACCAGCCGCAGCCCCTCCGCAAGATAAAGGCCGTACTCATCGCGGTATCGGCGGCGGTACAGTTTTTTGACAAACTTGATGCGTTCATTTTGACTGCTAGAGATCTCCACCGAAATACTCCTCAATAGATAAAAATCCGGATAGAATACCCGGATTCTTTTACTGTTTCTTGGCCACGGCAACCAGCTGCTTGAACGCTTCGGCGTCGTTGACTGCCAGATCGGCCAGGATCTTGCGGTTGATCTCCACTCCGTTCGCCTTCAAGCCGGCAATGAAGCGGCTGTAAGACATCCCATTCTGCCTGGCGGCAGCGTTGATACGGGCGATCCACAGCTTGCGGAAATCCCGCTTCCTGTTCCGCCGATCACGGTATGCATATGCCAAAGACTTGAGCACCTGTTCGTTCGCGGGACGGAACAGTTTGCTCTTGGCACCATAATAACCTTTGGCCAGTTTCAGAATCTTATTGCGGCGTCGGCGTGCTGCAAATCCGCGCTTAACTCTTGACATGTCAATCTTCCCCCTATCTTCTATTGACCATTAACCATAAGGCAGCATGCGTTTTACCCGCTTGGCGTCGTTACTGTGGATCAAATCACTCTGACGCAGTTTGCGCTTCCTTTTGGCTGATTTTTTCTCCAGAATGTGGCTCTTATACGCATGATTGCGCACTACTTTGCCGGAGCCGGTAACTTTGAAACGCTTGGCTGCTCCCCTATGGGTCTTCATTTTAGGCATAAAAATCCCCCTTAAACATAGGACGCAAACCGAATCAGTTTTCGTCCGCTTTGTTTTTTACTGTTTTGGCATTGTCGGTCTTTGGTACTAAGATCATGACCATGTTACGTCCTTCCAACTTAGGGACCCGCTCAACAACACCACAGTCTTTGAGATGATCGGCCATTTCATCAAGCTTTTGTCGGGCCAGTGCCGTGTGGACGATTTCCCTGCCCCGGAAACGTATTGTCACTTTCACTTTGTCTCCGGATTTGAGAAACCGCTCCGCACTTCGAGTCTTGACCAAGAAATCGTGCTCATCAATTTTCGGGCTCATGCGAAGCTCTTTGATATTGATTACTTTCTGTTTTTTTCTGGCCAACTTGTCACGCTTGCTCTGCTCATACTTATGTTTGCCGTAATCCATGATCCGGCATACAACGGGCGTGGCATTGGGAGCAACCTCCACCAAATCCAACCCCCGCTCGCCGGCGATGCGGAGTCCTTCCCGGAGGCTCATGATTCCCAGCTGTTGGCCTGTTTCATCGACGACCCTTACTTCCCGAGCGCGAATCTCCTCGTTAACTCTCAAATCACTGCTAATGTGCATCACCCCTTATTTTTAATAAAAAAAAGCAGATCGCCGCAGCCACCCGCTTACACACAAAACACTCATCCATATGGATGTTTCTCGCTTTGTCAGTTTAACCTTGTGAACTCAGCGTTACAAGGTGAGAAGCGGTGACTTCTACTTAGCAATGACAAGTATAGCACATCAGTCACCACTCGTCAAGCATTCACAATCACGGACATTTGCAAAACGCATTGCAAATCGCACAACTGTCGCAGATATAGACTCTGGTGCCAAAAATGCTGATGATTGTCTGTTCGACACGGCTGCCCTGGCACAAGTGGAGCACGATTCGCGCTGGGGCAATCGTGATCAGGGCGCTGATCAGATAATCCTCAAAGTCAAATTCATTGTGATTAATCTCCGACAGGATCCCCTGCAGGTAATCCGTTTGGATGGCATTACCATTGACATCGAGGATGCGGAAACTCTCCGGTTGATCAACAATCACATTGACCATGTCAGTCTTGGGCTCCTGCAGTTCCACAAAATACCGCAGCAGTGTCACAAACTCTTGATACTCCCTTTCCACCAGGTAGTCGTCAACCGCTGAATCCACCGTCTCTTGGAGAAACTGCCAGAACTCCTTGGCGCGAAAGCGGATGAACCCATCCAGGTTGAGCTGGTCGTTGTCCCTCAAGTATTCGGTCAGAGCGGTATAGACCTGATGGTAAAGATGATGCGGGCAGTTTTCCAGGCGCCCGTTTGCATAGTCAAGGATCTGCTTCTGCTCTTCGGGATCAAAATAGCCGTAATTCACCCGCAGGAGGCGCTTGAACCAAAACAACGACAGCTGGCGGAATATCGCCGCGGCAATGGTGTTGACAACTTTCAGATCCGGCCCGGATCCTTCCTGGCGCGGCAGTTCCAAAAATGTGTACACGCCTTCGCTGCGCCATTTCCTTTCAGCAAACGCCGCGTCCATGGCCGGCCTCAAGGTATCCATCAACGCGTTGGAAGCGCCTATAGTCAGGATGGACATTGATCCCCCACCTCTCTCGATCTAGTATATGGTGCCCCGAAAACTGATATTCTTTGCGCCTTAAGCCCGGCAAAGATCAAGAACATGGTCGATAGACTGCTGATCGGCCAATACTGGCTCGAAAAGGTCGCCCACGGCCTTCACCCGCTCTAGAATGGTGGTGATGGTGAAATCCGCCGGATCAATCATGTCCAGTTCCTCCCAGCGGACAGGAGTCGACACCGGAGCTTTAGGAAGCGGCCTGGGGCTGTATGCGCCAACGATTGTCTTGCCGGGGAGATTCTGCAGATGATCGATATACACACCGCGGCGGTTTTTAACCAACCGTTCATTGGTGGCCAGGTCTGGAGCAAGCCGCACCAGCAGCCGTCCAATGAACTCCACCAGCCGGCAGCTGTCGTCGAATGTGTACTTCGGCAGCAGCGGGATGTATATGTGAATCCCTGTCGCTCCCGATGTCTTCGGGTATCCGCGCAAATCAAGCTCTGCCAGAACGACTTTCACCTTTTTGGCAATTTGCCTTGCGGCATCAAAACCCAACGGCGCTGTCGGATCCAGGTCAACAATGGCAAAGCTCGGACAGTCCGGAGCAGCGATGTGGTATGTGGCGGGATGGATTTCCACCACTCCCTGATTCCCCAGCCAGACCAAGGTCGCCAGATCGTTACAGATAATATATTCGATGTTCCCGCTGTCGGTGACAATGCTTGCCCTGTCCACCCATTCCGGGGCATAGGCGGGACAGTTTTTTTGGTAAAACCCCTGGTTGCGGACTCCATCGGGATAACGTGTCAAGGTCAGAGGCCTGTTCGACCAGTACTTCAGCGCCATCGGCCCGATTTCGATGAAGTATCGGATCAAATCGGCCTTGGTCAAGGCCGGAACCGGCCAGATGATTTTATCCAGATTGGAAAGGGAGATCTGTTTCCCTTCAACCTCTACAAGCTGTTTTGCCATGGGACGCTGCACTCTTCCTTCCCTGCGCCTGGAATGAGCCCTGCAAAGCTAGCCTGCCGCAGCCGTCTGGTGTCGGTGTATTCAAGGTAAGTTATCCGGGCGGCAAGCACGGGTTTCACCCACACTGCTCCAGGGATTGCCGGCGGATCCACCAAAGGGCATGGAGACTCGATCGCAGCCATTCCTTTGCGCAAAATCCCTTTGTCCTGCTGCGAAAACCCTGTGCCGACGCTGCCGACATAAACCAGCCGCCCCTGATCATACTGGCCGAGGATCAAGGACTTGAAGCCCGACGGATCGGGTACATAGCCGACAATGACCGCGGCCGTTTCCAGGCGGCGCTTGATTTTCAGCCAAGCCCGGCTGCGTTTGCCTGGAAGGTAAACACTGTCTTTGCGCTTGGCCATTATTCCCTCGAGATTGAGTTCCTCAACGGCATGGAAAAACCCGATGCCACTGCCTTCGACAGCTTTTGACAAAAAAACCCGCCCCGGGGGCAGCCCATCAAGTGCCGACATCAGAAGGGACCGCCGCTCCACCAGGGGCAGGCCCAATAGATAGCGATCGTCGAGATACAGAAGGTCGAAAACCGCATAACTCGTCGCGATGCCTGCTTTGCCTTTGAAACTAGACTGCAGCAGAGAAAAACTGGGCCGTTGATCAGCAGCGAAGGCGATCAGTTCACCGTCAAGGATGCAGCGGGCGGGCATTTGTTTCAAGGCTGCGGCAATCTCGGGGAAATTGCTCGTGAGCTCTTTGCGGTTGCGGCTGAACAGTTTCACATCTCCATCGCAGTAAGCCAGACAGCGGTAGCCATCCCATTTGACTTCAAACAGGTGGTCACCGGAATCAAAAGGCTCTGGGCAATCCACAGCCAGCATCGGTTCCAGCGGTTTATGAAACAACATGCTGTTCTTCCCGCTCACGTCTGGCTTGCTCCTCCGCCGCTTTGAGCGAGGCTTCCAGCGCCGCCACCAAGTCAATGACTCGTCCCGGTTCCGGTGGCTCGGCCGCCACTACACCGTGATCTCCAGCAATCTTGGCGTCGATCAAGTCAATCAAGGCTTTGCGGTAACTGTTCTCATACTGGCTTGGCTCGAACTTGGACGTCTGGCTGTTGATCAAAGCCACCGCCATTTCCATTTCTCTGCTTCCGATTTGGACATGCTCCGGTCTCACAAGCGCGTGCGCAGGCCGGATCTCTGCAGGATAGAACATGGTTTCCAGAGCCATCAGATCCTGGTAGACCCGGATCGCGGCCAGCACTTGCTTGGTACGGATCACCACCCGAGCCAGGGCGATCTTTCCCGTCTGTTCCATCGCCGAACGCAGCAGTTGATAAGCTTTCGCCCCTGGATTGACCGGTTCCAGGTAATATGTTTTATCGAAATAAATGGGATCGATCTCCGCCAAATCGACGAAATCGAGGATATCGATGGTTTTCGCAGCTTCCACAGCCACACCGGCAAAGTCTTCTTCGGTCAGCACCACATACTGCCCTTTGGCGAATTCGAACCCCCGCACAACATCTTCCTGCCCCACCTCAGTACGGCAGGCCGGGCAGTATTTCTGGTAGCGGATGGGTGTGTGGCATTTGCTGTGCAGGTAGTTGAACTTCAGATCCTGCCGCTCGGTAGCGGTGTAAAGCTTCACCGGGATATGGACCAGGCCAAAACTGATCGCTCCACTCCACAGGCTGCGCACCAAGGATCCCTCCTTCAAACCGGACTTCGCTTTTAGTCTCTGCCCGTGGGAACCAGATTAACCACTGGGATCAATGCCTGTTCTGGAAAATAAAAAAAGGACAGCTTCCTGCCATCCCATTGAGAATATCAATTGGAGGCGGCACCCAGATTCGAACTGGGGATCGAGCTTTTGCAGAGCTCTGCCTTACCACTTGGCCATGCCGCCTTGGTCAGAATCAGCACTTGTTATTTTACCACCCGATCGGCCCCATGTCAAGGATGGGCGGCTGAAAAAAGGGTTTTAGCTGGAAAGAAATACCATTCCCGCCAGGTATAAATACCGCCCAGCGGGACACCATATAGATGCGGTGATAAGCAACGCTGCACCGCGCCTAATCCAGAATCGAAGCCTGACTTGCTTAAGACCGCTGCCGCTGAAATGCAAGAATGGTTTTCAAGCTTGTCACCGCTGCCATCGGTTCTGGTTAGGCAGCCATGGAACAGCATATGTGCACCAGATGCACCAGCAGATCCAGTCTACCGGTGCGGCAGAGGAAAGCCAACAACCTTCTTCGCTTCAAGCAGTCGGCCTTAAGCTTAAGGGAGGAGCCTCAATAGGCTCCTCTTTTTCGTTCAAGCCATGTCCCTGGCCATGATGTAGACACTGTCCTCTCCGTCCGTTTCGGTCAGGCAGACCGCTATCAGTTCCTGTCTGGAGGTAGGCACGTTCTTCCCTACAAAATCAGCCCGGATCGGCAGTTCCCGATGGCCCCGGTCGACAAGGACTGCAAGCTGTATCGCGTTTGGCCTTCCTAAATCAATAATCGCGTCGAGGGCTGCCCGGACGGTGCGACCGGTATAGATTACATCATCCACCAGCACAATCGTTTTTTCTGCGACTGAAAACGGAATTTCCGTTTTGTTGACTATCGGCTGATCAGCTAGTGACGTCAGATCATCCCGGTACAGGGAAATATCCAGAATTCCCACCGGTAGGATGACTCCTTCGATTCCCGCTATCTTTTGGGCAATCCTCCTGGCCAAAGGCACACCCCGGGTGCGGACACCAATCAGAGCCAGGTTGTCCGTGCCTTTGTTCCGCTCAATTATTTCATGGGAAATCCGGGTCAAAGCCCGCCGAATCCCGTCCGCTTCCATGATCTGTGCTTTCTTGATCAGTCTCACAACTCCACCCCCGAATTCCGATACCCTTTGCGGGCACGGGCCAATGCCTCCTGAAAATCCGCAGGTAAATCAATGTGAAAATCCATCCATCCGCGGCGTGGATGGTTAAAAGCCAAATAACAGGCATGAAGCAACTGCCGCTTGCTGCCCAAATTTCCGTGCTTTCTTCCGTAAACGGGGTCGCCGACCACCGGATGATTGACCGCCGCCAGATGGACCCGGATCTGATGTGTGCGCCCGGTGTGAAGCCGGCACTCCACCAGTGTATAGCGATCACCGCAGTACTCTTTGACTGAATATTCGGTGACTGCTTGGCGGCCTTGATCTCTCACCGCCATTTTTTTCCGGTCGTGCGGATGGCGCCCAATCGGTTTGTCAATAACCCCCGATGCGTCTTTTACTCTGCCGTGGACCAAGGCGAGATAATGGCGCTTGACAGCGCGGGCTTTAATCTGAGCGGACAGCTGTTGGTGAGCCCAATCGTTTTTGGCAATCACCAAAAGTCCGCTGGTGTCTTTGTCCAGGCGGTGGACGATCCCAGGCCGGAGCTTCCCTCCAATCCCTGACAAATCCGTACAGTGGTATAAAAGGGCGTTGACCAGAGTGCTCCGAGTGTTCCCCGCGCCAGGATGCACCACCAAGCCCGCCGGCTTGTTGATTACGGCCACATCCTCGTCCTCATAGACGATCTCAAGTTCTATATGTTCAGGTTCCAGCTCAATCGGATCCGGTGGAGGGATAACCGCCAGAACACGATCGGACATTCTCAGTGCATAGCCTGCTTTGACTGCCTCGCCATTGACCGTGACCAGGCCTGTGTCGATCAAACGCTTAACCTGTGACCGGGTACGGCCGATCCGCTCCGCCAGATAGAGGTCCAAACGGACTCCTGCATCCCCTTCCCCACAGGTGAACTCCCACCGCTCAGTCAGCTGGCGTTCTGCGGTCATGAATCAGCACCTCCAAAAAGAGCAGTGCCACTCCCGCCACGATACTCATGTCGGCAACATTGAAGATGGGAAAAACGGTCAAATCGATGAAGTCGATCACCGCCCCGACCCGAATCCGGTCGATGAGGTTGCCCACAGCGCCGCCAATCGCCAATGTGACACCCCACCGCACATACCAGCTTTGCCGTTTGATTGTTTCCCTGAAATAAAAAGCCACAGCCAAAACAGCGAATCCCAGCAGAATGAACAGCCACCGCCAGTTGGAGAACAAACCAAAAGCTGCTCCCACATTTTTCACATAAGTCAAGTACAAATATGGCAGCAGCCGTACACTCTCGCCTTCAACGAAGTTCGCGGCAATCAAGTATTTGGTCAGTTGATCAACGGCGATTATCGCTGCGCAAACGATCATATGAATCAACCAGATCCCTCCATATGCAACGAGCGCTGCCGCGCCTGCTTATATGAACTTCGTTTCTTGGCTGGATTTTCCTGCTCAAGGTTTGATTTGTCTCAATCGGTATCGGTATACTCCTCAACAGCGTCCAAGACGTCCATTTCCTCATCGCTCAACATCTCGTCGTCAAGATCACCGATCCCCGCATAATCCTGGCGGGTGTTCGCTGTCCCGAACCGGGCCACACTCTGCCAGGCATCCTCCCCATCAAAGCCGACAAAACTGGTGCCGTCTGTGAAACTGCGCCTGAACGAAAATTCTTGTTTTTTGACTTCAGGCTGCTGCTGTTTTTCTTCCTCAAGCTTGCATCGCACACACAAAGAAGCTTGGGGCAGCACTTCAAGACGCTCGGGGCTGATGGGCTGGCGACACTGCCGGCAGATTCCGTACGTTCCCTGGTCAATCCGTTCCAGCGCTTGATCGACCAAATGCAGTTGGTCCTTCAAGTTTTCCAGCAAGCCCTGATCCTTCTCCCGTTCGAACATTTGGGAGCCGTAATCGGCGGGATGCTGATCATAGGCTGACAGCTCGCCGCTTACATCATTCATGTTCTCATGAATCCCCTGTTCTTTGAAAGACTCCATCGTCTCCAACAGCTGCCGGCGTTCAGCCTGCAGCAGCAGCCGGTAGTGCTCTAGATCCTTATGTTTCATCGACATACCTCCGTACTGTTTTATGCAAAGGGCGTGATTTGGCGCCGGGATTAGTAAGCGCGCCTGGAGAGCTCTTCTTGGACAATCCTTGTAATCTCGGCGATAAACTCACCGACTATCGGCAGGTTCAAAGCGGCCAACCTGCCCATTAAATACAAAAACAACGCCCCTACCGCCGTAAACCCGACAGCCAGGCCGAAACCGCGGGCAATTCCGCTGATGAAATTCAGGTACAAAAGCCTGCGGGGCTTGCGGTACAGCTCAATATATTCGGCCACACTGGCTTTTTCCATTGCCGAGGCAAGCTTCTCCAGATTCCTGATCAGTGTCTCGATTAAGCCTTGTTTGATTTCGTTCATCCCTTTGCCTCCTCAAGCAATATCCTATGAAAAAAGCTCCTCTGCTATACTGCAGAGGAGCTTGTGATCACTTCGTAACACCTGTCGCAGACGTGATGGCTTTCATGGCTGCCGACACTTTCGTCGTAGCGCCAGCACCGGTCACATTTCTCCGTATCGGCCAATTCCACCGTGACCTTGGCTTGTGTTTCGCCGGAAACAACCAGATTGACTTCCGACACTATAAACAGCATCGGCAGCGGCTCTGAAATCGTTTTCAGCTGCTCAACAGTTCTGCTGTCGGCAGTGATGGTAATCTTGGCCTCGTTGGATGCACCAAGCTTCTTGTCGGCCCGGGCATCCTCCAGGGCTTTGGCCACTTGACGCCTGACCTCCAGAAGTGTCGACCACTTGTCTCTCAGCGCCCGGTTTTCAAACTGCCGCGGTAGGGTCTGCCACCGGGACAAGTGGACACTTTCCGGAGCGGAAGCAGGTTTAGGCATGTGCCTCCAGATTTCGTCTGCCGTGAAGACCAGGATGGGAGCGACAAGCTTCACCAACTCCACAAGGATGTGGTACATGGCGGTCTGAGCTGAACGGCGCGTGCGCCCTTGGGGAAGATCGCAGTAGAGTCTGTCTTTCAGCACATCAAGGTAGAACCCACCCAAATCCACGGCGCAAAAATGGTGCACGGTGTGGTAAACAAGATGAAACTCATACCGTCGGTAGGCTCCCCGAACCCGATCGCTCAACACTGCCAGCTGATCCAGAACCCATTGATCGATTTCGCACAAGTCTTCATAAGCGACGAGGTCTTTTTCCGGGTCAAAATCGCTTAAGTTGCCCAGAATAAACCGGGCTGTGTTGCGGATTCTGCGGTAGGCGTCCGCCAACTGCTGCAGGATTTCCTGAGAGACGCGGATATCGCCGCGGTACTCCGCAGACGCTACCCACATCCTGAAGATGTCGGCACCGTATTCTTTGATAACCTCTTTAGGTGTGATCACATTTCCAAGGGATTTGGACATCTTCCGGCCTTCGCCATCGACCACAAAACCATGGGTGAGCACACTTTTGTACGGCGCTTGGTTGAACGCGGCCACGGATGTGGACAGCGATGATTGAAACCAGCCGCGATGCTGATCGCTCCCTTCCAAGTACATGTCCGCCGGCCACCGCATGTCATCCCGCTGCTGCAGTACAGCGGCGTGTGAGACGCCGGAGTCAAACCACACATCCATGATGTCGGTTTCCTTGGTGAATTCAGTCCCGCCGCAGTGCGGGCATGAGTAACCGTCCGGTAGGAAGTCTTTGGCATCCCGCTTCCACCAGGCGTCGCTGCCCTCAGTGCGGAAGACCGCGGCGACACGGTTCGTCAGCTCTTCGTCAATAACCGCTTCCCCACATTTGCCGCAGTAGAACAGCGGTATCGGCACGCCCCAGGCCCGCTGCCTGGAGATGCACCAGTCACCTCTTTCTGCCACCATGTTGCGGATCCGGTCAATCCCCCACTGGGGTATCCACTCTACCTGGTTGATGGCGTCAAGCATCGCCTGCCTGAACCCGCTGATAGATGCAAACCACTGCTCTGTGGCCCTGAAGATCACCGGGTCCTTGCAGCGCCAGCAGTGGGGATATGAGTGTGTGACGAAATCCAGCTTGAGAAGGGCGCCGCATTCCTCCAGGTCCTGAACGATGACTTTATTGCTGTCAGTGACCTTCAGGCCGGCATATTTGCCGGCTGCTTCAGTGAACACGCCGTGTTCATCAACCGGCGCTAAAATCGGCAGATTGTACCGCAAACCCACCTCATAGTCCTCCAGGCCGTGCCCAGGGGCTGTATGCACACAGCCAGTGCCCGCCTCCAAAGTGGCATGATCGCCGAGGATGATCGGCGAATCACGATCCACCAGAGGATGCCTGCAGACTATGCCTTCCAGATCGGCGCCAGTGAACTCTTGGATGATCTCGTACTGCTCCAACCCGATTTCGGCGGCGAAATTCTCTAACAGCCCCTTGGCCACAAGCAAATTGCCGAAACTGGTCTTGACTTTGACATATGTCAAGGTTGGATTGAGACAGATGGCCAGGTTGGCCGGTATGGTCCACGGTGTTGTGGTCCAAATCACGAAGTAGGTGTCCTGTTCAGGAAGGATTCCTTTACCGTCTCTAACGGCAAACCGGACATAGATGCTTGGAGAGCGGTGATCATAGTACTCAATCTCTGCCTCGGCAAGAGCAGTCCGGCAGTCCATGCACCAGTAAACCGGCTTCAAGGCTTTATAGATAAACCCTTTGCCCGCCATTTTACCGAAGATCTCAATCTGTTTAGCTTCATATTCGGGGTTCAGAGTCAAGTAGGGGTTCTCCCAGTCGCCCCAAACGCCCAGCCTCTTGAATTCTTCCCTCTGAATATCCACGTATTTCAGGGCATACTCCCGGCATTTCTGCCTTAGCTCCAGCCCCGATATGCGTTCCTGGTCCACACCTAAGTCACGGATCGCCTGCAGTTCGATAGGCAACCCGTGGGTATCCCATCCGGGAAGGTACGGGGCATGATACCCATCCATGGAATGGGAGCGGATCACCAAGTCTTTAAGAACCTTGTTCAACGCAGTGCCGATGTGGATGTTGCCGTTGGCATACGGCGGGCCGTCGTGTAAAATAAACAGCGGCAGCTTCTGGGCTTTGCCGTCGGCCTGCAGTTTTTGGTAGAACTGCTTCTCCTCCCAGTATTTAAGCATTTCCGGTTCCCGCTGCGGCAGATTCGCCCGCATCGGGAAATCAGTCTTTGGCAGCTGTAGTGTTTGTTGGTAGTCGTTTTTCTCCAATCGCTTCTACCCCCTTCCGTACTTATAACAAAAAACTCTCATCCCATAAGGGACGAGAGCTACCCGCGGTACCACCCTAGTTAAGGCTAACGCCAAAGCCTTCACTTGTCAGCGATAACGGAACCACCGATCAGCCTACTGCCAGTTCAGCTGATAACTCCGAGGTGATTTTCAAAGAAACCTTGGTGCCGGGCTCTCACCTTTCCCCGGCTCTCTGGGACCGTTGATTTCTTCTACTCTCCTCTTCACAGTCTATTGCCTATGCCGTTTCAATCATAAGTAATTATACTAAAACCGCACATGTGAAGTCAAGACTTATCGGCCTGTTCCAACTGGGCAGCCCGTTCCGCCGCAGCCCGCACTGCGTCTATAAGAGCGGAACGGAAGCCTCGGGCTTCCAATGCAGCCAGGCCGGCGATGGTGGTCCCAGCCGGAGAAGCCACCATGTCCTTGAGCTCAGCGGGGTGTCCGCCCTGCTCAACCATCGCCGCGGCGCCTTTTACCGTGAGTGCGGCAAGTTTAAGCGCCAGATCCCGGGGCAGCCCTGCCAGCACGCCTCCATCCGCCAAAGCCTCAATCAGCACAAAGACGTATGCCGGCCCGCTGCCGCCAAGAGCTGTCGCAGCGTCCATCAACCTTTCCTCTATTTCCACTACTGCACCGATGCGCTGGAAGATGTCTGTGACGAGCTGAATGTCCGCCTGGGTGACACCGGAACCCCACGCCACCGCTGATACACCCTGTTGAATCAGGACCGGTGTGTTGGGCATCACCCGCACAATCCTCGCTCCATTCCCAAGCGCCTGACGCAATCCGGCAATAGATATGCCGGCCATGACGGAGATCACCAGCTGATCGTTGATCTCATGGGCAAATGAAGCCGCCGCTTTGGAAAACACCTGTGGTTTCACAGCCAAGATCACCAGATCAGCACCCTTTACTGCCGCCGCGTTGTCAGTTCCGGTGTTGATTCCCCAGTATTCAGGGTTGCCTGTCATTTCTGGAAGCAGTGGGTCACTGGCGGTGATGTCCTCCGGGCGGCACAAGCCTCCGGCGATGATCCCTCTTACAAGTGCAGAACCCATCTTTCCCAGGCCGATAATTCCAATCCTCATTTTGAAACCATCTCCTTTCCGGGTGCTCCGGCGGCGTCATGATCTTGTCTGGCCTTGGCCGTAAATCACGTATTTGAATGTGGTCAATTCTTTAAGGGCCATGGGACCCCGGGCGTGGAGTTTTTGGGTGCTGATCCCAATTTCCGCGCCCATACCGAACTCACTGCCGTCGGTGAACCGGGTCGAGGCATTGACATAGACTGCAGCCGCGTCTACTTCCCTCAGGAATCTCTGGCTGCTAGTGTAATCATTGGTGACAATCGCTTCCGAATGCTTTGTGCCGTAAGTGTTGATATGCTCAACCGCTTCATCGAAGCTGCCCACAACCTTCACTGCCAGGATATAGTCAAGGTATTCCGCATACCAATCGCTTTCGTCGGCAGCCTTGACCTGCGGCAGGATTCGCCGCGTCTTGGGGCACCCTCTAAGTTCCACCCTCCCCTCGAACAACTTAAACAGCTGTGGCAAAAACCCATCAGCCTGTTCCTGGTGGACAAGGAGAGTCTCAACTGCGTTGCATACACCTGGGCGGCTGGTCTTGGCGTTGTCGACAATTTTAAGAGCCATCTCCAAGTCGGCGCTTTTGTCGATATAAATATGGCAGTTGCCCACACCAGTCTGGATCACCGGAACCTTCGCCTCATTGATTACTCGCTGAATCAACCCGGCGCCGCCTCTTGGTATCAATACATCCAAGTACTCATGCATGCCTAAGAGTATGGAAACAGCCTCCCGGTCTGTGCTGGAAACCAATTGAATAGAACCTTCGGGCAATCCGAAGCGCTCCAGCACACTGGCGGCGATTTGAACCAGGATTCTATTGGAATTAAGCGCTTCGGAGCCTCCCCGCAAGATCACAGCGTTGCCTGACTTGAAGCAGAGCCCGGCAGCATCTATGGTGACATTTGGCCGAGCCTCGTAAACCATCCCCACCACTCCCAACGGGACACGCATTTTTCCGATCTGCAGCCCGTTTGGGCGCCGCTGCATTTCCACGATTTCACCGATGGGATCCGGAAGTTTGGCCAATTCTCGAAGGCCTTGAGCCATGGCGCCGATTCTTTTGGTGTTCAACTCCAGCCGATCCAGCAGTGCTTTGCTTAACCCAGCCCTCTCGCCCGCCTCAAGATCCTTCTGGTTTTCGGCGGCAATAACCGCTTGGGCGTTCTCCACCGCGTCAGCCATCGCTTGCAGAACTTCGTTCTTTGTGTCGGCGGCAATTCCTGCCAGAACCTGGGCAGCCTTTTTCGCCGCTTTACCTTGGGCAATCAGCATATCTCTCAAGTTCATCCCCATCCCTCCTGCGCGCTGTTGTGCCTCCCATCGTTCTTCACTCTGGCATTATTCTTGGCCAAAAATGTGGTGCCGATCTGGAAGCCTGCCCCTTTTTCCAGCATCTCCACAATCTCCAGGATTACATAGTCTTTGTGGGCTGGGCCGATCACAGTCGTGATGCCCGCACCCGTCGCGATTTTGGCTGCTGCGAGTTTGGTTTTCATACCGCCTGTGCCCACGCTGTTGGTGTTGCCGCCTGCATAAGCCTCAATTTCGGCGGTAATATCTTCCACCACATCGATCTTGGACGTCAGACTATCCAAGTGGGGATCTTTCTGGTAAAGCCCTTCCACATCCGAAAGGATGATCAGCAAATCCGCGTTGATCAGACGGGCGACCAAGGCGGAAAGCGAATCATTGTCGCCAAACTTGATCTCGTGGGTGGCAACCGTGTCGTTCTCGTTGATAACCGGGATTACGCCCCATTTGATAAGATTGATCATAGTGTTGTAGGCATTGAGCCTGTGCTGTGGATCCTCAAGATCATACGCCGTCAAAAGGATCTGAGCCCCAATAGCCCCGTACTCCCGAAGAAAACGGTTGTAAACAGCCATCAGTTGGGCCTGCCCGACAGCAGCCAGCGCCTGCTGTTCCGGAATACCGCAGGGACGCTCATGCACTCCCATTTCCGCCATCCCGGTGACAATAGATCCGGATGTGACAAACAGCACTTCCCTCCCCTGGTTTTTTAAATCCACCATTTGGCGCAGGAAGTGATCGATCCGGTTCAAATTGATCCTGCCGCCGTTGTGAGTCAGAGAACTGCTGCCGATCTTGATGACAATGCGCCGATAACTCATTTTGATCACCTCGGTTTGGTCTTTACGAAAAAACCTCGTTCCAATGCAGGAACGAGGTTATAGCTCGCGGTACCATCCTTCTTGGTTCGGAACACCGAACCCCCTCAGCGCCGAATTTAATTCGGCTCTCACGCTAACGGGTGAACCCGGAAAGGCTTAATGATCGCCTTCGGCTTCCAGGTGGGTAAGTTAAAAGCGTTAATACCGGGCTTCCACCATCCCCGGCTCGCTGGGGTTAACCGCCTTTTAACTGTAGCCTGTTCATCGCCTTTACCGATTAGATATGTTTTGACAAATTATAACGGAAAACACTGTGCCTGTCAATACTCGGAAGCAGGATCTGCCTCGTCGTCCAGTTCGGCGTCGATCTCGGCACCGAGATCCTGGTACACCTTGGTGGCCGCCGTTTCATCCAGATGCTGAGGTTCACTGACCTTCACATCCTCCAACATCGCCCAGATGGTCTCCATCAGCTGCTTCATCCGCTTCTTGAACTTATGCTCAATGTCTGTCAGCTCCAGGATGCGCCTCTGCATCTGATTGAGCTTGTCCTGCTGCTCCTGCACGATCTGTTTGGCTTTGGCTTTGGCTTCTTCCAAAATGACATTTGCTTTGAGCTTGGCTTCGTCGACGATTGCTTGAGCTTGGAGGTTGGCCACTTCTTTCGCCTCGGACGCAGTCTCCCGCGTCAGGGTAATCAGACCATATATGTCCGACTCCTTGTTTTGGTACTGACGCAGTTCCTGTTCAAGTTGTTTGATTTGTTCCTGAAGATCTTTGTTTTCTTTGTAAATGTCTTCATACTTGCTGACAATCTTGGCTAAATAGTCATCGACTTCTTCCTTGTTGTACCCCCTGAATGAAACACTGAACTCCGCATTGTGGATGTCAATCGGCTTCAGCATCGGAACTCCCCCTTTCATTCCCCTTCTAGATCATCCGTTTCAAGATCAAACCGATTCTACCTTTTTTAGTAGTGCCGGTAATTTGTTCCACGACCGCCCGGCCGCGCCCGCGAACGGACAGCACATCGCCGACCTTGACTTCATGGGCAGGGCTGGTTGTCGGTTTCCAGTTGATTTTGACGCGTTCGTTCTTAATCTCCCGGGCTATTTTGGCTCTTGATGTGCCGAAACCGGCAGCGGCAACAGCATCAAGCCGAAGAGAGGCCACTGTCGCCTTGATTTCCCGGACACGTTCTGGCTCCGCTGCGATCTGCTCCGGATCGATCTCCCAGACCTCGATCGGCACTTCATGAACTTGACGCCAATGCTGCAGGATGAAATCGGCAACCTCCTCCGCCACCACCACTTGGCATCCATCCTCCAGGCAGAGGATATCTCCGATTTTGTCCCGCTTTAGGCCCAAACCCATAAGGGATCCAAGGTAATCTCCGTGCTTGATCTGGACAAAGCTGAAATTGCCCCTAGCCTGCAGCACTCTGATGGGAATTTCAATGGCTTCTGTCAGGTAAAACTGGGGATACACCGTCAGCCTGGCCCGCTCCGCGCGTGAATAACCGCCGAACACCGCCACCCCGACTTCGGGGATAGCAGTCAAAACGCTTTTGGCCACATTCTGTTCATAAGGATCATAGAAGTCTGTAACCTGAGGCCTGTTGATCTTCCAAGCCTGCTCAGCCGCATCAAGCACTCTGACGCCAATCTGCCTTTCCTGCTCACCCCTAAGGTGAGACATCAGTCTTTCCCGATCCACAGATAAACCTCCCAACTAGAGCAGGAGCACATACAATAACCTAACCACCATTTGTTGGACAAAAACCAGCAGCACAAGCACAATCGCCGGCGAAATATCGATTTCCGGCATTGGGGGAAGCACATTCCGCACCGGCCTCAGCACCGGTTCTGTCGCCTGATGCAGAAAAACAACCACAGGATGAGCACTGCGGTCCAGATCAGTGAACCAACTGATGAGCACTCTGGCCAGCATGATCAATCCATAGATTTGAAAGACGCTGTTCACCAACCTAATGATAATCATCGGACACACCTGGCCTATTTGATTCTATTCACCGATATCTTCAAGATCAAAGAGAGTCGTTTCGATCTCTCCCTCAATCGTGACTGATTGAGGCGCAAAGAAGAAAATCATGTCGGCGAGCTTGCGCATGTTGCCGTCGATAGCATACGTCGCCCCGCTCATAAAGTCCACGATTCTCCTCGCCTCGGCAAGGTCCAGATGGTTCAGCCTGACAATCAATGGATTCTTGTTCTTGAGATGTTCGACATAATCCCGGACTTCTTCAAAATGAGTCGGATCGATAATGATAACCCGAACCGACTTGGCTCCTCCTTCCAGGCTGACAAGATTGCCCTTCCGCACCAGTTTGGTTTCCTGCGGTTTACTCTGAGGCTTTGTTTGCTGTTCCCGGTTTTCTGCCTCGCCCTCTTCCAAATCCCGCACACCAAGGAAACCTAACACTTTATCCAGAAACGAAGCCATTCCTAATCCTCCTCCATGAATAGAGCTGTCCCGATGCGGACAATCGTTGCCCCCTCTTCGACAGCGACTTCGAAATCATTGCTCATCCCCATGGATAGTATATCCGCGTCAGGTTTGACCACCGCCCGCAGTTCCGCGTGCAGATCGGACAATGCCCGAAAATAGGGGCGAGTCTCTTCTGGCTTTACATGAGGGGCCATCCCCATGAGGCCCCGCAGGTTGAGGTTGGGGCAATCATCTATCAAGGCCCGGGCAAAGCTCAGGGTTTCTTCCGGCCTAATCCCGTGTTTGACCGATTCTCCGCTGATATTCACTTGTATCAGCACATTCACCTGCTTGTCCCATTCTTTGGCCTTCTCGTTCAAAAGCTGCGCGATCTTGAGGCGCTCGAGGGAGTGGATCAAGTCAAAATTCCGGCAGTACTTGATCTTGTTAGACTGCAGCGGGCCGATCAAGTGCCACTTGGCCTGAGGGAAATGCTCGCTGCGGAGGTGGCCTGCTTTTGCCCTGTTCTCTCCTAATGAATGCTGGCCAAGCTTAATGAGACGCTCAACCATGGTATCGGAAGCTGTTTTGGTCACAGCCACCAGTTCGACCGAATCTGGATCGCGCTTGGCCCGGGCGCAGGCTTGGGCAATCCTGGTGCGAATCACCTTAAGATTGTGTTCCAAGTCCATCCCGATCTCTCCTCATCGTCTCTTGTCAAAATTCGCTGTTGAAAACCTGCTTTCCTGCTCAAATCAGGCCAACAATAAAACGATCAGGCCGACGATCCAAGTGTAATATGAAAAGACGGTGAGCCTCCCCCTGCGGACAAAGTTCAAAAGCAATCGAATCGCGAAATACCCGCTTACCGCCGCGGTCACAGTTCCCACAACCGCAGCCGGCAGCGGCACTCCCACTGCAGGGTTATCCACCAGTTCTTTGACAGCCAGTAATTGAGAACCAAGCACCGCTGGAATACTCAAGAGAAATGAAAATTTGGCGGCGCTTTCCCGGTTTATCCCGCGAAACAGTCCGGCGGCAATCGTCGTCCCGGAGCGGGATATTCCCGGCAGTACCGCCAAAGCCTGGGCGAAGCCAATCGCCAAACCGTCTCCACTGCCTATCTCTTCCAGAGTTTTGCCGCCGGGGCGAGCTCGGTTGGACAAAAACAGGATTGTCCCGGTTACACACAGCATCGCTCCGGTGAACCGAGGATTGTCGAACAAACGGGCCAGCCAGTCGTTGGCTGCCAAACCAAAAACTGCCGCAGGAACGGTAGCCAGCAGGATGATCACAACCAAGCGGCAGCCTGGGTTTTCCTTGACCAGTTTTCCAATTTTGGTTGGGTTTCCAAGCATTATAAAAACAGCCTTGGCCAGCAAGGCAGTCTCCCGCCAAAACGCGGCAAAGACAGCGATCAAGGTTCCGAAATGCAGCATGATCTCCAACAGCATCCCAGGCTCGTCAACTTTGAGCAGGGCCCCAAACAAAACCAAATGCCCGGATGAGCTTATTGGCAGAAACTCGGTCATTCCTTGAACAATGCCCAATATGACTGCCTGCACCAGATCCACAACCGGCCACTCCTTTGCTTAGGTGGTTTGATCATATGACACTTCATGACTCTGTAGTGTTCGCCTAATATTGACGGATTCCTGCCATTTTGCCCGCCAGGCGCACCAAAGGATCGATCAGCACCAATGCGCAGACAGCGGTGAAAGCGTTGAACAGAGTGTGAGCGTTGGCTATCTGCCTTCCCAAATCCGGGCTGGTCAGGGACACCAGCCCCGCGAAACCTTGAATCAAGGGCAGCATAAGGGCGACACCCAGCACGTTGAAGATCAAGTCTGCATAAGCTGCCGCTTTCGCCTCCCGGTTCATGCCGATGCTGGAAATAAGGGTTGTCAGGACGGTGCCGATGTTTGAGCCAAAAGCGATGGCGATTGCGCCGACCAGAGAAATGGCCTGTGCCTGGCCCAAGACGATCACCACACTAGTTACAGCGCTGCTGGATTGGACGACAGCCGTCACAGCGACGCCTGCCAATACCGCCGCCAATGCGTTGCGGCTCAGACTGATCAAAACCGACTGCACCCAGCGGCAGCCAAGGATAGGAGTCAAGCTCAGCCTCAACAGCGAAAGTCCCAGAAACAAGCCTCCCAGCCCGATCAAGGCCATGCCCGCATAGTGTGTCCTGCGGTTGATAGGCAATAAAAAAAGCCCGCAGAGGATTAGAGGCACAATCATGTGGGACAGGTCCAGCGCCGCGATTTGCGCTGTCACAGTCGTCCCGACGTTTGCACCCAGAATCACTCCAAAGGCTTGACTTAATGTAAGCACTCCGGCGTTGACCAGAGCCACCATTACGGCCGCTACGGCGCTGCTGCTCTGCACCAAAGCGGTGACAGCGGCTCCGGAAATCGCTGCCGTCAATGGGTTAAAGGTAAAAACGGCCAAAATCTTCCTAAGGCGCGCTCCGATGGCATTTTGAACACTTTCGCTCATCAAGCGCAGGCTTACCAGGAACACAGCAATGCTCAAGCAGAATCCGATCAGGGTCTTCACGGTTTCCATGGCACATTATATGCCGTGAAAACCGCGATTATGATCGGTTACTGCCAAGGGGCACCAGGCTGCCGGGCTGAAATGTGGGATTAAGGTATGCCTGAGGATCTGTGCTTATAACCCTCACCACTCTGCCGCTCGCTCCATCAATCGGTTCAACCTGGACCATAAATCCGTCGATCATCACTTCATGGAAGTTATAGTCAACGCTGTCTTCCGACCAAATATCTTCATTGGGCACAATCGAGTAAAGCACATCAATACCCTCCCCCAGGCTGATACCCGCCGAAACTTTGGGGCATCTGCCGGTAATTGGGCGGATAGTTGGGCATGGATGCTGGTTGGTACGGGAATCGGCGCTGCTTGCTGAACCCTGGGTTTTCGATAAACATCTTCAACCTGGCTATGGCTGCGCCCAAGCCGCCGATCTCGTTGATCAAACCACAGTTGACCGCTTCCTCGCCGATTAAAACCGTCCCCACGTCCCGCACAAGCTCCCCGGTGCGGAACATCATTTCTCTCAGCTGTGCTTCGGAAACACGCGAGTTGTCCACTATGAAGCGGATAATCCGGTCCTGCATCTTGTCAAGGTAGTCATATGTTTGCGGCACTCCAATGACCATCCCTGTCAGGCGGATCGGATGAATGGTCATGGTGGCGGTTTCCGCGATAAAGGAATAATCGGCTGCCACGGCGATCGGTATCCCGATTGAATGGCCGCCGCCGAGCACCAAAGACACTGTCGGTTTGGACATTGTTTTGATCATCTCGGCAATGGCCAGTCCCGCCTCGATATCACCGCCGACAGTGTTTAAAACGATCAACAGCCCTTTGATTTTGGGATTCTGCTCGATGGCGACCAGCTGTGGGATGACATGTTCATACTTGGTGGTTTTGTTGCGGGGAGGCAGGATCAAATGGCCTTCCACCTGCCCAATGATGGGCAGGACATGAAACAGATTGGACTCGTCCGGCAGGCTCATTTGGCCGAAATGGCGGATTGCCTGCATAGATGTTTGTTCCTGGCCGGGTTGGCTGGGCTGGGGCGGTGGGCCCGGCTGATTCGGCATGGTTGGCATTGCGGCCATATACTATCCCTTCCTTTCCTCATCTGAAGCTAGTATGAGGAAAAGGGCCGCGAATTAAACATCGGCTACACTTCCATAATAATCGGCAAAATCATCGGCCGGCGCTTTGTCTGTTCGTACAGGTAGCGGGACAAGGCTTCTCTGACTCCCTGTTTAAGCAAGCCCCACTCGGTGATCCCTTTACTCTTGAATTCTTCCAAGATTTCCCGGACTTTGTCCCGGGCATCCTCGATCAACTGCTCCGACTCCCTTACATAGACGAACCCGCGGGAGACAATATCCGGACCGGCGAGCACTTCACCAGTGCGGCCGTTGATGGTGACCACCACGATCAGAATTCCGTCGCTGGCCAACTGCCGCCTGTCCCTAAGCACTATATTGCCTACATCCCCCACACCCAGTCCGTCCACAAAGACCTGCCCTGCCGGAACTCGTTCCGACACTCTCAGGCCTGATTCAGTGAACTCAAGCACCGAACCTAACTCGGCAATACAAATATTCTCTTTCGGCACACCGGTTGATTCGGCCAATTCCGCATGTTTCATCAGCATCCTGTGTTCGCCGTGAATCGGCACAAAATAGCGGGGCTTGGTGAGGTTAAGCAGCAGTTTAAGTTCTTCCTGCTTGGCGTGGCCTGAGGTATGAATTCCGAAATGGGGCTCATAGACCACAGTCGCCCCTTCTTTGAATAAGTGATTGATGATCTTGCCCACACTTTTTTCGTTCCCCGGTATGGGGTTGGCGGAAATGATCACCGTGTCACCATGGGTGATGGCCAGCTTGCTGTGTTCCGCCATGGCGATCCGTGTCAAGGCGGACATGGGTTCGCCCTGGGATCCGGTGGTGATCACCACCACTTTGTTGGCAGGCAGTTTGTCGACCTGCTCCACATCAATCAACATACCATCGGGAATATTCAGATACCCCAGTTCCTGGGCAATTGAGACCACGTTCACCATGCTCCGCCCAACAATACAGATCTTTCGCCCTTGGGCTTGAGATGCGCTGATGATCTGCTGAAGGCGGTGCACATTGGACGCGAAGGTAGCCACGAAAATCCGGCCTTCGGCCCGGGCGAACACATGGCTGAATGTATCCCCAACCGTCCGTTCCGACTCAGTGTACCCCGGCCGCTCCGCATTGGTGGAATCGGACAGCAAACAGAGCACACCTTCATTTCCTAGTTCGGCAAGCTTGTACAAATCGGTGACCTTGCCGTCGATCGGCGTCTGGTCGAACTTAAAGTCACTGCAGTGCACGACAATGCCCAAAGGAGTGTGGACGGCAATGGCCACCACGTCGGGTATGCTGTGGTTCACATGGATGAATTCCACAGCGAAGGATCCGATGGTGATCCGATCGCCGGCTTTGATCTCCCGAAGCTCGGTCGATCGTTCCAAGCCGTGTTCTATCAGTTTCAGCCTGAGCAGCCCAAGCGTGAGTTTCGTTCCATAAACAGGGATGTTCACTTGTTTGAGCAAAAAGGGGACTCCCCCGATATGATCTTCATGTCCGTGGGTGAGCAAAACAGCCTTGATGCGGTGGGCATTTTCCACCAAATATGTAGTGTCAGGTATGACCAGGTCAACTCCTGGCATGTCGTCCTCGGGGAACATGACTCCGGCATCGATGACAATTAGCTCGTTGTTCCATTCGAATACCGTCATGTTCTTGCCGATCTCCCCCATACCGCCAAGGAAGATGATTCTAAACTTTTGTTTTTTTGCCATAAATAAAGACAACCTCCAATGTTCTAAGCTGCGATTTTGAAACGCACTCAATAATAGATTGAGTCTACCGCCCGCCCGATCATCAAATGGTAGACTCGATGCCATTGCCCGAACAAAACCGTTAGGTCTATTATAAACAAATTGGCTGCTTTTTACAACCCGACAGTACGCCCCATAAAAAAAGAGCACCATTTACTGGCGCTCCAACAATCCAAACTGTTTCAGCGTTGCTTTAATCGTCTCCGCTTCTGCTTCCGTCAGGTCCACCAGCGGAAGCCTTACCGGCCCCGTCTCAATGCCCACAAACTCCAGGCTCCGTTTGACAGGGACAGGGTTGGTGGTGATGAAGCACATCTTGAAGATCGGCAGCAGTTCCAGGTGAATGCTGGTCGCTTCCTGGACCCTTCCTGCCAAAAATGCCTCCACCATGGCTTTGATTCGTCGTCCCACCAAGTGGGAAGCGACACTCACAACCCCGCATCCGCCCACGGAAAGAATGGGCAGAGTCAGGCTGTCATCGCCTGAATAGATTAAAAAGTCATCGGGAGTTATGGAACGGAGCAAACTAACCTGCTCGAGATTACCGCTTGCTTCCTTGATGGCCACAATGTTGGGAATCTCGGCCAAGCGGGCTACTGTATCCGGCAGCAGGTTGGTGTTTGTCCGGCCCGGCACATTGTACAGCATAACCGGCAGGCTGGAGTTTTCGGCGATTGCTTTGAAATGCTGGTACAATCCTTCCTGCGACGGTTTATTGTAATACGGTGTCACCAACATGATGCCGTCCACACCGGCTTTCTCGGCTGCCTTGGTCAAGGCGATGCTGGCTGCCGTGTCGTTGGATCCGGTACCGGCAATCACTTCTGTGCTTCCGCCAAGATCATTGACGATTTCTGTGAACAGCTGTACTTTTTCCTCAAAGGTCAATGTCGCCGACTCTCCTGTGGTACCGCAGATCACCAGGCCGTCGGATCCATTGCTCACCAGCGTTTCCGCAAGTTTCACCGCCTGCTTGTAATCCACGGAGCCGTCCTTTTTCATAGGCGTTATCATTGCCGTATAGACTTGACCTACCCTCACTCACATACCCTCCTTCGATAACTCAAACTCGGCATACAGCGCGCGTACAGCCTCCAACAAGTCCTTTTCCCGGATCAGGCATGAGATGTTGGCATGGGAATCGGTCGTCTGGAAAATCGGCACGTTTGCCCGCTCAAGGCTGCGCACCACCCGGGCCATCACTCCGGGCACTCCGTGCATGCCTGCGCCCACGACAGACACTTTGGCATAGCCCTTTTCGACTGTAGTATTCAATCCCAGATCCGCCAAAACCTGCTTTACCAGATCAACTTTCGCCTCATCGATGATAAATGCGATCAGCTGCGGAGACAAATAGATTAGATCGATGCTGATTTGATTCCGTGCCAACAAGTCAAAAATTCTAAGCGTCAGTTCCGACTTGTTGAAATCTTCCTGTCCGCTGATCTTGACATGAGCTCTTCTTGTCAAATGGGCAATGCCGGTTACAACCCGATCGGTGATCTTCACGCTTCGTTTCTTACTGCCTGCGCCGGCGGCAATCGTCGTGCCGAGCCCAGCCTGTTCCGTGCCGAGGATTTTCAGTTCAATCCCGGCCTCCATAGCGATCTCCACCGCCCTGGGGTGTACAACCTTGGCCCCCAGGTGAGCCAGTTCGATGATCTCGCCATAGGTCAACTCCTTGATGGTCGGGGCATCGGGAATCAATCGGGGATCCACAGTTTTCACCCCGTCAACATCAGTGTAGATTTCCACAACCGGACATTCCAAGGCTGCGGCGACGGCCACCGCGGTGATATCACTGCCGCCCCTCCCCAAGGTGGTCACCCGGCCGGAATCCGTCTGTCCCTGAAAACCTGCTACAACAGGGATTATTTGCTCTCGGCAGGCCTGGATGATTGCCTCCGGATCAATTGAAGCGATCCTGGCACTACCGAATTCCTGATCGGTAACAATCCCCGCTTGCCACCCAGTTAAAGCCTGAGCGCGGTACCCTAGCTGATTCAAGGTTTCAGCCAGGACTGCCGCGGAGATGATCTCGCCGCAGCTAAGCATCAGATCCAGGTTCTGCGGATCTGGGTTTGGATTTGCGCGGCGGATCACGTCAATAAGGCTGTCGGTGGAGTATGAGTCGCCGGCCCTGCCCATTGCAGACACAACCACAACAGGGACAAAACCAGACTTTATCTTCTCAATGATTCTCTGCGCAGCCAGCCGGCGCAGTTCTTCCGTTGCCAGAGAGCTGCCGCCGAACTTCAGCACCGAGAACTCCATACTATTCACCTCAATCGGCAATCAGGTACTCTCCAATCTGAATCGCGTTCAGCGCCGCCCCCTTGCGGAGCTGATCCCCTGCTACCCAAAGGTTGAGCCCATTCTCCAGGGAAGTGTCTTCTCTGATTCTACCAACCCAGACTAAATCCTGGCCCGATGTGTCAAGCGGCATTGGATAGATTTGGGCATCCAAGTCGTCGACCAGTTTAATGCCTGGAGCTGCTGCAAACAGGCGCCGGCACTCCTCGGCGGTCAGCTTACGATTTGTTTCCACATTGATGGACTCGCAGTGGGAGCGCATCACAGGTACCCTTACAGTCGTGGCTGTAATCCTCATGGAAGAATCGGCGAAAATTTTCTGTGTTTCATGGATCGTTTTCCATTCTTCTTTAGTATAGCCCTGCTGCACGGGGACATCCACCTGCGGGATTACATTGAACAAGATCGGATAGTGCTTCGGCAGCCCTTTGACTGGAAGCACCTGGGCCTCGATGGCTTCACCCCTGACATAGGCTTCGGCTTGGGCCTGCAGTTCTTCCATGGCCGCGTTCCCGGCGCCGGAAACAGCCTGATAGGTACTGACCACGACTCGGCGGATGCCTGCGTTGTCATAGATGGGTTTCAAAGCCACGCACATAATGATTGTCGAGCAGTTGGGATTGGCGATGATTCCCTCGTGACCTTTGACCGCTTCCATGTTCACTTCCGGCACTATCAGCGGAACCTTGGGGTCCATGCGAAACGCGCTGGAGTTGTCGATCACTGTGCATCCGGCAGCGACCGCCACCGGCACCCACTCCTTGCTTGCCTCGCCTCCGGCAGTGAAGAACGCTAAGTCGACACCTTTGAAATGAGCGGCCGACACAGCCTCGACAGTGACCTCCACACCGTTAAACAAAATTTTCGTTCCCGCTGACCGGGGCGACGCCAACAGCTTCAGCGACTTGACGGGAAACGACCGTTCCTCAAGAATTCCGAGCAGTTCCCGGCCGACAGCCCCAGTGGCCCCCACAACCGCAACGTTTACTGCTCCCACTGTTCATTCCCTCCTACTTGGCATGCCTCACTGTTCTTTCAATGAGAATCGGCTGCAGTTGCCGGTAAGAAACCGCAGCCGCGATTGCCGGTATGAGCAGATTCATGTCTGCCACAAGCGAATTAGGTTTTTCTTCCGGATTATCCTGGCCAAAAGGCACAAAAAAGATATTGCGTGTGTTCAAAAGCACTCCAATGTTCTTGGCGTTCATTCCCAGGCCGTCGTTGGTCGATATGGCCAAAACCAAAGGCCTGCCGTTGCGCAAAACAGCTTTGGCGGCCATGGTAACCGCTGTGTCGGTAATGGCGTTCGCCAGCTTGGCTGCGGTATTGCCGCTGCACGGGGCAATCACCATCAAATCCAGCAGTTTTCGCGGGCCAATCGGTTCTGCGTCCACAAGATCTATTATAGCAGTTTTACCGGTCAACTGCTCAAATTTCTTGATCATCTCTTCGCCCCGGCCGAAGCGTGTGTCAGTGAATGCAGCGGCCTTGGAAGCGATCGGATAGATATCGGCACCAAGCGAGGCCAGCCTCTCAATCTGGGGCCACACTTCCTGGTAAGTGCAGTGGCTGCCGGTTATGGCAAAGCCAATCCTAAGGCCTTCAAGTTCCATGCTCTCCGCCTCCCATAAGTTCTTGCAGCAGTGGAGGAATGCATTCGGAGAGGATCTTCCCGGCTGTAACCGGCGCAACTTTACCAGGGAGCGACAGGGCTAGGATCGCTTTGATACCGAGTCTTTCGGCGGCAGTGAAATCCACTCCGCCTGGAGCTGCCGCCAAATCAATGATCACGGTGGAAGGCTTGAGGCACCTGAGGTAGCTCTCAGTAAGCACCAAGGCCGGCACCGTGTTGTAGACGAGATCGAAGTCCACAGCCGAATCCAACTGCGAGAACAACACCGGGGCCATCCCCATCTCAATCGCCCTGGCCAAACGGGCTTTGTTTCGGTCGACAACTGTGACATTGGCTCCCAATGCCGCAAGTTTCCCGGCCAGAGTCTGGCCGCAGCGTCCAAAACCCACCACCAGGCAGCGGGAGCCGTGGATGGTAATCGGCAGTTCTTCCATCCCCAGCTGGATGGCACCTTCGGCTGTGGAAATGGAATTCAATATGGCTATTTCATCGATATCAGCAGTCTCTATCAACCGCAAGCCGCACTGCTCGGCCAACCTGGCGATTACCGGTTTGGCAACACCTATCAAAACTGCCGTTCCTGGAGCAAGAGCCGGCAAGACGGCCGTAAGATCAATCGGCTCCAGATTATCCAAGCGGGTGAAAATCCTGCCCTCAAGATCGGTGTTGGCTATAGGGGCAATCAGTACCTTGATCCCATCCACTGCCGCGAAGGGATCGGAAAAATGCCGGGCAGCCCTCAGATACGGCTCGGGAGGGTAACCAACAAGCCTCAGATCCACTTTCAGTTCCAAAAGCGTCTTGGCCAGTTCCAGTTCACGCCGATCGCCGCCCAGCATTGCCGCGGGCAGCCCGCTCAGCTTGCTGTCCATATAAACAACCTCCTCCCCAATGCACTCATGGTTTAGTATATGAGCCGGGTAGGAGGTCTGTGAACCAGGCGCGGGCTTACCACAGGAGCTGTTCTAGTCCGTAAATCACACCAGTGAGTGTGTCGATCTTGCGGATCGCCAGAATCACACCGGGCATGAAGCTCTCGCGGTGAGTGGAATCATGCTTGATGGTCAACAGCTGCCCTGGAGAACTGAAAATGACCTCTTGATGGGCAACATAACCCGGCAGGCGCAGACTGTGAATGTGAACGCCGCCGCTTTTGGCGCCCCTGGCCCCGGCCAGGATTTCGCCATGTTCTGGGGCGTCCGGCTGGATCCCGTTGAATACCTGGTTGATCATTTCCGCAGTCTTGATGGCCGTACCACTCGGCGCATCCTTTTTCTGCCGATGGTGATATTCAATTATTTCCACATTGGCAAAATACTTGGCCGCCTCCTGGGCAAACCGCATCATCAGAAGAGCGCCAATGGCAAAATTGGGAGCAATCAGCACCGCCCAGTCATCCCTGTTGACAATGGCCTTAAGTGCGTCAACCTGCTCGGCGGTGATTCCTGTCGTCCCAACAACCATGCGCACTCCCTTGTCCATGCAGAGTCTTATGTTGTCCATCACCGCGCTTGGAACAGTAAAGTCAACCACAACATCGGGGTTGGCGGCGTTGACGGCCTCTTCCAGCTCGGAATAGAAGTCGAGCCCTTCATAGGAATTGCGGGACATCGTACTTATTGCCGGATCAACACCGGCCACCACCTGCATGTCCGGTTCTCGGCTGACTGCCTTAATCACTTCGCTTCCCATTTTGCCCAATGCTCCGTTTACTATCACCCGCTTCATTTCCTGCCTCCACCTCGTCGGAAATGATCAATTTTTCTGGATCGGCTTCTGAAAATCCTGCAGACAAGAAAAAGAGACTGGCTTCACAGTCTCTTTTTCTATGCTTCAGTTGTTCTCGCCGCCGTGGGTTTCCACGTCTTGCGCTCCGTTGCGGCGCAGGATCTCACTGGCTTCGTTGACTTTCTCGTCACTGGTCTCAATCACGGCGAGAATCCCGCCTGCCTTCAACTTGTTCTCATATTCCCGGCCCCTATCCTCAGGGATGCCCAAGTCAATCAGCCCACCGGCGACTCCACCGGTCACAGCTCCTGAAAGGGCTCCTGCCAAAGGGCCGGCGGCGACGATTGGGCCGATGCCCGGTATTGCCAAAGCTCCGACGCCAGCCAGGATCCCGGCCAAGCCGCCCAGCGCACCACCCCACGCTGTGCCGTCAGCAATATTCTCATTGGTGCCGAAATCTCCCCCGACTTCCATGTCACCCTTCTTGGTCTTGGTCTTGCCCTGATCCTTGGCGATGATGGAGATTTCGTTCTCCGTAAACCCTTTGTCCCGAAGTGCCTTCACTGCCTTTTCGGCGGCTTCGGTTTGATTGAATACCCCTATTACTGTGGACAACTGACAAATCCCCCTTTCCTGAAATGGGTACACCGTTATTCTACCCAAGGGAAAGGGCAAATTATTCTAAATCCAGCCTGCGGACGATATCCTCATAATCCTGTGCCTTGGCCAAATCGACAATGATCAGGTCCCGGCCGATCTTCTTGATACCCTGCCAGGGAATGACGATTATTCTCTTGTGAAACCAGCTTCTGCCGTAGGGAATGATGATCGAATCCACCATTCCAGATTCGGTGTTGATAATCAAGTCAGTATCATTGACAACACCCAAGCGAATGCCCTCTTCAAAACAGACGATCTCCTTGCCGGCCAAGTCAGAATACCGCACACCAACCAGCTCCAAATCATCAAGACTCTGCGCACTGCTATTCTATGCAGCCCATGCATTATGATGAACCATCCAGCAATCGCCTTGACACCCATGTTTTGCTCTTTGTGCTGTGGCTGCTGCCTGTGCTACTATACTGATAGCTGTTATTATCAACATCCAGAGAGGAGGGCGCCTGTGAATCAGAATATTTTGATCCCCGTACTCACACTGCTGTTTTACCTGACTTCCGTCCTCGGGGGCGGCCAAGCCCCTCTGGATCCGAGCCTTGCGCCGCAAACGCCGTCAAGGCTGCACGACAAATCAGTGTTGGGCTATTATGTCATGGATTCTGCTTCATACAACAGTTTGATTCAAAACAGCAATCATCTCACGGGAGTTGCTCCATGGAGCTGGGGCTTGGATAGCTACGGGAACCTTAACGCTGATTTTGACCCGGAGATGCTGGGACAAGTGCTGAAATTCGCCGGCACTCGCAAGATTGAGACTTATGCCTTGATCCACAACATGTTCAACGGCCGCTTTGACCAAAGAGTCGTCAAAGCGCTGCTGGACAGCGAGATCGCCCGGGCCAGAGCCATAAGCCAAATCCGATCGGCAGCGGCCGAGTGGGGGCTGACCGGTATAAATCTGGATCTGGAAAGTGTTCCCCCGTCACACCGGCAGGCTCTCACCGATTTTGTCGCCGAACTCAGCAGCGCGCTGAGGGAGGATGGTGTCAAAGTCACCATGGCTGTTCCCGCCAAGACCGCGGATAATCCACAGCACGGCCATTCCGGCGCCTATGATTACCAAGGACTGGGCAAGCATGTCGATCAATTAGTGATCATGGCCTACGACCAGCACTACCGCACCGGCCCCGCCGGCCCGGTCGCCGCGGCCGACTGGGTGGAAGCGGTGGTAAAGTACGCTGTCAGCCAGGTTCCAGCCGGCAAAATAGTGCTGGGCATACCCAACTACGGCTACGACTGGCCGCAAGCCGGGACCGCAAATGCCCTGACCTATGAGCAAACCATGCAGCTGGCAGCCCGGGAAGGGGCAAGCCTCAAATGGCACAACCAGTACAAAGTCCCCTATTTCACCTACGGCAGCGGCCGTCAGGTATGGTTTGAAAACCGCTACAGCATCAAATACAAGCTGGAACTGGTAAAACAGTACAACCTGAACGGCATTGCCCTTTGGCGCCTTGGGCAAGAAGACCCGGGCATTTGGAATGTGATAAACAATACCTTTTCTTGAGGCGCAAACAAAAGGAGTCCCTTTGATGGGGCTCCTTTTCATTGGTTGAGTATCTGGGAGACCGGCACAATACTGTAACCTCTTTTCTGGAGCTGTTCGATGATCAGAGGTAAAGCCTGCAGTGTGGGCTCGGTGGGATGCATCAGCACCAAAGCACCGTTTTGGATGCGGGTTACTACGCGATCGATAATGACAGTAGGAGCGGGGCGCTGCCAATCCACGGTATCGATGGTCCATAGAATGGTCTTATAGCCCAGTTCCGCCGCGACCGCCACCGTCTGCTTGTTGAAATCCCCTGCGGGAGGGGCGAACAGCATTGGTTTCTGCCCAGTGATATCCATGATTTTGTCTTCTCCTGTCAAAATCAAGTCCTGTATCTGCTCCCGGGTCATTTCGCTGGGCAGGGCATGCCAGCCACCGTGGTTGCCGATCTCATGCCCATCCATGGCAATCGCCGCCGCCAAATCTGGGTATTTTTCCGCCCAAGTTCCCGTCAAGAACCAGGTTGTAACCACGTTATACCGCCTAAATACTTCCAGCATCTCCGGAATCACTTCATTCCCCCAATCGACGTTGATCATCAGGCTGACAAGGGGCTGGTCCGCCGGGCCGCGGTAATAAGGTGTGAAATTGGCCTGGGTTATTGACGGCAGCACCGGGACAGCCACCAAATCCAGCAGCGCATCGGCCGAAGCTTTCATGACCAAGTCGATGGTGGCGTTGATGTCGATCACCTGCCCTACTTGTTCCGGGCTGATCAGCCCGTTCTGCCAATCATAGCTGGCGTTTCTAGCTTCGACAGTGGCGGCGGCGCTCAGTTTTAGGATGGTGTCATACAGCTCGCTGCGAAGCATGCCGCCCACATCATGCCCGGCCAGCTTCACTCCAGGCTTGACACCGTAGACCCGGCGGATGATCATATTGGACACAGCCATGCCCAAGAGCAAGAACAGGATCGCCGCCAAGGCAATGCCCACAAGCCTTAGCTTTCTTCTGGTCACAACCAGAGAGAACCAAAATCCCTGCGCCACAGCCTACTCTCCTTTCCGCAAGTGTTGAATCCCATTACTGTCGATATAATAATTCTCCCGGTAGATCAGCTCACTTACTGGGACAATCTCATATCCCTGGGCTATCAATTCCGGAAGGATGCGCCGTAAAGCCCGGGGCGTTTCCTTGGCAGCGTTGTGGAACAGAACTATGGCGCCTGGCTGTGCCTGGCTGATCACCCTCTGGTAGATCTGGTCGGCGGTAGTATTTTTCCAATCGAGGGAATCGATGGACCATTGGATGGTGTAGTACCCCAGCGAATCCGCCGCTTTGATCACTGTGTTGTTGTACTCGCCGAAAGGCGGCCTGAACAAGAATGGATCTTGTCCAGTCAGCTCTCTAATCATGGCATGATTCCGCTCCAACTCGTTGACGACTGCATCAAACGCAAGGCTGTTCATATGCGGATGAGAGTAACTGTGGTTGCCGATTTCATGGCCTTCTTCCGCTATGCGGATCACGTAATGAGGATACTTGTCGACCCAATAGCCCGCCAAGAAAAAGGTAGTTTTGACCTCGTGCTCTCTAAGAATGGCGAGAATCTCTTCTGTCAAATCCGTCCCCCAGGTGGCGTCGAAGGATACAGCAATCTTTTTGGCAGGGGTATCAACTGCGTAAATAGGTACCAACCGGTTGGATACTGCATTGAATACCTGGATGATCATGGGTTGGATCCCTTCATGATAGACGCTGAAAGTCAAAAGCAGAAACACAGCCAAAAGCAGTACATGGGTGAAGTTGAGCTTGAGGACATAGACGCGCATCTTTGATCTCCTCCCCATGTATTCATATTCAAAAACGAAGAGGTAAATAACACGTATTTACCTCTTGCAAGCACTGCTTTGATACCAAGCTTTCAGTCCGTGTTCAATTTCCTCCAGGCTTTCCAGGCGGGCCGGGCACGTCGGCAGCGACTGCAGAAAGTGCTTGCCATACCCCCGGTCCATCACCCTTCGATCGCAGATCAGGATCAACCCTCGGTCCGCTTGGGTGCGGATCAGGCGCCCGCAGCCCTGCCTAAATTTTAAAACTGCCTGAGGCAGGAAATAGTGCATGAACGGATTGATTCCATTAGCCTGCAGGTGCTCGCTGCGGGCGGCCACAATCGGCTCCGTTGGCACCCTGAAGGGGAGCTTCGTGATGATCACTGCGGACAAGGCTTCCCCCGGCACATCCACTCCTTCCCAGAAACTGTCAGTGCCCAGAAGCACAGCACCCTCCTTTTCCCGGAAAAGATCGAGCATTTCCGTGCGGGGCATCTCCCCCTGCATCAGAATCAGGAATCGCTGATCCAAACCACGCTTTTTCATCTGCTCCAAAGTCTTCTGGAGCATGGCGTATGATGTAAACAAGACAAATGCCCGCCCACAGGTTATCTTAAGGATCGATTCCAGATGCTCCACCAATACAGGCACAAATTCCGCCTGATCCGGCAGGGGCATATCTTTCGCCACTGCCAGGTACACTTGGTTTGCGTAATCGAAAGGGGATGCGTACACCGCGCTTTGAATATCCCACCGCTCTACTCGGTCGATACCAATGCCGCTGCGGAAATAGGCAAAATCACCTCCGACCGAAAGAGTGGCGCTGGTAAAGATCGCCGATTTCACCTGCAGCAATAGATGCTCTTTAAGCTGCTCACCCACAAGAATCGGCGCCGCCTGCAGCAGGCAGCCCTGCTGCCTGGGCTGTCTTTTGACCCAGTAGACATAACTGCGGTCGCCGGCGTTCATGATAAACTCAAGATCAGCAATCACAGCTTCCACCCGCCTAAGGTGCGGCGCCAGCGTCTCTTGCTGCTCCGAATCAAGGAGAGCAGACAAGGCGCTCAGCTGACCCTTTAGCATAACCAAAGCTGTATGGAATCGATCATAACTTTCAAGAACCGGCAGCGTTTCCACTCCACCGTAAGGGATTGGAGCCGCTTCCTGCTCTGTTGAAGCCGAAAAGCACTCTGTTTCCATCACCTGGAAAAATCTAGCGGCGGCCTCATCGACAATCCTCAGCTGCGGCAAAAGCTGCCAGTCCAGGAGAGCAGCCCGTGCATCGTTCTCCGCATGCATAGGTTCAAGATTGATTTTCGCCCTGAGGCTTGCCAGAATCCCCCGGTTTTTCCCGTGGGAGCGGTACAAGAACCCGAGCAGCCTCCTGATCCTAAGCATGGAAAGCTGAACACTGAAATACTCGGTGGCGACATCTTCGATATGATGGGCTTCATCAACCACCACATGACTGTACAGGGGAAGCACAACCTGTTCCTGCCAGCCTACAACCTGGCGGATGGAAATATCCGCCAGCAGCAGGTGATGGTTGGCGATCACAATATCCGCAGTTTCAGCCAGGCGCTTGTTGATGAACACTGGGCATTGGTTGAAAAAACTGCATTTGCCCCTGCCGCACAAATCTGGCTCGGCTTGTACCTGTTCCTTGAGATCCGCCGGCAGCGCGTCAAATGATTTGGCAATCAGAGGCAGCGCCTCTTGAATGAGACACTGCTCCAGTTCGCGCAAGTCCCCGGCCGTGTCGCTATCAGGTTCCACCTGCTCTAAAAGCTCATTAAGCCGCAGCCAGCAGGGATAGTTGTTCCAGCCTTTGACCACCACGGCCTTGAATCTGCAGCCCAGTTTTTTCAGGATGGGGATGTCCTTCTCCAGCAGCTGTTCCTGCAGGTTGATTGTGTTGGTTGAAACTACAATCTTTTCCCCTGTGGCTCTGGCATAGCATACAGCCGGATACAGATACGCAAGGGACTTGCCGGTTCCAGTACCGGCTTCGATCAGGCCGATGTGCCCGTGGGTCAAGACTTGATAGACCAAGTCCGCCATCCGCCGCTGCTGTTCACGGTATTCATAGCCCTCCAATTGTGCCAAGGGGCCGCTGGGCAGAAAAAAAGCGCCGTCGTACTCCACCCTACTCACCTCCAGCAACAGGAGTGAGTAAATAATTCTCCGCGGCGGTGAAGATACCTGCAATTTCAGCGCTGCACCAGGTCAGAGCGGCCCAGAGCGTCGAGGAACCTCAAGATTGGTGTCTGTTCAATAACCACTGTCAAAGAGCCTTTCTCGGCATAGAGGTGAACGCAGGCCAAAAAAGCGAGAACAGCAAGTTTGGCCGAGCCTGGCGCTCCCATCACCCCAAGGCCCAAAAGGGCTCCCAGCACATTCGCGCCTACGTCCCCCATCATCGCCTCTCCCCGCAGGTCCCATGGCAAATAAGCCAGTACACTGGCAATGGCGACAAGCATCACTTGGGAATAAGGGCCGGCAGTGGCAAACGGCAGCGCCGCCAGCAGAAAGAATTTGCCAGACCTGCCCGGTCGCACATCCAGCAGATTGGCAAGGTTGGCCCCCAAAGCCATATTGAGCGCATTGAGCAAAATGTCCGCAAGGCCTTTGGAACTGGGAGTCGCCGCCAAAACAGCGACAACCATGCCAAAGGCCGCTTTTAGGGCCCCGGTGGTGAGATAACCGTGCCGCAGCGTGCGAAAATGGCCTAAAAACCCTTTGGCCTCGCGGCTGCCGAGGGTGTCGTCGATCAAGCCGAGAAATGCGAATCCCAATACCGTTATAATGGCTGTCGATCCCTCGAGCCTTGGGATGTGTCCAAACAGCAGCATGGCGGTGACAGCAGGAATCACCGTCAAACTAAAAACCAGCCCCAATCCCACAGGAATATCCCGGTTCTGGTAATTGAGCGCAGTCTGCCTCGGCCTGATCATTCTGATCAACACCGGCACCAAGCATACTGTGGCTGCATAAACTACGGCGAAATAAAGGATGGCCCAAAACACGTTCAAGGATGCCTCCAAGCATGGTAAAGAACTTTTATTACCTGCCACAACTGCCTGCCTCTATGGCAAAATCCGGCCAGGCTTCGGTTTGTCGCCCGGTGTGTCAGGGGCAGTTCGATCTCCACCACCCGGTAACCGCGGCGCAGAGCATTGATCGTCAGTGCCGCCTCAACTCCAAAGCCGGAAGCAAAACCACCGCAGTCTGCCAGCACCTTGTGACGGACCGCCCGCTGCCCCGACAATGGGCTGCGGAATTCCCTTCCTGTAAGTCGTTTGATACCCCATCCAGCGACCGCCTTGGCTGTTCCGAAACCCATCTTGCCTCCCGAATCGGTTTGCTCATCACCGAAGGCGGCGATGCTCATATCTGCCTTATCCTCCAGCAGCGGCTTAAGCAGTGCCCCGGCATAGAAGGCGCTGGAACGCAGATCCGCGTCGAGCAAGAGGTAAATATCGGCAGGAAAGGTACGCCAACCGGCATTCAGGGCCTCACCTTTGCCCTGGTTACGGGGCAGATCAATCACGTCCACAGGATAGCGGCGGGCGATCTGAGTGGTGGCGTCGGTGGATCCGTCGTTGATCACCACAATTTGACCTACCGAGTCAATCCTGGCCACAGCTTCGATTGTCTCGCCGATCCGATCAGCTTCGTTGTAGGCGGGAATCAACGCTGTCACCTTCATGCTGTCACTCCGCATCCAGCGCCGGTAGGAGAGCAGTGGCGCTGCCGCGGCCGTAGACCCCGGTTGCGCCGGCACTAAGCCCCCAGACCATGGCAAGTTCTCCAAGATAAGTGTCACCGATATTGATTACCAGTGCGTCCTGCCCATAATCAGCCAGGTTTGTCCCGGAAGTGAAAGGCTGCAGAATGCATACCTGCCACTTGAGGGTTTTCATGTAGTCGAGCACCTGTTTAGCCTCGCCTTGAAACTCTTGGTCAACCCAGGCCACAGCAATCGGGTTTTCCAGGTTCAGTGCCGCAAGCTCGGCAGCAAAAGTCTCCACGTCATCAGCTTCGCTCGGCCACCGGTAAGCGGCGTGAATCTTGGCTCCGGCATCGTTTAGGACAGTGGCCAGGCGCTTTGCCGATGTGCTGTCTGTGTTGGTGAACAGGACAATTTGGCGATCTGAGAGCATTCCGGCGATCAACGCGCCGCGAATTAGTGCCCAACCCTCGTTGAGCAGTGCTTCCTTCAACTCCGCTTGTCTAAGATCCGCCTGCAGTTCTTTGGTCTTGTTCTGCAGTTGGGCAAACTTGCTCTCCAGCTCGTTGATAATACTGTTCTGCTCCTTGACGAGCAAGTCGTCCTGGAAGATGATGCTGCCTACCAGGATTCCCAGAAACAGGCTGAAGAAAACCGCCACCAAAGTGGCCACATGATACCGAAAGCCGATGTGCACTGGTCACAACCCTCCTAAGAACAGCCTCAGCTCCAGCCAGAAAAGCCTGAAGAGATCCCGCCAAGATGTCGCCAGCGCCAACAGCAGAATCACTGGGATCAATGCGGCAATCAAGAGCGGAACATGGAGCAGTCCTGATCTTCCGGTGTACAGCCTGCTGACCCCCTTGGCATCCACCAGAATCGACCCTACTTTCATCCTGGTCAAAAACGTCGAAGCCATACCCTGCCTGCCTTTTTCCAAAAAGTCAATCAGGTTTGAATGCAGCCCTACCGCCACAATCAGCTGCGCTCCCGACTCATAGGCCAAAAGCAGCGCGATGTCTTCGCTGGTCCCTGGAGCGGGAAACACTTTGTAGTCGACATCCAGCTCACTCAGCCTCCGCGCGCCCGGGCTTCTCCCATCCTGATAGGCGTGGACCAGGATTTCCGCACCGCAGCGAAGGGCTTCCTCTGTGACACTGTCCATATCGCCGATGATCAGGTCCGGTTTCAACCCGAACTCCAGCAGTGCGTCCGCACCACCGTCGACACCGATCAACACCGGCTTCATGTCTTCGATATAGGCGGCGATTGCTTCCAGATCCGCCCGATAACTGGCGCCCCGCACCACGATCACCACATGCTTGTCGAGAAGTTTGGTCCGGATCTTGGGAATAATCATCCTGTCCAGGATCAGATCCTTTTCCTTCTGCACATGAGCAATGGTATTGTCCACGAACTTGGAAACTTCCAAGTCCAGATTCTTACGGGCCTGTTCCATCATCTGCTCGATCAATTCAGGTGTGAGCATGCGCCCACGGGCCACAAGCTCCCCGCCGCGGTAAATTTTGTCACCGCTGATTCGGAGGTAGTCCCCGTTCTGGACTAGTTCGAACACTCTTTCTCCCAGACAGTCGATGATGGAAACACCGCACTCCGACAGAAGCTGAGGGCCCAGGTTTGGATAACGCCCTGTGATGGAGTCGGCGGCGTTGAGGACCACACGGACGCCGCAGTCAACGAGCTGCTGAGCTCCCAAGGCATCAAGATCAGCATGATCAATGATGGGGATCTCTCTTGGTTGGAGGCACTTGACCAATTCTTTGGTTTTTCGGCCCAGTCGTGCTCTGCCGCTGTGATCCATCGCCCGCACCCCAATAAAAAGCGTAAGGACGAAGAAAATGCTCTCCGTCCTTCCTAATATTGACCATTGCCTGCAGGTTTAGTCATGGGAGGGAAAACCTCATCTTGATAATGTCTGCCATTTTGGCGATAAAAGCAGAATTGGTAGGCTTGCCTTTAGCCGGGTCTATCGCATAGGGAAAAAGTGTGTGCAGTTGGTCGAGATCCCCCTTGGTCCATGCCGCGTCGATGGCATAGCGGATCGCCCGCTCCACCTGGCCCGCCGTGGCCCCATGCTGCCTGGCCACAGCTGGGTATAGGTGTTTGGTGATTCCGTTCAACCATGATTGATCCTGACTGGCGAGGAGAACTGCGTCAAGCAGATAATGGTAGCCCTGATAATGCGGCGGTATTCCGAGCCGGCTCAGGCAATCCGCCGCGAACTGCTGGATGTGGGCACGAGCCCGGCCGTAACGGGAGTTTAACTCAGCGCTGTGGTAGTAATGGACGAGCTTGATTCTCTCAACCAAGGTCTCTGGCTGGAATGGCTTGATCAGATAATAGGCCGCTCCCACTTCGCGCAGCTTGTGCACAAACCGGTCATCCTCGATTCTCGACATCACCAGGACTTGAGCCTCAGGCTGCCGCTCAATGAGTGCCTGAATCAGGCCGATGCCCCGCTCAACGGGATGCATGCAGTCCATAACCACAACATGCGGCTGAATGCCCGCTGCCAGATCCAACAAGTCCTGGTCACCTTCAGCTGCGAACACCTTGATGTCATCGCCGCGCTGGAGTTTTTCCCGGAGCATGCGGCAGAATTCCTGATCGTCATCGCGAAGCACAACCTTGATCAACTGCAGGCACCTCCCATCCTCGGCACTCTGAAAATTCGCTAAACGGTGCCTGATTCCTGCCGCCCTCCACTAACTGGCCTTTGCCAGGCTTTCGCTAATTCCTGATTCGTATACCATCCATTCTATGAATCCTCCATAGCCCATCCGCGGATCATTGACAAAGACATGGGTAATGGCGCCGATCAGTTTCCCGTTCTGCACAATCGGGCTGCCGCTCATGCCTTGAATGATGCCTCCTGTTGTGCCGAGGAGGACAGGATCCGTCACCCTCAGGATCATCCCTTTGTCATCAGGCTGGGATTGGCGGTAAACCTTGGTGATTTCCACATCGAACTCCTGAATCCGGTCCCCGTCGATAACCGTGTAGATTTTGGCAGGGCCTGGCTTGACCTCATGGTTGAAGGCGATGGGAATCGGCGCGGTGAAATAAGGGTTGTCCAGTTTGGCCGAAAGATGCCCGAAAATGCCGAACTTGGAGTTCTTGTCGATTGAGCCGATGACAGCGTCATCCACAAAAACACCCAGCTTTTCCCCGGGCATGCCCCGCATTCCCTGCCTGATACTCTCGATGCTGGCACTTACAATACTGCCGTCGGTAATCTCCACACTGCGGCCAAGGCTGTCGGTGATCGTATGGCCCAAAGCACCGTATCTTCCTGAATCATGATCGAAGAAGGTCAGTGTCCCCACACCGCTGGCGGGGTCCTCCAAGAACACTCCCATCAGGTAAACCTGGCGCTGTCCGCCCTTGAAATCTTCCTGCAGCGACAATACTGGTCTGATCACGGTTGTCATCGGCTCTCCATACCGCTGGTATTCAACGGTGAGAGTCTGGAATTTTGGCGCAAGCTCATTGATGATCTGCCCCACTTGCTCCGGGCGGGTGACTTTTCTGCCATTGATAGCTGTAATCAAATCCCCCGGCTGCAGCCCTGCCTCCACCGCGGGGTAATACTCTCCACCGTCAATACCCTTCACGGGTACTATGCGGCTGATCACCAATCCGACTGGGTTGACCATTACCCCGATGGAATGGCCCCCGGGAAAAAGCAGCACTTCCGGGACCACATCCACCACCAGTTCCCTCACAGGGATAAAGCCGAACAGATACAGCTGAAAATGCTGTTTGCCAACTTGATCCGCCCGTAAAAAAAACTTCCCCTCCGGTGTGGGGACATGCAAGCCATCGCCGTCCACCAACCGGAATGGAAGTTGAACTGACAATGAAAGTTCGGTCCCAGGAAACAGCCTGATTTCGCCGGGAATCCCTGACATACTCGCCAAAGCCAATGTGGAAAGCAATCCAAACCCGATTAGTGCAGGTATGAGTAGCAGCCAATAGTACCGTTTGTTCACACCCGGATACTCCCCTCGCAAAAATCATCTGCTTGTATCGTACCCGGGTTGGTTTGGTTATATTTCAGGAACTAGCTGGTATTCGCCTGTTTCAACAGCTCTTTGGCGTGGGCGGCGGTGGCTTCTTGGCCCGATTGCCCCCCCAGCATCCGCACCAACTCATCAATTCTTTCCTGCTCATCCAAGAGAGTTACAGAGACACTGGTCCTACCGTCCTTCTCGTGCTTTTCCACATAGTAATGATGCTCGGCAAAACTGGCGACCACAGGCAGGTGTGTCACGACAAACACCTGGAACTGCCTGCTTAAGTGCCGCAGCTTCTGAGCCACACTGCGGGCGGTCCGGCCGCCGATCCCGCTGTCCACTTCATCAAAAACTAGAGCCGGAATCCGATCGATCTCCACCAGGCAGTTCTTCAGCGCCAGCATGACGCGGGACATTTCACCACCTGACGCGATTTTTGCCAGCGGTTTCAGCTCTTCGCCCACATTTGGCGCAATCATGAACTCCACCGCATCGATGCCTGTCTCGTTCAGAGGCTGATCTGTAATCCGCACCTCGAACCTGGTGCCTTCCATGTTCAGGTCCGCCAAATGCTTCTCTATCTGCTGCTGCAGAATCTTGGCATAGTGCCGCCGCTTTTGCCTCAGCTCACCGGCAAGCCCGGCCAGTTCCCGGTTGATGGCTTCTTCTTCCGTTTTCAGTTTCTCAATCGTGATTTCACTCTCGAGAAGCACCTCTAGCTCCTGCCTGATTTGGTCGGCATAAGCCAGTATTGCCGCTTCACTTTCGCCGTACTTGCGCTTCAGTGTCCTTAGAAGAGCCAGCCTGTTCTCAATCTGCTCCAGCGCCTCAGGATCCCGATCGAACTCTTCGAGGTATTGGCGCAGATCCCGGGATCCTTCCTCAAGCTGGATCAGGGCTTGGTTGAACAGCTCAAGAACAGGCGCGATCTTAGAATCATAGCGGGTCAGGGAACTGAGTTCGGTGACAGCCTGAGCCAGCTGATCGTACAACGGCGGCTGATCTGTGTGTTCCTGCAGCCTGGCATAAACACTTTCAGCTGTGGTGGTGATCCGCTCGATGTTGGCCAGGCGCTGCTGCTGCTGCACCAGTTCCGCTTCCTCCCCGACTCTCAACTTGGCCTGATCAATTTCATTGATCTGAAACTGCAGCAGATCAATGCGGACCAACCGCTCCCGTTCCTGATTCTGGAGGCGCTCCCTTTCTCTCTTGATTTCAATGTATTTCTGATGCCTGTCCGCCACCAACCGGCGCAGGTCTTGCAGTTCGGCCCCGCCAAAGGCATCGAGCATGTCCAGATGACGCGAGACATCAAGCAGGCTTTGATGATCGTGCTGGCCAAGGATGTCCACTAAAGCTCTTCCAAGCTGTGAAAGCTGGTTGACCGTCACCAGGCTGCCGTTCAGCCAGCAGCGGTTCCGCCCACTGCGGTGAATTTCGCGGGTGATGATCAGTTCCGAATCGATACCGATCCCCCACTCGGCAAGCAGGGGACAAACTGGCTGCGGTATGCTGAAAACACCCTCAACCACCGCCCGTTCACAGCCGGTGCGGATCATCTCCAACGAAGCCCGGGCCCCCAACAGCAAACTCAAAGCATCGATGATGATGGATTTCCCGGCCCCGGTTTCGCCGGTGAGCACGCTGAAACCTTCGTAAAACGACAAATGAACTTGTTCAATGAGGGCAAAATCCCGAATCTGCAGTTCTTTCAGCATCCTTCGTCACCTCAGTGGCCGTAAAGCAGGTCTTCCAGTCTGCGGTACAGTTCTCCAGCGACGCCCTTGGGCCTTTTCAGGCTCTGCTCGGCTTCGCTGCGCACCACCAAAAATATCACATCGTCGCCGGCCAAAGATGCAATCACACCTTCCCACTGCAGCTCGTCCAAAACAGCCGCCACTGCGTTCGCGCCCCCGGGATATGTCTTGATGATCAGCAGATTGCCGCTGAAATCAATTCCCCGAACGTAGTCCTCAAAGACCCGCCGGGCGCGCCGGTTTAGATCGCCTTTGCCAGCACCCTGCGGCAGGGCGTACTTGTAGCCGCCTTTCCCATCGGGGACCTTGGCCAGCCGCAGTTCTTTAATATCCCTGGACACAGTGGCCTGAGTCACCCTGAACCCAGCTTGATGCAGATATCCCATCAGTTCTTCCTGGGTTTCAACGGCCCGGTCTTTGATCAGTTGTAAAAGATACTGTTGACGCCTGCTTTTCACTGGTCGTAATCCTTTCTGCTCATGATTGTTTTTAACCGGCTATTGAGAATCGTGAAAAAATTCCGCTCCTGCAGCTTGACAAATCTGGCCTTGACGTCAGCCTTGGTTACTTCCACTTGATCACCGCTCTGAAGAGGAAACCCCGCCTGCCCGTCGATGGTCAGCATGATATCTTTATGGCTCGCTTCCACAATGACCTTGACCACAGCATCGTGATGGACAATCACGGAGCGGGCCGCCAGAGTGTGCGGACAAATCGGCGTGATAATCAGGCAATCCAACTGCGGTTCGACAATCGGACCCCCGGCCGAGAGTGAATAAGCCGTAGAACCGGTCGGAGTCGCCACGATGATTCCATCGGCTTGATAGTCCACAACCGGCTGATTGTCCACAAGCGTTCTCACCTGGATGATCCTGGCAAAAGTGCCGCGGGCGATCACCGCGTCATTCAAAGCCCTGTAGCTTGCCACCGTTTGGCCGCCGCGGATGATCCTACATGTGATAAACATTCGTTCTTCTATTTTGTATTCCTTGTTAATCAGGGCTGCCAAAGCAAACTCCAGCTTATCGGTTTCCAACTCTGTCAGGAAACCAAGATGGCCCACATTTACGCCTAGAATCGGCAGCTCATACTCGGCAGCATCCCTTGCTGCCCTGAGCAGCGTTCCGTCCCCTCCCAACACCAATAGGACATCCAGCTCCGCAAGCTGCCCCGGCTTCCAGGGAAGATCCGCCCGGTGAATCAGCTGCGCCGCCTTCGGATCCACCCAAGGTGTGATTCCCCGTGCCTCCAAGTATTCAACGGCCTGTTTTGTCAGCGCCAGTGCCTGCTTCTTCCCTATATGCGGCATGATGCCAAGCCTGATCAGAATCTCCACCCCCATTTGTTAAGCTCCTGATCAGCGGCCACAGCCTTTAGTGTCTCCTCCACAAGCTGGGTATGATCAATGATCGGAGCCAGTTTGCCAAAATACGACAAGTATTCGATATTCCCCTCTGGGCCGAGGATCGGCGAATAGTCAAGGTTGATAAGGCCTGCGCCGCATTCCTGCAGCTCTTTCACAAGCTCGAGCAGCAGCCGCTGGTGGACGCCGGGATCCCGTACGACCCCCTTTTTTCCCACCAACTCTCTGCCGACTTCAAATTGGGGCTTAATCAAGGCGACGACTCGGCCTTGGTCTGTTAGCAGCCGCAGCAAGCTGCCGAAAAATTTGGTCAGGGAGATAAAGGAAACATCAACCACTGCTAAATCCGCCAGTTCATCCAGGGCATCTTTTGCCAGGTAGCGGATGTTGGTCCGCTCCATCACCACGACACGGGGATCGTTCCTCAACTTCCAGTCCAACTGCCCATACCCCACATCCACCGCGTACACCTTGGCAGCGCCGTTTTGAAGCAGGCAGTCGGTGAATCCTCCAGTGGATGCTCCCACGTCGATAGCGGTCAGGCCCCGGACATCAATTTGGAAGACGTCCAGCGCTTTGGCCAGTTTTAACCCGCCGCGGCTGACGTAGGGATGGAGACTGCCCCGAACCTCGATCAAGGCTTCGAGATCCACTGAAGTGCCTGGCTTTTCGGTCTTTTTGCCATCAACATAGACTAACCCAGCCATGATTGACCGCCGAGCTTGTTCCCGCGAAGAGAACAAACCTTTGTCCACCAAAAGCTGGTCGATACGCTTCTTTGCCTTGGCCATGGTCCTCGTCCTTCAGCTCCTGCCGTACTCCAGATGAGCATTGAGGTGCTGCCGCACCGCCAGAGCGATCTTCTCCGGCGTCAGCCCGTACAGGTCATGCAGTTCGGCAATTCTCCCCTGGGGTATGAACTGATCCGGGTAACCAATCACGACTACCCGCTTGCTTCCTGCCGCTGCATAGAATTTCGCTACTGAACTGCCAAAACCTCCCGCAGCCACATTGTCCTCCAATGTGAAGACCAAGTCTGTTCCGTCGGTCAATTCATCTAAAACAGCGCCGTGAAGCGGTTTCAACTGACGCATGTTCACCACTCTGCACGAGATTTCCGGCCTTAACAGCTCCGCAGCTTCAGCAGCCGCATATGTCAGAGGGCCTACAGCCAAAATCGTGCAGTCGCCGCCCTCAACCAGGATCTCGCCGGCAAGGGCCTGGGCCGGATCAAAATCAAGGTCTGAGCCAACGCAAGTTTCGCTGCGCGGATAGCGGATTGCCACCGGGTGGTTCTGGGCCAGGGCCCACCTGAGCATGGCTTGGAGTTCGGAACCACTGCGCGGCGCTAAAATGATCAGGTTGGGGATATGGCTTAGGTAACTTAAATCAAACACACCGTGGTGGGTAGGGCCATCTTCGCCTACCACACCGGCGCGGTCCACTGCGAGCACCACAGGCAGATCCTGCAGACAGATGTCATGCAGAATCTGGTCATAGCCTCGCTGCAGGAATGTGGAATAGATGGCAGCCACAGGGCGCATGCCGCTGACAGCCATTCCGGCGGCGAAAGTCAAGGCATGCTGCTCGGCAATCCCTACATCGAAGAAGCGTTCAGGAAACGCCTTGGCAAATTCCGTCAAACCCGTTCCATCGGGCATGGCGGCTGTAATGGCCACAATGCGCGGGTCTGCTTTGGCAAGTTCCACCAACGTTTTGCCAAAGACAGCGCTGAAACTGAGGGGCTGTCTTGTTTGATCCGGACCTGAACCGGCAAAGTTCGGCCCCAATCCGTGGTATTGGACAGGGTCCTGCTCCGCTGGAGTGAAGCCCTTGCCTTTTTGCGTCACAGCATGGATTAACACCGGCCCGCCTCTCTTGATGCCGTCCCTCAGCGCCCGCTGAAGCAGCCTGATGTTGTGCCCGTCAAAGGGGCCGAAATAGGCAAACCCGAGCTCCTCGAAGAGCTGGCCGGGGAGCAGGCTCTTCACCGCATCCTTCAGCGACGAACCTAACCGGCTCACGGACCCACCGATGGCCGGTATCTTCTTAATAAGGCTTTCCAGTTCTGCTCTGGCTTTGTATAAGGTTGGATCCAGGCGGATCTTGTTCAAGTAGTTGCTCAATGCCCCCACATTCTTGGAAATGGACATGGCGTTGTCGTTCAAAATAACGACCAGATCCACCCCCAGCTGGCCGGCGTGATTGAGTGCTTCGAAGGCCATACCTCCGGTCAGGGCTCCGTCGCCGATCACCGCCGCCACCCTGAAGTCTTCCTGGTTCAAATCCCTGGCTATGGCAATTCCCAAAGCGGCGGAGATGGAGGTGGAACTGTGGCCGGCGCGGAAAACATCATGAGAGCTTTCTTCGGGCACAGGAAATCCAGAAATCCCGCCGAACTGCCGCAGTGTCTCGAAGTTGTGGTACCGGTTGGTTAGAAGTTTGTGAGGGTAACACTGATGCCCCACGTCCCAGATGATTTTATCCCTTGGGCTGTCCAGCACCGAATGGAGAGCAATAGTCAATTCCACCACACCCAGGTTTGCCCCCAGATGGCCTCCGGTTTTTGTCACCGTGGCGATGATCTTGTCGCGGATTTCCTGGGCCAGGGCTGTCAGCTGATTATAATCTAACTTATGCAAATCTTGTGGAGATTGAATTGACTCCAGCAAGCACTATACGCCCCTTTCCAGTCTTACTTGCGGTTTTTAGCTTTGTCTGTTTTCACTATTCTTAGTCCTGCTTTTTCCAACGCATACAATACCCGCCCCACCACGTAGAGGATCTCGGTGGAGCGCTTGATGGCAAAGCTTTTTGCATAGGCTTTTCCACCGACAGTAATAGCGGCGACAAGCCCGATCAGCAGCGTGTTGGCGATGCTTTCGCGTATCTGGGGGTTGCTGAGGGCAAGTCGGAACACAATGGCGGCGGCAATGGCTCCACTGATCGTGCCAGCGATGTCGCCAACCACATCGTTGGAAAAAGATGCCACCCGGTCCGCGTGACGCACCAGCCAGATGCTGTGTTTGGCCCCCACAATCTTGTCAGAGGCCATGGCATGGAAAGGATCCTCTTCCCCCGATGCTGCGGCAGTGCCCACGATATCGAAGGCAATCCCCAGCAGCACAATAAAAAAAAGCAGTATGAAGCTGACGGCAAGAGGTGAAAACTCGAGTACAGCATTACTGCTGAAATTGATCAACACAGAGATGACGAACGTGGTCACACCGGTTATCAGACTATGTTTGAGGTGTTTTTTCATCTAAAACCTTTCCCATGATATGTAATAATAAAAAGTGAATGACAGTGAATTGAGTAAAGATTGTGGCTTAGGTCCAGCAGGTTTTCCCAAAGATCCTCCGGCCCGTCGCCGCAGCCGGCGGTTTCCCCTTTCCGATCTTTTTGCCATGTCGCCATTGGCAAGGCTGGATTACCACTTAGTCCACACCGTAATCCTCAATCCACCTTCGTGAATACGAAACAGTCTAGGAGTTTTCCTCGACACCAATCGGCCATCTCTAGCCTCTTTTGCAGTACGGGTTTCAAGCCATGGACGCCTTGGCCTTTGGCATCCATATAGAAAGCCGCTATCCCCCCAATACCGCTCAAGGCAGGCTACTCTATACCCAGCACAAGGTTCGTATAGAGCTATGTTCGCGTACCGAGTATAGGTTCACTCCTAAGCCATAGCAGTACAGTCTCCCGTACCACCACACACTTAGGTCTCCGTGATAAAAGGGTCAATACCTACATGCCGTTGTAGATTGCCCTCTTATCTTAACCCCCAGCAGCAACCCCCGACTGGGCGTCAAAGGCCACCACCAGAGACTTCATCGATGTGCCCTCAACGGATTTTTAGGCCCGTCTTCGAGATGAGATTGGTGACTAGAATACTGCGTCATTCACTTTTATTCATTTACATTATACCAGAACTTCGCCGGTTCATCAATTGCTACGATTCCCGGTTCTGAACGTACTCAGCCAGTTCAGCCAGATAATTCTGGCTTGGGAGCCGCCTTGCGTAACGTATGCACTGTTCGACACATTTAACCGCTTTTTTCTGCGCATCCTCCAAACCGAGCAGGGTAACATACGTGGTTTTGCCCTGTCGGGCATCAGCGCCTGTAACCTTGCCCAATTTGGCCATATCACCGGCAACATCCAGGATATCATCTGTGATTTGAAATGCCAAGCCGAGGTTTTCTCCATACAAGGTGATTGCTGACAGTTCTTCGTCATTGGCTCCACCGATCAGGGCGCCACCCCGCAGTGCCGCCAGAAACAGCTTGCCTGTCTTGTGCCGGTGGATGTATTCCAGAGTCAGTTCATCCACCTCATGCCCTTCGGACTGCAGATCCACGGCTTGTCCGCCCACCAACCCCTGGGAACCACAGGCTGCCGCCACTTCCTGGATCAAGCGCACAACCAGGCCGCTGTCAAGCGCCATTCGGCTTAAAGTCTCGAAAGCATAAGTCAGCAGGGCATCACCGGCCAAAATGGCAATCCCTTCTCCAAAAACTTTGTGGTTGGCGAGTTTGCCGCGGCGGTAATCGTCATTGTCCATCGCCGGCAAATCATCATGAACCAACGAATAGGCATGAATCATCTCAACGGCACAGGCAAAATCCAAAGCCTGGCTCCCGTCGCCGCCTACAGCCCGGCATGCTTCCACAGCCAGGATCGCCCGCAGCCGCTTGCCTCCTCCCAGGCATGAATAGCGCATCGCCCGGTGGATCACATCCGGCATGACGGCGGCGTCGGGCAGCAGCTGATTAAGCCTCTCCTCCACCTGTTTGGCTTGCTCTTTGATATACGCACCGAGATCCATGGCCTACTCCGTCTCCTTCTGCACAAATGGTTCAGTTACAGCTTCCCCATTCCGCTCCAGAAGTATCTCAATCTTCGCCTCGTATTGATCCAGCTTGGCACGGCAGATACGGGCCAGTTCCACACCTTTTTCAAACAGCTTGAGCGATTCATCCAATGTGACTGTTCCATCTTCCAACTGCCTAACCACATCTTCCAATGCTTTAATGGCTTCCTCAAAAGTCATATCCGGCTCATGCACGGCCTTCGGATCCTCCTTCCTCTACCTGGCATATAAGCCGCCCGGCTTTCAGCCGCACCAATACCCGCTCTCCACAGCTCACCTGGGCGGCGTCGGTGATCACACTGTCATCCATTTTCTGGCATACTGCGTATCCCCTGGACAATACCGCCAGGGGGCTGAGGCTGTCCAACTTTCCGGTGAGATTCTCGAAGACTTGTTTGGTGATGCTTATCCGGTGGGTTATCGCTTTGACCATCGTTGACACCAACTCGTCGACACGCTGCTGTTCCCGGTGGATTCTTTCTTCAGGCCGCAAAAAAACCCGCCGTTCGGTCAGATAAGCGACGGCCTGCCTTTTGTCCTGCAGCAGTTTTCCCACAGACATGATCAGCCGTTTGGAATTCTGATTAAGCGTCTGGGTTAGGTCAAAATAATCCGGGACGGCCATCTCGGCCGCGGCCGAAGGTGTCGGGGCCCTCAGATCCGCCACGAAATCGGCGATCGTAAAATCGGTTTCATGCCCGACACCGCTGATCACCGGTATGGGGCAGGCAGCGATGGCCCGAGCCACATCCTCATCATTGAAGCACCACAGTTCCTCAATCGACCCGCCGCCGCGGGCCAGGATGATCACATCAAGATCGCCGCGTTTTCCTGCTTGTTCCAGCGCAGCAACAATGCTGGCCGGCCCTGCTTCTCCCTGGACAACGGCGGGAATCACCAAAACATCCATTTTTGGATAACGGCGGCGGATAACACTGATGCAATCTCGTACCGCGGCACCGGTGGGCGAGGTGATAATTCCGATTTTCCTGGGCAGAAACGGCACCTTTTTCTTGCGTTCCAGGGCGAACAGCCCTTCATCCGCCAGTTTTTGCTTAAGCGCCTCGAATTTAAGATGCAGCGCCCCCACGCCCATAGGGAGGATCTGATCGACATATATCTGGTACTCGCCATTTGGTTCGTAGACGCCAAGAGACCCTACGACAATCACCGTGTCCCCATCCTGGGGCGCGAATGTCAGCCTGGCGTTGCGGCTCCGGAACATAACGGCCTTGATTTTGCTTCCTTCGTCTTTCAGCGAAAAGTACATGTGCCCCGATGTGTGGTGCTTGAAATTGGATATTTCGCCCTGGACAGCGATAGAACTGAACTGGGGCTGCTCCAGCTGTGCCTTAATCATTTTCGTCAATTCACTTACGGTGATTACTTGCGGCTGGCTCATGCGATCCCTCCTTTGAATTAAGTTCTCTTTGAATGAGGGAATACCTTCTCGCGCCGACATATGAAACAAGCCGGGGTTCCCGGCTTGTTCACGGCATCTGACACTTCTTTCGCCGCATTCTGTTGATCACAATATCGGTCAAAGCGCCCAAGGCCATTCCCAGGAGAACCCAGGCAGCATAGCCAGGAGCCACCCAATGCCCCACAATCAGGCCTAGTGCAGCGCCAATTACGAGCTTGACCCACATCTGCGCCCCCTCCTTTGGTACACACTATTCTTCATGTGGAAAAAACATGACGCAGATACACTGGGCCGGAAACGGACACACCGGCAAACACGGCGGCCCCAACCGCATTGTCCACACTGAGTTCCGGAGCGGCAAAGTGCAGATTAAGCTCGGGCAGGCCATCAACAAGTTCCGCCCGAATCAGGGAATTGGCACAGACTCCTCCCACCAACAGCACCTGGTTTACCGCGGTCTGCTTCACAGCCCACGCAAGCAGTTTGGCCACCGCTCGGGCCACATTGAGCAGCACAGCCCTGGCCACATCAGCTTTGGCAGCCTCACCTTGGGCTTTCAAGAGCCGCATCGCTGCCGCCTCCGCTCCAGAAAAACTGATCTTGCCCTCTTGGTGGTAGGAGGGAATAGTCACAGGCCTGTTGCTGGCCAAAGCCAGCCGCTCAAGGCTTGGGCCTGCTGGAAAGGGCAGGCCCATGGCCACACCGATCCGGTCGATCAGCTGCCCGGCGTGGAGATCGGCGCTTCCCCCCAGGCAGTTGATTCGCAAGCGGTAGTCGCCTGTCACGGCCACTTCCAGCACTTCTGAGGTGCCTCCGGATAAATGCAGCGCCAAAAAACGCTCCGTTTTGGGCCCGCCGGCGCTGAGCAGCCCAGCCCAAAGATGATTCTCCTGGTGCGTTAGCTCATAGCACGGTACAGCAAACGCGCTGCTCAGACATTTGGCAGCGCTGACCCCGGCAAGAAAGACAGGCATGTAGGATCCCTCGGCCGGACGAGGTGCCGTGGTAACTGCGCATGCCTTGAGACACTGCCTTAAGCTCGGTACCGCGGCGGCTGCCCTGCTCATAATCGACGGCAGATTCTTGATATGCCAAAAAAGGGCCTCCGATTGGCGAAGGCCCCTTTGCCCGGTTTGGACCGGCAGCAGCTGCCTGATATTGGCAACCACCTGTGCTCTTCCATCCACCACTGCGGCGGATGTTGTATAGTTGCTGGTGTCTATTCCCAGAAAATATGCTTCACTCATGTGGATTCCTGCCTAAATGATCTACTACTGTGCCCAACACACCGTTGATGAACTTGGATGCCTGAACGTCGCTGAAATCCTTGGCCAGCTCCACTGCTTCGTTTACCGCTACCTTGGTGGGTGTGTCCGGCATATACTTCAGTTCATAGACAGCCAACCTCAAAATATTGCGGTCAATATAAGACATCCGTTCGATGGTCCAGTCCTTGGCGAATCCCGCTATCAAACCGTCGATTTCCTCGACATGCCGCCGCACACCCGCAACCAGACTGTAGGCGAACTCTTGAGCTGAAGCCGACAGGCCTTCTTTTAGATTCGACTGGTTCCATGCTTCATCCGGCGATGACTGCGTCAAATCGATCTGATACAACAGCTGCAGCGCTTTCCTGCGCGCAAGGCGCCTGCTCAAGCCCATGCACCTCCATACCGGCTGCGGCTAACTTGTCTTGGGCTCCTGTGAGGACAGGACCCCAAACACTGTCACGTTCACTTGTGCAACCTCGATGCCGACTATCTGCTGCAGATAATCGCGGATGCTCGCCTGAACAGTTTCCGCCAGCTGCGGGATTTGATAATCCGGCAGCAGCTGCAGCTTTAGATTGAGCTGTAAGGGCTGGACATCACCGATACTGACTTTGGCGTCCTTGACCCCTTCTATGGCCCGCACAGCCTGATAGACCAACCCGGAGATAGTCTGAATGTTGATCCGCACATCACCGAGAGGTGTTTGGCTGACGATGGCCCGTTTGTCGGTTTTCAGTTCATTGACCAGCATCAGCACAAGATAAAGGGCCAGCAACAACATGATCAGCACCAGCAGGAACCCGTCCAGCTTCACTGTCTGGATCCTGATCAACCAATCAAGCAGCATATTGTTTCCAAAGGTGGTCGCGGCAGCCAAGACACCCATGACGAGCAAAACTACAATGACAACAGATAGAATGATTCGATCAAGCACAGCCATCTACTTCACCCGGGCGGGCGGCGCATCCCCAGGCTGCTCTTCTTGAACAGGCTGCGGAAAGTGTACGCCCAACACATGAATGTTCACTTCCACAACATCAAGCCCTGTCATGCCCTCAATCGCCTGCTTGACATTGTTTTGGATGTTCCTGGCCACCTCGGGAATTGATATCCCGTAATTGACAATTATAAACAGGTCCACTGCCGCTTCATGCTCGCCTACTTCAACCTTGACTCCCTTGGAAAGGTTCTTTCTACCAAGCATTTCCGCTATGCCGCCGGCTATGCCGCCGCTCATCCCGGCTACTCCCTCTACTTCAGTGGCGGCCAGGCCGGCGATGATGCCCACTACTTCATTGGCGATTTTGAGTTCTCCTAGACTGGCCCGTTCCTCTTCTGCCATGATCGGCACCTCCTCACAGTGATATTATAACAAATCACCTAATATTTGACAATTTCCCCAGCGGTTCCGGCTTCCGTGCCAACTGCTCCAGAAAATGGGTGCTGTAGTCCCCGGCTCGGAACCGCAGGTCGTTTAAGACCCGTTTGTGGAAGCCGACGTTGTGCTTGATCCCCTCAATCTCAATCTCCGCCAGCGCCCCCAGCATCCGATCGACAGCCTCGTCCCGGTCGCCTCCCCATGCGATTAGTTTGCCAAACATGGAATCATAATATGGCGATATTTCATACCCCTGATAAACATGGCTGTCCCAGCGAATCCCGTGGCCGCCGGGGACATGAATTTTCGTAATGACCCCTGGAGACGGCATAAAGTCATTCTCGGGATCTTCAGCATTCAACCGGCACTCAATGGCGTGCGCCGAGGGGACGATCCCCTTTTGATTATATTCCAACTCGGCGCCTGCGGCTATTTGAATCTGAGCTTTGACCAAATCAATGCCGTAAACCATCTCTGTAACAGGATGCTCCACCTGAATGCGGGTGTTCATCTCCAAGAAATAGAAGTTTCGGTTCTCATCAAGCAAAAACTCAATCGTACCGGCATTGATGTACTTCACCGCCTTGGCACCCTTCACGGCAGCCCTGCCCATCTCCTTCCTGAGGGCGGGTGTGACTGCCGGCGACGGACACTCCTCGATGATCTTCTGGTGGCGCCGCTGCAGCGAGCACTCCCGTTCGCCGAAATGCACCACATTTCCGTATTGATCTCCCAACAGCTGAATCTCAATATGCCGAGGGTTGGCGATGTATTTCTCCACATAGACCTGGTCACTGCCGAATGCTGCCCCAGCTTCCGCCCGGGCAAGGCGGTACCCTTTCAAGAGCTCGTCCTCGCTGTGGATGATGCGCATCCCTTTCCCGCCGCCGCCGGCGACAGCTTTGATCATCAGCGGGTAGCCGACTTGTTTCGCAAGGGCGGCCAGGTGATCCTCATTGGCCACAGGCCCGTCGCTGCCTGGAATCACTGGGACGCCGGCCGCTTTCATAATGGCCTTGGCCTGTGATTTGTCGCCCATCTTCTCAATTTGGGCCGCAGTGGGCCCAATCCACACCAAGCCGTAATCTTCGCAGATCTCGGCAAAATCCGCCCGTTCAGCCAGATACCCGTACCCGGGATGAATGGCGTCGGCTCCGCTCAATACCGCTGCAGAAATGATGTTAGGGATATGCAGGTAGCTGGATTGGGATGCGGCCGGGCCGACGCAAACCGCCTCGTCGGCATATTTGACATGCAGCGAGCCGCGGTCTGCTTCCGAGTAGATCGCCACCGTCCGGATGCCCAGTTCACGGCAGGCACGGATCACCCTGAGGGCGATTTCACCGCGATTGGCAATCAAAACTTTCTTAAACATGCAGTCACCCTCTATTCCGCCGGCTCAATCAGGAACAAGGGCTGGCCGTACTCCACCGGCTGCCCGTTTTCCACCAGAATCTCCACAACTTGGCCGCGGTATTCTGACTCGATCTCGTTCATCAGCTTCATTGCTTCGATGATGCAGAGAGTCTGGCCCTTTTCCACAAATGAGCCCACTTCCACATACGGGTCGGCCCCCGGCGAAGGAGCACGGTAAAAGACGCCAACCATGGGCGCCAGTACTTCACGAAGCTTTGCCGGCTGTTCCTGGCTGGGCTGTTGGGGTTCCGCCTCTTTTGTCCCGGCGGTGGCTGAGGGTTGGGGAACATGCTGCGCCGCTTGTTGAGGCGCTGATACCTTAAGCTTGCTCAAGTGCAGCTTGAGATTGTCCAGCTCCAGCACTAACTCGGTGATGTCGCTTTCGTTGAATATGGCGATTAACTCCTTGATCTCTGCGGTTTTCATCGCTAACCTCCTGCACCATACGGGAAATATAGTTATTTTCGACATAAGGCGGTAATGTCCTGTTGCCTTGGTATACTTTTCCACAGGAAGGAGGTTTCATACGAAGAAAAAAACCAAGGCAGAACACCTTGGTTTAGGTTTGCGCCAGTTCATCGATGATCGTGATCCGATCAAACCGGATGTTGGTGAGCCGGTGCACCAGCTCCCCGATCATTTCGGCCTCCATTCCAGATAGAGTCACTGGGACCACCACCGTCGCTGTATCGTTTTCTATCAGGACCACGGCGTCGAGGAAGCCGTTGACTCTGAGTAAGTTTTCCAGCTCTGTTTCTTTTGCAATAATGTCGACAGCTTTGATCAATTCTCCCTGCAGTTCCATGCGCCGGTCGGCATCTAGTTCGCCGTCCTCCAGCATGGACTGGAGCAGATCAAGTTTCTGGCTGCGGATCCGTTCCCGCTCGATTCGGTACTCCACAAACTTGGTCGGTACCGATGTGACGGTAACCACAACCCCTTCCTCGAGCTCACTTATGGTACGAGGTGCTTGAGCCAACACATCAAGCACATCTGCGCCGTCCATTTCCGTTTCACCGTCAAGGCTCAACCCTGCACCGACATCCACCGCCTCGTCTGTTCCATAAAACCCTGCCCAGAATGTGATCCCGATCAGGGCCAGGACAATCATCAACAGGACAACCTTGCGCGCATGAATCACACAGTACATTTTCTCCCACCTACCTCTTTCCCTTGGATTTTGCCAAGACCTCAATCTTGTGCGCCGGGAGCTGAAGCACGGTCTGGGCAGCCTTTAAGATTTTGTAACGGGTATGAGGGTTTTCCGCGCCTTCCGCAACGATCAGCACCCCTAAGATTTTCGGCGCATACTGTTCAAGGATCAGCGGTGTTTCGCCCGCACTGGAGCCCGCCCGCAGAATAACGGGATTCCGTGTTTGGCGTGTTTCCCCGCCTCGGTCCTCCAGTGTCACCGATTCGGCGATCACCAATCGGCTGCTCCCCTCCAATGTCACAAACACATCGACACCGCCAACTCCCACAGCTTCAGCCAGTACTTTCGCCAAGCTCGCTTCCAGCTGAGCTGCATAGCTAATCTCGTAATCAGGAGGCGCCGGTGCCGGCTGTGATGGAGAGGTCCCCATATCCGGACGGTTGAGCTGTGGTGCTTGGATAAGCATCAACCCAATCCCGACGGCAGCCAGCAATCCAATCCAACTCAGCAGTTTCCGCTGTGATGCCGACAACCGCTCCCACATATTCCGTCACCCCCTGCTCTCACCGAATTCGACGGTTACACTGGATGGATCGATCTGCAGATATCGGGCTGCGACCGATACCGCCCAATCTTTCAGGCTCTCTTGCTCGGTGGGTGAAAGCTGTCCTGAAACCGGCCACACGATCACCCTTACCTGCCCAACGGAGCCGTCATCGGCCGTAGTGACTTCCACCTTTGCGTTTTGGATTGATCCGCTGGTGATTAACAGCGCCTCAAGCTGGGCGGCTGCGGCTGTGCCGATGAGAGTCCGCACCGGTTCCATACCGGCCAGCCCAACCTTTTGGCCTGTACCCAGCCAATCATAATCGGGAATGCTGGCGGCTGGTTCCATACCGGTGAAAAGAACAGCACCGTCCCACCCGGCACTGATGATCCCTACGATCGGCTGCAGCAGCGCTGCTGTAATGACCAACCCTATGATCGTCTTCGCCAGTTTCTTACTCTCGTTTTCCGGCAGCAGCAGATCAAAGAAGGCAATCACCAGGACCAGCCCTGCCAATGCCTTGAGCCAATGCTGCCATACTCCCATCCGCATCACCTCATTACGGCTGCCAAGTTGCCGATGCCGACCAGGATTGTGACGGTCAAAAAAAACATCAAAGCTGCTGTAGCCAGCGACACCATGACCAGAGTCAGCGAGCCGGCCATACTTGACACTGCGGCACACACTCTTTGGTCGCCGATCGGCTCAATCAATGCCGCAGCCAACTTGTAGATCAAGACAATCGCCCAGATTTTCACGATCGGCAGTGCCACCAGGAAAAAAATCATCACCATTCCGAAAGCACCGATTGTGTTTTTAATCAACAGCGACCCGCCGACCACCACCTCCACAGCGTTGGCAAACATGGATCCAATCACAGGAACAACATTGCTGGTGATGAACTTGGCAGTCCGCAGCGCGACCCCGTCGGCGACAGGGGCAACAGCTCCCCGGACAGCCAGCACCCCCAGGAATACGGTGAACGCCAGTGAAAGCAGCATCGTGGCCAAATGCCTCAGCAAACCGCTCAAGCGGGTCAGGGGATAGTCTGGGGCGATCTGGGCCACAACACCGATGACGGCGCTGACATTGATCAGGGGAAACAAGATTGTCCGGATGAGGACGGCAATCCCGCTCACAACCGTGATCAACACCGGATGGAATATGGCTGCCGACGTAATCCCCCCCACACTCGCCACCATGGTGGACAACAGAGGCAGCAGCGCGTACATGAACGACACCATGTCGTCGACAGTCTGGTAGGCCAACTCCAAAGCAGCGCGGAAACTCTGCAGCCCTATATAGATCGCAACCAAGAAACAGGCCAGAAAAGCAGCGTTCGCCAATTCCTTGTTCTCCACCGACAGCTGAAGCTGGCGAATCAGCGCTGTCAGCAAACCGATCAACAGCAGCTGCCGCATAAGGCGCGAGCTGATGATCACTTCCTTGAAAGCTGTCTGCAGCATGGCGGCCAAGACCTCAATCAGGTTGAAGCTGTTTGAGCTTTGGCTGAAGACAGCCCGCCAATCCAGATTGGGAATATACTGCTGGTAATCTGGTTCGATCTTGCTCGCAAAGGCCGACAGCTGATCCAGTTCAAGCGCGCGCAGCTGTTCTTGCACTGACTGTGCCAATATTTCGTCATAGTCTGGACCTGAGGCGGCGAGACTTTCTCCCACCCAGGCTGTAATCAGGCAGGCAGTCAGTATAATGAAAACCATGCGGGATTTTGGAGGCATTTGTACCCCACCTGTCAACCTATAATCGCCAAGACTGCTGCGAGGATTGCTTCCAACACAGGCAGCGCAATCACCAGAATCACAATCTTGCCGGCAAGCTCCACTGCCACCGCCATGGCGTTCTCATCGGCGTCGCGGCAGATCTCTGCGCCAAATGAGGTGACATAGGCGATGGCGATGGCTTTCAACACCGGCCCCATATAGAAAGAATCCACTCCCGCCCTGGAATACAGACTGTTCAGCACCGATGTGACCTGCGCCAGCTGAGGTAGAACAGTCAGGACGATCACGATAACGAAGGCGGTTGATGCAAGGACTGCCCAAGGCTTGTTGATCTCCCTAAGCTGCGCCTGGACCACAACCATGACAATGGCCAGGCCGGTCACCAAAGGAACCCAAAGCATCCATCACCCCTCCCGGTCACCAGCGGAAGACCGCCTCCACGTTGTCAAACAGGCGCGACACCATCTGCACCAGCCACAACAGCACAATGATCACTCCTGCAAGGCTAAGCATCTGAGCCTGTTCCTGCCTGCCTGCCTGCTGCAAAAAGATGTTCAGCACTGCCACCAGAATCCCCAGCCCGGCAATGCGGTAAATCGGTGTCAGATCGGTCATGCCCCGTTACCCCCTTAAATCAACATCAAGACTACCAGCGCACCCACACAAAAACCCAAATAGTTCCAGAGCCTTGCCATTTTGTCCCGTTCCTGTTCCGCCTTGATCCTGCTGTGCTCCAGCCTTTCATAGAGGATCGCCAAGTGTTTGAGCTGGTCTTCCGCGTCACTGCGGCCCAACACTGCCCCGAGCTGACTGATCAACTCAATGTCCTGATTTGCGAAACCAGCGTCAGCCAAAACCGCAAGCGACTGGTCGAGAGCTTCGGCGGCGGTCAAACCTCTGCCGCCGGCGAGCACTTCGGCGAACCGGGCGAAGAACGCCGCTGCCGGGTTGTCGATTTGGCCGGCGATGCGGCGGCAGGCCTCCGGCAGCGATGATCGGGCGTAGTGGATTTCTGTGGCCAGCATCTGAACAGCAGCAGCGAGGCTTTGCAAGTTCTGCGGTCGCACGCTGTACGACCTGGCCATAATCAACCCTCCTGCCCCGCAGGCGGCAACCACCAGCCCTGCGCCAAGAATCCGCAGCATCACATCACTCCTATCATGCTACCTATTTCTATGCAGGCTAATCCAATTTCAGAACCTGTTCGATGGTTCCCGGGCCACTGCGCCGCGACAGCAGGATCACCTGCTGAAAGGCGGCTCCTCCATGCCGCATCCAGGCCCTTTCTCTAACGCTGTCCCAGGCCGAGCCGTGACATGTAGCAATCACCTGGACGCCTGCCCTGGCGGCGTCTGCCAGAGCAAGCCCGTCGTTAGGATGGCCGATTTCGTCGGTGATGATCACCTGCGGCGCCATGCCTCGTAAAACCATGGCAATCCCCTGCGCTTTCGGGCATCCGTCCAGGACATAAGCGGACCAACCTACATCCAACTGGGGAACTCCGTGGTGACACGCGGCGATCTCCGAACGCTCGTCTATCACTACTACATTGAACCCGCGGTTGGAAAGCTGACGGCTGATATCCCTCAAAAGTGTGGTTTTTCCGCACCCAGGCGGTGAGACGATCAGTGTGGAGATGATTCGTCCTGAGCGGACGATCTGCGGCATCACCTGATCCGCGGCTCCGGGCACTTCCCGTGCCAACCGGATGTGCAGTCCGTTGATGTACTTAATTGTCTTGATCAAACCGTTTTCAAGGACAACCCGACCGCAGATGCCCACCCGGTGCCCGCCTGCCAGGGTGAGATATCCTGCCCGGATTTCATCCTCCAGCGCATACCATGAGTTTTCCGCCATTATCTCCACGGTGCGGGCGATGTCATCCGCGTTCACTCGAAAACCTTCGCTGGGGCGGCATCTGCCGGCAGCGTTCAGCCCGTACTCTATTTGCTGTTCCTTGATGACCAAAGGCTGGTTCACCCGCAGCCGGATTTCTTCAACCTTGTCCCAATCCAGCACTGAGTGGAACAGGTTTCGGAGGTTAGGCGCCATACACTTCAGCAGCCGATCCATTGATGTGCTCCCCTCGGCAAGTTCTAGTCCAATATATGCCTGATGCGGACAAGTTATGACAAAAAAAGAGAGCTTCGCCATACCTTGACGGTATGCGCGCCGCTCTCTTTCCCATCAGTCTATGTGGATGCCTTAGAGTCCAGCCCTAATCGTTGTCGTCCTCGTCCTCATCCTCGTCGTCGTAATCATCCTCATCGAAATCATCACTGGAGTATACGACCTCTCCGCACTCGGGGCAGGTCACATCCACTCCGTCTTCATAGAGCAGATCCTCTTCAAAGGAAACCAGGCACTGGCAATTCGGGCATTCCATTTCCACCATGTCGAACTCTTCGTCTCTATCGTCTTCATGGCACTCGCAGGCATACTCTTCCAAATCCGCAAGATCAGCGTCCATGGCCTCCAAGTAGTCCTCCAGCTCCTCTTGGCCGTAGTACAAGTCTTCCACATCATCGGCCAGGTCTTCCAAAACCTCCATCAGCCGGTACAGCACAGCCTTGAGTTTCTCTGGATTTGCCACATCTTCGGTACTGTCCAGCATTCCGCGCAAATATGCAATCTTTTCTTTAACGGTCGCCAACCTAAACACCCCCTGAGTTTTAGTATTGCCTTAGGCTCTGGAGAGATATTCTCCAGTTCTAGTATCCACCTTGATAACATCGCCTTGTTCGACGAACAACGGTACCTGCACTGTGATCCCGGTTTCCAGCACTGCCGGCTTGGTCGCGCCGGTCGCCGTGTCGCCCTTGAATCCCGGCTCAGTGTGGACAACCCGCAAATTGACAGTGGTCGGCAAATCAACCCCAATGGGTGACCCTTCAAAGAACTGGATGCCGATCACCATGTTTTCCAGCAGGTAGTTTGGCGCATCGCCCAGATCCTCTTTCCTCAGGCTGATCTGGTTATAGTCCGCGGTATCCATGAAGTAAAACTCATCGTCAGCCGAATAGAGGAACTGCATCTGCCTTGTCTCCACAATCGCCCGTTCCACCCGCTCGCCGGCTCTGAAGGTCATTTCCCGCACAGCCCCGGTCTTGACATTCTTGAGCTTGGTCCGGACAAACGCCGCACCTTTGCCGGGTTTGACGTGCAGGAATTCGACCACACTGTACACATCGCCGTCCACTTGGATTGTCAAGCCTGTCCGCAGATCATTTACCGAAATCATGCATACCTTCCCTTCTGTTCAAACTGTTTACTCAATCACGATCAGCTCTTTGGTCATATTGGTAAGGATATCGCACCCTTCGTCGGTCACCACAACCAAGTCTTCGATCCTCACTCCTCCCCATCCGGGCAGGTAAATCCCGGGCTCCACAGTGACCACCACGCCTGGAGCCAAAGGCTCTTCGTTGTATTGAGACAGCCTGGGTTCTTCGTGGATTTCCAACCCAACCCCATGGCCGAGGCTGTGGCCGAAATTGCGGTCATACCCAGCCTCCTTGATGATCTCCCTGGCGATGGTATCCACCTCTTTGCCGGTCAATCCCGGCCTGAGGGCTTCTAAGGCCGCCAACTGCGCCTTAAGGACGGTGTTGTAGATCTCCAGCTGTTTGGCATCAGGCTTGCCCACAACCAGAGTACGGGTTAGATCAGAACAGTAACCTTGGTAGACACAGCCCATGTCAATCACTATGAAATCCCCCACTTGAACTCTCCGTTCCCCAGGAATCGCATGGGGCAGCGCTCCTCTCGGGCCCGAGCCCACAATTGGGTCAAAAGCGGCGGCCTCGGCTCCCAGTTTGCGCATGGTGTACTCCAATTCCAAGGCCAGCTCAATCTCGGCGATTCCCGGTTTGATAGAGGGAATCAAGGCGTTCAGCGCCTGTACGGTTATTTGCGCAGCCGCTGCAATCTTTTCAATCTCATCCGCGGTTTTCACCTTCCGCAGTTCAGCGACCCAGTTTTTGGTGGGGACAAATTCCACCCCCTCGAACTTCTCCTGCCACTTGGCCAGTTGGTCGACGGTGACGTATTCACTTTCAAAGGCAATTCTCCGCGCCTTATGTCTGCCGATCAGTTCGGCCAGCGTATCCTCGGCAGTGGTCTTCTGCAGAATGATCTCCCAGTCGGGGCTTTGCTCTTCCGCCTGTTCCGCATAGCGGAAATCTACGACCAGGGTTTTGCTGTCATGGCCGATCCAGACAAGTCCCGCGCTTCCCGTAAACTTGGTCAAGTACCGGCGGTGAGTCCGATATGTGGATATAAAAGCATCACAACTAATCTCCGCCAAGCGGCTGCGGATCTGCTCCAACACAGTCTTGCTCCTCTCTGCACAGATAATCGATCAAGCCCTGCAGGGCCATCAAATAGCCAAAATCACCGAACCCACAGATCTGCCCTATACAGACTGGCGCGATCACCGAAGTGTGCCTGAAAGATTCCCGCTGGTAAATCTGGGATATATGCACCTCCACAGTGGGGATCCCCAAAGCTTTGATGCAGTCGCGGATGGCATATGAATAATGAGTGTATGCGCCGGGATTGATGATTAAGCCGGCCGCTCCCCGATGCTGCTGCAGAAAGTCGATAATCTCGCCCTCGCCGTTCGCCTGGAAACAGGTAATTTGAAATCCCTGCCTACCGGCGGCGAGGGTGACCATCCTTTCAATCTCACAAAGCTTGGTGTCACCGTACACCTCCGGCTCCCTGGCACCCAGCAAATTGAGGTTGGGGCCGTTGACAAGCAAAATCTCCATCAAGCCTCACCTGCGTTCAAGAAACTCAAAACACTTTCCACAACTTGATCGATCGCCAAATCGGACGTGTCAATGGCATAATCGGCGATCTGCCGGTACAAGCACTCTCTTTTAGCCAAAAGCTCCAGGATGGCCCCCATGGGGTTTTCGGCTTTTATGAGCGGCCGCTTTTGGCTGCGCCCAACACGCTGGAGTATAACTTCTGGCCGAGCCTGAAGCCAGACAATCCTGCTGCCCATGCTGCGGCTTTGCTCCAGTAAGGTCCGTGCCGCCGGCTGAGTCACAATCCCGCCGCCAGTCGCAATCACTTGATTGGAATCCTGCAGTACAGCTTCCAGCACTTCAAGTTCGATCCGGCGGAAGAATTCTTCGCCGTGACGGCGGAAAACGTGGGCAATACTACACTGAAGCTTGTCTTCAATGACTTGATCAGTATCCAGATAAGTCCAGCCAAGCCTTTGGGCACACAGACGGCCGACCGACGTCTTGCCGGCAGCCATGAAACCAATCAGAATCAAGTTCTGAACCATGGGATTAGCCTCTTTAAGCACCTGCGATGTCAACAAAACTTCTTTCTCTATCTACTCTGGAAATTCCTGCTAACCCGTTGGGCTTTCGCTCCAATCATATTGTCTCTAACGGTGTGGTCCACACCTTTGGGAATGGTGAGCTTTAATGCTGCTGGATCTTTGCGGACAGAAACCCAGCCCAAGCCGTGGATGTACAGGTCTTGGTTTGGATTGAGAGTCACTTCTTCCTGAGTCAACTCCGGCAGTTGACAACCACCGCATTTCTGCGCCAGCCAGTTGGGGATCTTGTCGGCGTTCGCCCGCCGCCAAGACACCTCCGACGCGGTAAAGCCGATCAGCACCGTTTCTCGGCTGGATAAAGGCTGAACAGCAGCAAACCCAGGAACAACCAAAGCACTGCGGCTGCTTATTGTGTGCACGCTCACATTGAGCCTCCGAGCGGGAATAAGCTTCACTGCGCAGTCCGGGCAGACTAGGTCCGTAAGCCGGCCTTTCGGCACTAACCCTGGTGAATCGGCAAGGACAATGCCGCAATCTAATTCCCACCGGGTCAATGCAACAGTTGTGCCGGGAAACATGGATGTGGTGGGTGAATGATTTTGAGCTCTCGCCTGTTTTTTCAGCATACTGGTGATCAAACTGGACTTGCCTGAGTTGGTGACACCAATCACCAACCAGTTCCGCCCGGACGAACGATTCATAACTGCTAACAGCTCAGAAATCCCGTAACCGGTGGCGCAGCTTACAGGGACGATGTCAGGATCAAGCCCCAGAGCGTGGAGACGGCGCCTGGCCCACAATCCGGCTTCGCCGGCCGTGGTCCGGGGCGGCAGCAGATCCACCTTGTTAAGTACGGCGACAACCTGATGTTTGCGGACCAAACGGTGGATGTTCCTGGGAACGCTGGCTTCAAAGTCCATCAAATCCAGAATCACAACGACACCTTGCGCCCAGCTCAATCCCTCGAGGATGATCTGCTCGGCGTCAAATCCACCGGAGTATTCCTGGTCTTTGCCGTAATGCTTGATTCGGTAGCAGCGCTGGCAGATCAGATCCCCTTTCCTCGACTCAAGCGCCTGCCGGGGAATGTAGCCCAACGCATTTGGGTCATGCGACTGCAAAAAGGCACCGCATCCTTGACATTGTATCGAAGCTTTCATCGTTCTCCTCCACTGCGCTGGTCAAGCACTTCATCCGCCAGCCAACCCTTTTTCACAAATCTCCTCAGCATTCTCTGCTCCAATTTGCGCACCAGCCGGGTAGTGCTGAGCTCCTTTTTCCCCAGAGGTGTGATCAGGATGGTATAAATACCGAGCCGGTTGGCACCAAGGACATCTGTGAACAGCTGATCACCGATCATGGCCACCTGCGGCGCGTCTTTACTCAAAAGCCGCAGCGCCTGCAGAAACGGGCTTCGTTTCGGCTTGTAAGCACGGATTACCGCAGGTATGTCCATCAACTGCGCAAAGCGAAGCACCCGTTTAGGCCTGCCGTTGGACACCAGACAGATCTTGAAGCCTTCGGCCTTGGCCTGGGCTACCCAGGCCTTGAATTCCTGATCGAGCTCTTCACTGTCGTAGCGTACCAGTGTATTGTCGAGATCCAGCATCAATCCTGATATCCCTAGCTTGCGCAATTCCGCCAAATTGATGTCGGTCACACGATTACACACTTTGTTTGGCAGTAACAGCTTCATGACGACTCCTTGACTGCGTTTTTCCTTATTATACCACACATGGTGGCCATTACAAAAAGAAAAAGGGGCATCGCCCCTCACAACTGCACACCCATTTTTTCCTGAAGTTTCGAGAGCGCCCGTTTTTCAATCCGGGACACATATGAACGGGATATTCCCATCTTTTGGCTGATCTCCCGCTGTGTTTTCCGTTCTGACTGGCCTAAGCCGTAGCGGAGCATTAAAACCTGTTTCTCCCGTTTGCTTAAATATTTGAGCTGGTCCTGGAGTTCCGCTTGATCGGCCTGCAGTTCAACCTGGTCAAAAACGTAATCCGAATCGGTTCCGAAGATATCGATCAAGCTCAACTCGTTGCCCTCTCGATCGGAGCCGATGGGATCGTACAGCATCACTTCCCGCTTCAACTTCTTGGTGGTCCTAAGATGCATCAGCACCTCATTCTCAATGCAGCGGGCAGCGTATGTCGCAAGCCTGGTCTGCTTATCCGCATCATAGGTGTTGATGGCCTTGATCAGCCCGATGGTGCCGATGGATATCAGATCTTCCAGGTCTTCGCCTTTCTTGTCAAACTTCTTGACAATATGGGCGACCAACCTGAGATTCCGCTCCACCAAGGCATTCCGTGCTTCGATGGAGCCGGCTTTCATTCTATTCAGCAATTCCTTTTCCTCTTCCGGAGTCAGAGGTTTCGGAAAGACATTGCTGTTGGTGATATAGGAAACGAGCAGGCCGATTCCTTCCGCTATCCACTTGACAGCGGCAAATACCAGCGCAGGAAGCATTTTCTCACCCCCCCAAGGCCGGTGCCGGGTTGTAAAACCTCCACTTTACACCATATGACCTTGAGCAGGGTTTTGTGTCTGTCTACTGCAATTTAGGACAGATTGCTCAACTTTTCGTTGGTCTTCTTCTGGTAATGCACGGCGCCGATACTGTCGGCAAGCTCTTGAGCCTTCTGGTAGCAGAACCTCGCGGCCGCACCGTTCTCTTTGGCTATAAAATAATCACCCAGCTTCATAAAAACACGGATCTTTTTCTTTGGCATTTGAGGAACACGCCACAAAAAGCGTAAATACCACGGGCCACTACTATCCATGCAGGCTATCACTCTCCATTTGTCTTCAGTGATTGATACAATCCAATATAGCATAAAACAAACTTTTGTTCAAACACTAGAGAAAGCTGTTCACCTGCCGGCAAACAGCTTTTCACTCTAAATCGGGCAAACTGTAACGATTCTATTCGCCACCCATTCCAGATGTACCCATTGTCTCAACGATCTTACTCTGGTTGATCACGAAGACAATGACTGGGACTGCCATCATAATCAAGGCAATTGCCGCTGATACGCCTGCCCGGGCAATTCCTCCTGTCGCCACCTGGCTTAGTGCATACGGCAGAGTCTTCAGTTCTTCGCGATAGATAAACAGCGCACCAGTTTCCCCCCACAGCCTCTGGAAAGCCAAAATGATCATTGTCAGCCATGCAGGCTTTACAATCGGCATTGCAATCTGGGCGTAAATCCTCAGTTCACTGGCGCCGTCGATTCGTGCCGCTTCCAAGAGGGAATCATGGATCATGGCGCCCATGAAGTTGCGCATCAGGTACAACCCCAGTGTCCACGACCAATTAGGTATGACAACCGCCCAGTAGGTGTTGATCAGATTCAACCGGGACATAAGCATGTAGGTGGGGATTGACGTAACTGTCGGTGTGAACATCAATGACAAGACGATGATCTGCTCAATGGCTTTCCTGCCTGGGAATACGTGTTTCGCCAGAGCGTAGGCAGCCAACGACCCTGTGACGACGTTCCCCGCCATACCGAAACCAACGATAAACAGCGAGTTGAACAAATATCTGGTGATGGGCACCCAGGATTTACCCATCAGCACCAGCAGGTCATTGAAATTGTCCAAGGTTGGGTTCCTGACAAAAAACTGCGGTGGAAACAGCCACAACTCATTGAGGGGCTTAAAAGCCTGGCTGACCGTATAGACCATGGGCAGAGCCATAAATGCCGCGCCTAATGATAGGAAGAAGAATATCACCAAGTCTCCGCCGGTTGAACGGGATAACCGTTTCTTTCTGATCCTGATTGCCACTGTGATCCCTCCTAGTTACCGATCCTATGCAGCATTCGCTGCACCAATCTCTGACTGCCTACCATCACAAAGAACAACACAACTGAAATGGCGGAGGCATATCCCATCTCGTAGCGTACAGTACCGTAGTCGTTCAAATGCTGCATGACCGTCCACGTGGCATAGTCCGTCGGATTGGGCCCCGTCAAGGCTTGTATGTTGCCGGCCGCATTAAATGAACCAGTAATGGCCATGATTGCACCGAACATCAAATACGGGCGCATCGCCGGCAGGGTCAGATACCACAGCTCCTGCCACCGGTTTTTGATCCCGTCGATGGCACCGGCTTCGTACAATGTAGAGCTGATTCCCTGCAAGCCCGCTATGAAGGCCAAGAATGATGTGCCAAGGCTCATCCACAGCGTTACGATAATGACGATGGTCATCATGTACTTTGGTTCGATCAGCCATCCGATTGGCTTGTCGACGATATTCAGGTTCAGCAGGTGGGCGTTGATGTATCCATAGGTGTCTTGACTGAAAATAAACTGCCAAATCGTATATGCGCTTCCGGAAATCGACGGGGCGTAAAAGAGCAAGGTGAGAAAGGCGCGCACTTTTGGCTGCAGTTCATTGATGAACCAGGCAAAGATAAAACACATCATGTAGCTGACAGGCCCTGTTATAGCCGCGAACAGCAGTGTGTTCTTCACAGCAATCAGGAAAACCTCGTCGGCCAGGAACAAACGGATATAGTTGGCCCAGCCAATCCATTTCGGAAACTCAAGCATGTTGAAGTAGGTGAAGCTCAGGACGATCGACAAAATCACCGGCACAACCGTAAAAACGGTGAACAAGAACAAAAACGGTCCGACAAATGCATATGAACGCCAGCTCTTTTTCATCCGAGCCCAGAGGCTTTCCCGATACTCAATCCCTGGACTGACCATTCGTCTACGAGAAACAACAGAACTCACAAGAGCCCCTCCAATCCTGGAATAATTCTACGGTAATTCCACCGCAGGTAACCCTGCGGTGGAATTACCCATGCAGTGTCCTATCACTGATCGACTTCCAATCTATACAAGTGTGTATAGTGACTCCAGTACAGATCCTTCAACCCCTGATCGAGTTTGCTGTAATCTGTCTCCAGGTTAAACTCCTCACGCTTGCGGGCGATTTCTTCGTTAATCTTGCGGTTGTACTCCAATATCGATTCCCGCAGAGGTTCATTCCTGAAAACAATCGCCCGGAACAACCAATCGAATTGACGGTTGACATAGTACCCGCCCAGTACCGCCGGGACACCTTCGACCCACGCCCACTGCTCCAGGAGCAGATCCCGGTCGTGTACATTCCAAGGCAGCTGTGTCAAGGCTTCGACATTGGCGGTGGCGTAGCGGGCTGCCGCCCCCATCAAGCTCTCCATTTCGCGCCCAAAGCGTGCCTGAGTCTCGGTTGAGGTCCACCACTTCAGGAACTCCCAAGCCCAATCCTTTTTCTTGGATATCTCGAGAATAACCGCTCCCGAAGTACCGGCAGGCACTGCCGTGGCACCGGGGGCCACCGCAGTACCGGCGACAGGCACAGTGCGGTTGATGGTGCCATCTTCCATCACTGTCCCCGGCACCAGGGTCATGCCCCATTCACCCCTAAGCTCCGGCGCAAACACCGCCAAGGTGTTGTAAAGGCCGTAGTTGGCGATCAACAAGGGCATTTCACCCATACGGAACCTGTTGGCCTCATTATACTCATACAGCAGGTTGTGCAGAGTATACAGCTGCGTCAACTCTCTGAATGTCTCCACTGCAACCTCGGCATCGAGGTTGGTCATGATCACGTCTTCCTTGAACAAGGGGACTCCCTTTTGATAGAGGAACATCTGGTAAGTGCCTATGTTGGCTCTCAGGCCGAATTCCATATTCTCTTTCTTCAATTCGGGAATGATGGCTACGACATCATCCCATGTCTGGGGCACCTCAAGGCCCAACTCAGCCAAAATGTCTTTCCGGTAGAACAGCATCGGGAAGCCCTGTGCTTCAGGCAGAGCGTAAACCGCGTCTCTGAACCGGAACGGTACAAATGCACTCTTCATAAACCGCTGTGCTACTTCTTCAAAGTCCGGGAATTGAGACAAATCAGCGAAAGCGCCGCGGAACGCCAGGTCCATGTTGGATGCTCCCAGAGCCACATCGGGAGCAGTCCCCGCAATGATCGAAGGGATCAAAAGCGCATCCATGCTCTGGATCAATTCCAGGTCCACCGGAATGCCGGTCATTGGTGTGAAGCTGTCCTCGATCATTTGCTTGAGAGCCTGCGCCTGGTCGCGCCCAGCACCGATCCATACCCTCAAAACCTCGTCGGTGTCGGTGATCAATCCCCGATCACCTACACGGGTGTAATCATAGGTGAACGAAGCCAAGAAAGCTCTGATTTCATGCACCCAGGTCTGAAGCGCTGTCGGCTTCGGCCTCGGCAGTGCCTGCTCCGGTGATGCCACAATGATGTAGTCTATCTGAACCGGCTGTTCCATGGTCTGGTTAAGCCAAGTTCCCAAGGCGCCCACATTGTCGCGGTACTCGCCCAGCAAGCTTGGAATCGCATGAGGCCTGTCGGCCATGTCTTCCAACACTCTGGCGAATGTGGTGAGCGTGGCGACGTGCCCACCCCTCTGCCCTGTAAAGGACTCAAACTCCTCGGCGACACTCCGCAGTATTTCCGCCTGCTCCCTCAAGGCAGGAAGCAAGCCTGGGATTTTCACATCGAGCTGATAGCTCCGGAGTGGATCCGGCTGGCCGGAGGTGATCATGATGATCCGGCGGTAGATCGTGTTCAAGTCATAGATCAGGTCTTCGATCTTGCGGATCAGCGGAGCCATATCGCCCAAGACAGCTTTGAGAGTGAGCTCATGTTTGCCCGCCTCCAGGTAGACCAGGGCAGGCTTGCCCTCCTCGTCGACAGGATAGACCATGTTGTAGTGGTTGTCAAAAGTGAATCTCAGGGCCTGTGCTTCCCTGAACGGTGTTTTGCCGTCGATCAGCAGCTGGCGCGATGTGTAAATCCCGCGGCGCTGATCCTGCTTACCCTTGATGGCTATCTGGTACAGCCCGCTCTCTGGCACTTCGAACTCCCAGGAAGCCCAATCCCCTACAGTCTTCCACCCAGTGCCGCCAATACTGTTGAGGCGGATCTGAGCCGGATGGTATGGTTCAAGGGTGGGATCTCCCAGGTCGTGTACGGGCATGATGGTCGGGCTTGAACGATATGCCGCTGCTTCGCCCTGAATCTTTTCGAACACTCCCGACGCCTGCTTGTACCCGGCCTCCTCGTAGGCTGCTCTCACCTCGGCGTACAGCGGCGGCACCTCATACTGGAACAATCTCAGCGAATTGATGATCACAGCTTCGGAGACTGCCTCTAGTCTAATGGTATTAGTTCCTTCTTCGAAATAAAACAAAAACGGCAGAACCTCATAGCCCGAGGGATCGCTTAAAACCTCTGTGCGCCAACGAGGTTTCTCCACCTGCCGGGGCCTGAGCTGATTCCCATATATGTCCACTTCGATCGGGCCTGCGTCGCCCCATGTCCGGTGGAGGATCAGGTATCCTGCTTCGGCGAAAGGCCTGGAGCCGTTTATTTCCAGAGCCCTTTGAATCGGTGCGCTGCGCCCGGTCACGGGGTAATAAGTAACTTCAATATTATAAAAACCTGCTTGTTCAACCTCCACTTCCCATTCAACAAATCCCCGCTCGCCTGTCTGGACCGATATGCCGGGCATCCCTTCGTAATCATAGAGCAGTTTTATTTCAGCATCCAGATTGGAAAGAGACACTGCCGGGATCACAATTTCCCGTTCCGGCCTGACTATTGTCTCATACTTCGCCAGGTATTCGGGATAGGTGATGGCGCGTCGATAAACCGTGAGCTGTTCCACAGCTGAGCCGGTAATGCTGTTGCTGTCCGGTGTCTCCGGTTCTGCTGACGCCTCTGCTGCTGCCTGTGGAGCATTGTCGGCCTGCGCCTCGACCAGCTGCGGCAGAGTCGTGGCCAACGCCAGGGCCAAGGCGAGAAGCAGAGTGGTAAGAATAGCAGCTTTTCTGTTTCCAATTTCCCACATTTTCGAGATAGTCTCCTTTCTCATCTCTCATCCCAGAAAAACTTATTCAAGCCCGATAAACCCCAAGGATTGATTGAACGTGGATTATTGAACCTCCTTTGCCCACGTTTCCGTACCATTATCACGATTAATATCCCTGCAATATATAATTAACCATTGATCCCGATTTCCCTTCCCGTAGACACAACTTTTTTACCGCATCAACAAGGCGCAATTAGACACAAGACAGCAAAAAACCAAGCTTACCGCAGTAAAGCCTGGTTCTACTCGCTTACAATGCCCATCAGCATGCTCTTCAGCTCGTCGGCTGCTTCCCGGGCTGCCTGGTAGCCCAGATCAACATACTCGTCCACCGGACGGAAGTTGATCGGGCTCATCATCCCAAGCTTGGGCTGAACGGCCACATCCACTTGCTCGAGCTGCACCAGCTCATGCTGGCGCTGAAGAATATGGGCGGCATGGATCACCGAACGCACCACTGTCCGCGGCTTCCAAGCCGCAAGGTTTGCGTGAAGGTCTACACCGATCACATACTCTGCCCCCAGCGAACGGCAGACACCGGCCGGCAGGTTCTGCACCAGCCCACCGTCAACCAAAAGCCGCCCTTGATACTCAACTGGATAATAGATCCCCGGAAGAGTGCAGCTTATCCGCACAGCATGAGCCACATCGCCTTCATTGAGCACAACCAGTTCACCGGTACGGAAATCACACGCGGTAGCGGCGAACGGTATCTTAAGCTCATCAAAACTCCGGCGCCCGATAAAGCGGCTGATCCAGTTTTCGATTCCTTCCGAGCTCAACAGCCCGCTCTTGAACGCGGCAGGCTTGGCGAGGAACAACCAGTCAGACTGCTTCGCCGCTTGGTGCATCTGATCGCTTGAGACACCGCAGGCCCACACCGCTCCTACCGCAGCGCCAGCCGAAGATCCCACCACCAGATGAATCGGCATCCCGATTTCCTCAATAAAGCGCAGGACGCCAATATGCGCCAGCCCATAGGCGCTGCCTCCGGCCAGCGCCAGGCCGATCCGCGGCTGGTGTTCCATTTGTTCTAGTTTCGCCATCAAAGATTCCAATTCCACCATGCTCACTCCCTGACTCCCGTCCTTTAAGTATATCAAATCAGAAATTATAGTACAATCAAATTGGCATATTGTGCTATAATAAACAAAGACTGATTTTGCCGCAGTTGAAGATGGCAAAGGAGTGAATCGCAATGGATGTCAAAGAAATACTGGCCAACCTGTCGGAAGGCACCGGAGTTTCCGGCTACGAACACGGCATAGCAGATTATCTGGAGCAAAACTGCCCGTGGGCTGACGAGATCCGCCGGGACAAACTGGGCAATCTGATCATGGTGAAGCGGGCCAGGCCTGCCGCGGAGCAGCCCAGCAGGCCTAAGGTAATGCTGGCCGCCCATATGGACGAAATTGGGCTTATTGTCACCAAAATCGAAGATGAAGGTTTTCTGCGCTTCAGCGCTGTCGGCGGCATCGACCAGAGGGTGCTGCTGGCCCAGGAAGTCATAGTCCACGGCAAAGCTGAACTTCCAGGTGTGATCGGGGCCAAGCCGCCCCATGTACAGGCTCCTGCGGAACGAAACGAGGCTGTGCCCATGGAAGATCTGTACATTGACGTCGGATATGACTCCAAGGAACAGCTGGCTGATCTGGTCAACGTCGGGGACCTGGCGACGATCAACCGCAAAGTGGTGAGGCTGGCCGGATCGCTCATGGCCGGCAAAGCAATGGATGACCGCGCCGGCGTCGCGGTGATGCTGGAATGCCTCAAGGCACTGGCCAACATGAACCATATCGCCGATGTCTACGCTGTTGCCACCGTCCAGGAGGAAGTAGGCGTAAGGGGTGCCACCACCAGCACATTCGGCATCGTTCCCGACATCGGCATCGCTCTCGATGTTGGCCACGGCGACATGCCCAGCGTACCGGAGCACCTGACGATCAGTCTGGGCAACGGGCCCGGAATCGCCCTTGGGCCGCATGTCCATCCCAACCTGCACAAGCGTTTGGTCCAGATCGCCAAAGATTGGAACATCAGCTACACTCTGGAACCGGCCACACGCCCCGGCGGGACTGACGCTTTCGCAATTCAGATCACTCAAGCGGGTATTCCTACTGCCTTGTTGTCCATACCTTTAAGATACATGCACACACCTGTTGAGACACTGAACTACGAAGATGTACGCAAAACTGCCCGTTTGCTGGCTCAATTCATTTCAGAACTCGATCAGGAATTCGTGGAGGGATTAAAGTGCTTTTAAAGCGACTGACTGAGGCCTGCGGCGGGCCGGGCCAGGAAGATGAGGTCCGGAATCTGATCCGGGGCGAAGTGAAAGATCTGGTTGATCAAGTCACCACCGATGCCTTGGGCAACCTAATCACCGTCAAGAACGGCACCAAGGCCGGCCCAAAGGTGATGATCGCCGCTCACATGGATGAAGTGGCCTTGATGATCATGAGTATTGAAAAGTCTGGCCTGCTCAAGTTCAATCCTATTGGAGGGATTGATCCCAGGGTACTGGTGGCCAAGACAGTAGTGGTCGGCAAAAACCGTGTCCCTGGTGTAATCGGCTCCAAACCGATTCATCTGCAAAGGCCAGAAGAACGGAAGAAACCTCTCGCCATAGAAGAGCTGTATATCGATATCGGCGCTTCCAAAAAAGATGAAGCGGAACGGATGGTCAACATCGGTGATCTGGCCTATTTCACAACCGAGTTTGCCGCGATCGGCCCTGACAAGTTCAAAGGCAAAGCCTTGGATGACCGGGTGGGCTGCGCCATGCTGATCGACATACTCAAAGACACATATCAATTCCCGCTGTATGGAGCCTTTACAGTGCAGGAGGAAGTGGGCCTGCGCGGTGCCGGCACTGCCGCATACCAGGTCCAGCCTGATCTCGCCTTGGTGCTGGAAGGAACCACCGCATCAGATGTACCCGAAACTCCCAAACACCAGCATGCCACTAGTGTTGGCAAAGGCCCTTGCCTGACAGTCATGGACAGTTCCGTGATACCTGATCCCCGGTTGGTGGCAAAGCTGATGCAGCTGGCACAGCAGCACAACATCCCGGTTCAATACAGGCGCAGCACAAGCGGCGGCACCGATGCCGGCAAAATCCAGCAAAGCCGTGCCGGAGTGCCTGTCGCAGTCATCGCCCTGCCGTGCCGCTACATTCACTCGCCTGCGGCAATCGCCAGCCAAACCGACTATGATCATGCTGTTAAACTTGTGAAGGTGTTCCTGCGCAGTCTGGAAGAAGAAGGAGGATTCTAACTATGAAAAACCTGATTAAGGACCTCGTGGAAAGCTACGGCCCAACCGGTTTTGAGACTGAAGTAACCAACAAGATCCGCACATATATTGCTGACAAAGTCGACGAATGTTATGTGGACGCCCTCGGCAATCTTATTGCCCGCAAAAAGGGCAGCGGCAAGAAAGTGATGTTTTCTGCCCATGCCGATGAAATCGGAGTCATTGTCACCTATATAGACGACGATGGATTCTTGCGGTTCAGCAATGTTGGCGGGCTGAACCTCCTCACTCTCCTCGGCGGCCGAGTCCGTTTCGCCAACGGTGTGATTGGTGTCATCGGCAAGGAAAAAGGCGAGCTGAAGGATCTCACCCTTGACAAGCTTTTTATCGACATCGGCGCCGCTACCAAAGACGAAGCCCAGAAAAAGGTCTCCATCGGTGATTTCGCAGTTTTCCACCGGGAATTCGCCGATTTGGGGCAGCGCCTGGTGGCCAAAAGCATGGATGACCGCATCGGCTGCGCAGTCTTGGTCGAGGCCATCCGCAGGCTGGATCATTCTGATCACGACCTCTACTTTGTTTTCAGCGCGCAGGAGGAGGTCGGGCTTCGGGGCGCCCGCACCGCGGCCTACAGCATCGACCCGGATCTGGGGATCGCAATCGATGTGACTAGGACTGGCGACACCCCGGAAGCTCCCCGCATGGATGTAAGCCTGGGCAAGGGTGCCGCCATCAAAGTGAAGGATTCCTCGGTGATCGCCCATCCCAAAGTGAAGAACCTCATGGTCCGGCTGGCCGAGGCCGATCAAATCAAGTACCAACTTGAGGTCTTGGAAGCTGGGGGAACCGACGCCGGCGCCATCCACCTCACAAAATCAGGTGTCCCGTCCGGCACCATCTCAATCCCCTGCCGCTATGTGCACAGCCCGTCGGAAATGGTGGACCTGGACGATGTGGAAAACTGTGTGAAGTTGATTCTGGCCATCTGCCGCGATTCCCTCGATGAATTCTAGTCCGCCAAGAAAAAAGAAACAGGGCTTGTTCAAAGCCCTGTTTTGCTTTTATGCGCTTGCAAGGCTATGCCTGTTTCCGGCTCAAAAAGAACTGGCGGGCATACTCGGGAAACAATATGTAACTTAAGACATCCTCATCGCTGGCAGCCAGTCCCTTGATCTCTTTCCTGGCCTCCTCCATTCCCGGTGCCAAGAGATCCGCCGGGCGGACTGTGATCGGCTTCTCGTCACCGATGATCATCTTCTGGACTTCCGGTTCGATGGGAACCGGCGGACGGCCGTACAGTCCTTTCACATAATCCTTTATCTCCTTGGTCTTGATCTTGTACCTTTCACCGGTAATCACGTTCAACACCGCCTGGGTGCCTATGATCTGGCTCATGGGCGTCACCAGAGGCGGATAACCCAGTTCCTTGCGGACCCGGGGAACTTCCTCCAGAATCTCGTCGTATTTGTGGCTGAGCTTCTGCTGTTCCAGCTGGGCCCGGAGATTGGACAGCATCCCTCCTGGGATCTGGCTGACCATCACTTCGGTGTTCACCGCTGCTTGCGGCTTCTTGTAATCGGCAAGGGCTTTCTTGATTTCCTGATTGATCCTGGCCAAAAGGCTCAAATCCAGGCCGGTGTCGTAATCTGTTTCCTGGAGCACCTTCACCATCGTCTCCGTTGGAGGTTGGGACGTTCCCAAAGCCAACGCGGATATCGCTGTGTCCACCACAGCCACGCCGGCTTGAATCCCTTCCCAATAGGCCATGGACGCAAAACCACAGGTGTAATGGGAATGGAGCTGAATTGGCACATTGACGGCTTGTTTCAACTGCCTGACCAGTTCGCTGGCCCTGGCAGGCGTCAACAACCCAGCCATATCCTTGATGCAGATGGAATCGGCACCCATTTCCACCAGTTCTTTGGCAATCTTCACATAACCTGGAATGTCATGAGCAGGGCTGACAGTATAGACGACAGACGCCTGAGCGTGGGCACCTGTTTTTTTAACCGCCCGCAGGGCTCTTTCGATATTCCGGGTATCGTTCAGAGCGTCAAAGATCCGGATAATATCAATTCCGTTCTCCACCGCCTTGGCCACAAAAGTGTCCACCACATCATCCGGATACTGACGGTAGGCCACGAGATTTTGCCCTCTGAGCAGCATCTGCAGCTTTGTCCTGGGCATTCTTTTCCGCAGTGTCCTAAGTCTTTCCCACGGATCCTCGTTCAAATAGCGCAGGCAGGTGTCGAAGGTAGCCCCGCCCCACACTTCCACCGAATGATAACCCACCTCATCAATCATCTCGGCCACCGCGAGCATGTGCTCAATCTTCAACCGCGTGGCCAGAAGCGACTGATGGGCGTCGCGAAACAAGGTTTCTGTAATTCCGATTTTGCGCTGCATTATCTCCCCCTCCTATCCAAGCACCGACAGCAGCACTCCCGCCGCGATTGCCGAGCCGATCACTCCCGCGACATTGGGCCCCATGGCGTGCATCAGCAGAAAATTGGTGCGGTCTTCTTCCTGCCCCACCAACTGTACCACCCGGGCGCTCATGGGGACTGCTGAAACACCGGCCGCTCCAATGAGAGGATTGATCTTGCCTTTGGATATCACCGACAAAATCTTGCCAAACAGCACTCCCCCCGCAGTGGCCAACGCGAACGAAGCTGCTCCCAAAAGCAGAATAGAGATGGTCGACAAGCTGATGAACGCAGCACCGTTGGCAGTGGCTCCCACTGTGAGCCCGACAAAAATGGTGACGATATTCATCAGTTCATTCTGGGCTGTATAAGACAGCCTCTGCGTCACGCCGCACTCCCTTAAGAGGTTTCCGAGCATCAATGTGCCGATCAAAGGCAGCGAATTCGGGACCAGCAAACCGGAAAAGAGTGTGACAATGATTGGAAACAGGATTTTTTCGACACGGCTGACTTTGCGCAGCTGTGTCATCTTAATCCTCTGCTCGGCCTTGGTTGTCAGAAGCTTCATAATCGGCGGCTGGATGATCGGCACCAGGGCCATGTACGAGTAGGCCGCTATCGCGATGGGCGCTAGAAGGTGCGGCGCCAGCATGGCCGTAAGAAAGATAGCCGTCGGGCCGTCAGCGCCGGCTATAATGGCGATTGCCGCTGCCTCCTGCATAGTGAAGCTCAAGCCGGGTAAGCTAACCGTGGATGCGATCATGAACGTGACAAAAATGCCCAACTGGGCGGCGGCACCCAAGAGCAGGCTCCGCGGATTGGCGAGCAGAGGCCCAAAATCGGTCATAGCGCCCACCCCCAAAAAAATCAAGGGTGGGTAGATCCCCAGTTCAATGCCTTTGTATAGAACGTGAAGCAGACCGCCGGGCTCCATGATGCCTGTCTTGGGGAAATTGGCCAGAAAAACACCAAAGGCGATCGGCACCAAGAGCAGCGGCTCGTATTTCTTGCGAATCCCCAAGTACATCAGGACAAGGGCAATGACCAGCATTACCGCTTCCTGCCAGGTGACCGCATATAGACCAGTGCTTTCCCACAAAGTTCCCAACATTCCAGATGTCCCTCTCTATTGGATAATAGCCAGTACATGTTCAGCTTCCACGGATACACCAGTCTGCACAATCTGAACGACAGTGCCGGCAACCGGCGCCGTGATTTCATTCTCCAGCTTCAGTGCTTCCAAAGTGAGCAGCACATCCCCTGCCTGTACTTTGTCGCCGACCTTGGCCTTAACCGAAAGAATTGTCCCTGCCAGAGGCGCCTTCACCTCTGTGCCGCTCGGCTTCTGTTCCGAAGAAGAATGTGCCTGCGGTTTCGCTTGCTGTTCCGACGGTGTTAAAAGCTCGACTTCCACTTCGTAGACTCTACCATCGATCTTGACACGGTATTTGGTCATATCCTGCCCTCCATTTACTTAGCTCGAGTTACCCAACTCGTGTGATTCTCAGTTCTCCTTCCACACCCAATTCTTTCATCACTGCGGCAATAACCGCCAAATCCCGCGCTTGTCCGTCGAAACCACCGTCGACAGCGGCTGGAGCAGTGCCGGGCTTTGCCTTGGGTTTTGCTGTGGAAGCTGTGAATACAGTGATCAGCTTACTGATTAACCAAACCAGGACAGCCAGGGCCATCAGCGTCAAAAACACGACGATTGCCCCCAAGATGCTGATTTCTAGAGCACTGATGACGGCCACCTCCCGTTTATTGATTCATGAAAAAGCGGGGCTTATTTCTTGCCGGAATAAGCCTCGCCATATTTGCGCAAAAGTTTCATCAGCCTGTCGCCAAAAGCAAAATACATGGCGGCATTGCCGACAGCATGTGTCAGATCATGCGGCAGTCCTGCCAGATAGTAGGCAATAATCCTTCTGGTGAACAGCAGCCCGTTTAGAGAAACAATCATGCCGTACATTATTCCCAACAACCCGGCAGCCGCTGTGGACACAAGCAGGCTCCGCCTCCATTTGGTTTTGCCGTACAAGTAACTCGCCACTGCCACCGCCGTCCAGCTCAACATCTGAAAAATGGTCCAGATTCCATGGCCGAGCTGGAGATTGGAGATCCAGGTACTTATGACAGCAACCATGACTGCCGGGCGCAGTCCCATGGACATCGCTGTCACCATGATGATCACAGTTGTCGGCTGCATCCCCGGTACTGGTTCCATGACGATCCTGCCGGCGATGCTGGCTGCCGCAAGCAGCGCAACCACCGCCTGTTCCCTAATGTGACGCCTTACTGCCATGGACGTAGATCCCAGTGATAGACATCCCCGTCTTTGATCTGGTACTGGGAAGCTCCAACCAAGGCCATCTCCCCGTTGATATCGTACATCCACGCCGTCTGGTCTGCGTTGGATGCCTGTCTACCCTGGATTGAGGTGATGAAGCCGCCCGTGTGCTCGATCATGAACTTGCGCTCCATCAGTTCCAGCAGCGTGTAATTCTTGTCTTTGGGTATCTTGAAATAATAAGTGATAGGATTCTGGCCGTTGTTTTCGCTCAAAATCACTTTGACATCGATTGTGTCATTGTCGTCAGCCCAGCCAGGAATGCCTGCCGGTTCAGGCTGCGCCAGCCAATAGCCGGCGGCAGCGCCCAAGAAAGCAGCCACCACAACCAACGCCGCCACAACTATATATGTCTGCTTCTTCATCCTGACCCACTCCCAACCAGAATACTTAGATGGTCATGGCGCCGAACCCGCCGTCAACCCTGACCAAAGCGCCAGTCACATAGCTGGACGCTTTCTCCGACGCCAGCCAGAGGCAGACACCCTGCAGCTCCTTTGGTTCGCCAAAGCGCTTCACCGGGGTATGGCGCATGATATCCGCGACCCGCTGCTCGTCTAGAATCCTGCGGTTTTGCTCAGCTGGGAAGAAGCCAGGTATGATGGCATTCACCCGGATGTTGTAGGGTGCCAGTTCCCTGGCCAGGTACTGGGTAATACTGTTGATCCCCGCCTTTGATGCTGAATAGGTGAACACTCTCGACAGCGGCGGCCCCGATGACACTGACGAAATATTGATGATGCTGCCGCCGGTGCCTTGTTTGATCATCTTCTTGGCGAAAATCTGGATTGTGAACACACAGCCTTTCAAGTTGACGGCCATGATATTGTCCCATTCTGACGGCTGCAGCTCCAAGAATGGCGTGCTGGAATTCACCCCCGGCGCGTAGAGGAGGATATCAACGGAACCGGCCCACGCTTCGATTTCGTCAGCCGCTCTCTGCACTGATTCCAAGTCGGTCACATCGGCGACAAACGATTTGATCTCGCCGCCCAAAGCCCGCACTTGCTCCTCCACTTCCGGCGCATATTCCGGTTTCATCACTACCGAAGCGATCTTTGCGCCGTGGAGTACAAAGCCTTCAATAATCGCCCGGGCAAGGGTGCTGTTGCCGCCCATGATTACCGCTGTTTTCCCTTCTAAGCTGAACAAATCTGACATACTATGGCTCCTTTCCAATAATAGATTTACATTTTTCGGCTGTGTTGGATCAGCGCGTCAAATTGCCGTTAGCGTCAAACTCCCAGTCATACGGAGCTGAGAGAATGTTCAGGTTCGGATTGCTTTCCACTTCTGGAATCATCGGCTCCGACACCTCGATCTCCGCCAGCTGCAGCGTGTTTTTGATCCTGACAAGGCGGACCTTGGTGAAATCGAGGATGTTGCAGGTTTTGATCGCTGCCTGAATAGCCTCCCGGTCATTCTCCAAAGTGGTGGGTATCTTTGTCGGCGCTACCACTGTGGATGTGAGGCCGTTGGCATAGATTTTCTCGTAGTCGATTTTATCCACGCAGTACCTTGTGGTGAAGTCCGCGGTTCCGATGCCGTTGGCGTTGCCTTCAGTCTCGTCCGTCAAATCGAGGACCACGATCTTGGTCACATCTGGGCCTCCGTAAGCGTAAGGTGTGGGATAGCGCCCCACCACATTGGGATCAAACCCGTCTCCGCTGATGTTTTTGCCGATTTCATCGATCACCAGGACATCGATCTGGTCGAACCACAGTTTGGGCATATTGGCTTTGGCAATCTTGAGCAGTTCTTTCTCTTCGCCTTCGATCTCGCTGGCTGGAATCACCTTAAGCTTCATCACCTGATCAAAGGCATTCTCCACTGTGGCCACACCGAACAGCACCGGCAGCTTGTCCATAATCACCTTGGCCATGGTTGGGACGAATTCGGCCATATGTTTAAACCCCAGTTGGTGGCAGGCTTCGGCGCCCTTTTGCTTGCCGAGGCCGATGGCCAGCATCTTCATCAGACCGCTTTCAATCGGGCCGCGGAACGCCGTATGGGGTTTGACCCGGTTGATGACAACGATACCGTCAGCCTGGCATGCGAAACGATCCACGTATACAGGCAGCCCATTTTCGAGAGAAGCGATCTGATTGACCTCCATGGATGAACGGATCGGCGCCCCCACCGAGTCTTCCGTAATCCCCAGATGCCGCAGCACTTCTTTTTGGCCTTCAGCCGAAGCACCGCCGTGGCTGCCCATGCTGGGGACGATGAACGGCTCGGCCTGCAGTGCCTTCAGCTCTTCCACCACTACCCTTACTATATCAGCGATCCGATTCACACCGCGGCTGCCTACCGCGACAGCTATCGTCATTCCCGGCTTGATCATCGCTTGGATGTGTTCTTGACGCAGTTGAGCCCTTAGTTCGCCTTCCACGTCGGCCAGCCGGGGAGCGTCAAACTTCTGGCTTACTTTCACCATTCTTGGAATGGGTATGCCTTTCACTAGTTCCGACACTACTCCCACAGTATCACCTTCCTTGCTATATCGTCCTGTGTCTATTATACACTTTATCGGGGCATATTTACAGTTCTAGGATAAAAATCAAAATCCTGCCGGAATCCTAAGCAACCAAGTTCTTTATGCTTGACAAGTGAAACCATCATTTGTATAATTTTGCCTAAATACCAAGGGGGCAGTGCCATGGTTATCGTGATGAAACAAAACACACCTGTTGACGAACTGGAGCAGCTCAAAGCCCGCTTAAGGCAGATGGGTTTCGACATCCACTTGTCTCAGGGTGAGAACCACACTGTTATAGGCCTTATCGGCGATTCAACCAGGATCGATGAAAGCCAGCTTCAAGCCAATCCTTTCGTGGACCGCATTCTCCGCGTCCAGCACCCATTCAAGCGGGCCAGCCGCATGTTTCATCCTGAGGACACTGTTATCGATCTTGACGGGCTAAAACTGGGTGGAGGCAATACTTTGATCATCGCCGGGCCGTGTTCGGTTGAAAGCGAAGAGCAGCTGATGACCATCGCTCAGCAGGTTAAGGCTGCAGGCGCCCACCTGCTCCGGGGTGGTGCCTTTAAGCCAAGAACTTCCCCCTACAGTTTCCAAGGCCTAGGCCTGGAGGGCCTGGAACTCCTGCGCCGGGCGAAAGAACTCACGGGCATGCCGATTGTCACCGAGTGCATTTCCGTGGACACAGTTGATCTTGTCGCCGAGTATGCCGACGTGGTTCAGATCGGCGCCCGCAACATGCAGAACTTCGCCTTGCTGAAAAAGGTGGGCCAGATCGATCGCGCGGTACTGCTCAAACGAGGGATGTCGGCCACTATCGAGGAATTCCTCATGGCGGCTGAATACATCCTGGCTGAAGGGAACGAGCGGGTCATTTTGTGCGAGCGAGGGATCCGCACCTACGAGACTTATACACGCAACACGTTGGATATCAGTGCCATTGTCGCCATCAAAGAACTTTCCCACCTGCCTATCATTTGTGATCCCAGCCACGCGGCAGGAAAATGGGAAATGGTCACTCCCCTTGCCAAAGCGGCGATTGCCGCCGGCGCCGACGGTCTGATGGTCGAAGTCCACCATCGACCGGAAATCGCTCTGTCCGACGGCAGCCAATCACTCAAACCCGAGAGGTTCCACCGCTTGGTCGCGGCTGTCAATCAGATCATCGGCCTTAACAAAAGCATGGTCCATTGAACATGAAAAGTCCCTGAGCCGAGCTCAGGGACTTGTTTTATCGGTATGAGCCAAAGGAGTTGTTGCGGCTGCCGGGTGTCGGAAGCGGCAGATACCAAAGCTCCCAATTCCCGTCAGGCAGGCGGCCGTAGGCAACATCACGGGCGATAGGCACAGCAGGCAGAAAATCCACCATTTCTCCGCTTGGGTCAGATAGAATGATCGGCTCCCCGGCTGCATTGATGCTGAAATTGGTGTGCAGTTCGTCCAAGGTGGATGTGTCTTTGCCCGAAGCGAAGACAAGAAAGTAACCTTTGGCCTCGATCACTGTCCCTTGAGGGAACTGCCACTTCATAGGCTCTGATTCATTGTCGCTCAAATAATATCCTGACAGATCCACCAGGTGGGAATGGGGGTTGTAGATCTCAATCCAATCAGGGCTGTCGCCCTGCCGATCCCTAAGCACTCCCCCATTGGAAGACATCACTTCGTTGATGTACACCAGCCGCTCCCGGACAGTGGGAAGGTTGTAAGGCTCCCTGATTGACACCCGGTCCCAATACGGCCTGACTCCGGCATAGTCATCACGGTGCGGATCGGCGTACAGAGGGTTGTCCCTGATATCCACTTCTGCTTCGATCCTAAGCTGCGGAACATCCTGCAGCGCTCCCTGTTCCATCAGTTCTCCCAGCACTGTCAGATCCGTCACCCCGGTGTTTCGGATGTTCAACCGCCTCAGCTGTGTCAACCCCCGCAGTACGGTAATCTGATCCCCAACCGGCACATTGCGCATGATCAGTGTTTCCAGATTGACGAAATTGGCAAGCACTGAAATATCTGTCACCGGAGTCGAATGCAGATTTAGGTAACGCAGCCCTGTCAGATTCCTAATCGGGTTCAAATCGGCCACCGCTGTTTCCCTTAAGTTCAGGCTCTGAAGCTTGGTCAAGCCCTCAAGCGGTGTCAAGTCCCTAACAGGATTGCCTCTTAAGTCAAGAGACTCTAGATTTGTCAGCTGCTCAAGGCCGGACAATGATGTAACGCCAAGATAGCTCAAATCCAAACTGGTAATCCTGGAAAGATCCTCGCCCGCCCGGATTCTGGCCAGTTCCAACTTTACCGCCATCTCCAGCACGGGATCGGCAAATGCCAGGCACACACCGCAAAAGCAAGCTGCGGCTAACAACAAAGCAATGATCATGACTGCTGTTTTCTTCACAGTGACTCCTCCTCGTCAGACTCTATGCATTGGTGCTGATCCTAACTTATCCAAGCCAATCTTCCCGCCAGCAAGCGCACCAACAGGCATGCGCAGCAATCCAGCACAGCCTGCCGCCACGTCAGGCCTGCTTAAGGCTATGCTCTGCACGTACTTGCTGTTCGCCACCCATTTAAGCCCATGCTCCCTGACACATTGGCTGAGCCAGCGCGGTTGTTTACCGCTGCACTTGATCTCCAACAGCGCTCCCTTGCCGTAGTGGACTCTAAAAGACGGTGCTCTGGGGAACAGTTCGGCAGCTGCGGCGCTGCGGATCTCCCGGTCAATCGTAATCCGCAGATTGGCCGCATGGCTTGACCGCAGCCCTTCCCGCTCATACTCGATAATCACTTTCGGTTTGAGGGCAAGCAGGTGCAGCAGACGCTCAAACTCGATCAAAACCGGGCTGTCGTTGGCAGGGAAATGCCTGGTTTCCATAAACGTGCAGTACCAGTCATAGGAGATAAAGGCACTGTACTTTACCGACAAGTCGCCGGACTTAGTCTTAAGCTCCACCGAAAGGGGATCGGCGGGAATCGGGCTGTACGACCGGATCCGCAGTTTGACGCGGTTGAGGAACCCGTCTCGGTTTTCATAGAAACTATGGTAATCGTCCGTGTCAAAGTACAGGCTGCGGACAAAATAAGGCTGTTCTTTGGAGTAATAGTCCCGGTCGAGGCCGCTGGCCAGAATCTGGCTTCGCACTTGATACACCTGCGGTGTCTCCAGCCTGTATTTGTGTTCATACCTTTGCGTTATACGCACGAACCCTCATCCTTTGGTATGTATTGCTAAAGCGGCAGTACCAGCTGAGGCGCCAGAATCGACACGGAGGTCAACTGATCAAGCTCGCCGGCAGCGCTTGCCAGGCGGTCGATCACTTCCGGGCTGGCTTTGGCCAATTTCAACTCGATGATGCGTTCCCACTCTTCTCCCTTCACTTCATGGGATCGCAGGTAGGCCTCGATTCCAAACCCAGCGATCAACTGATCCATTTCGGCAGCAGGATAAGGGCCGCTGCCTTTGACAATCAGGACATATTCCGCCTTCTTGGGGATGCCGTAATTGGCCAGATGCATGATAACAAACATCACGGCGATCATCACACTGGCAATGATCACGATCCCAAGATTGTTGGTGCCTGCCCCCAGGCCTGCTGTAATCGACCAAAACAAAAACACCATGTCCCGGGAATCCTTGATGGGGGTGCGGAACCGAATGATGGAAAGGGACCCCACCAGCCCCAGCGACAGCACCAGATTGCCTTGAATGAAAAACATCACGCAGGCGACTACCGGCGCGATTGCCACCAAGGTGGAGACAAAAGCCGCTTCATAGCTCAGCCCGCGATGCGTGTACTTGTACACAAAAGCAATGCCCAAGCCAAGCATGATCGACAGCAGCACACCGATTACGAACCTGCTCAGCAGATCAGGCGAAACCGTGATCAGTTCCATAAATGCCTGCCACATTTAAATACCACCTCTTATGATTGTTCACTGGTATACTTCGTGTAAAGATGCAAAATTCCTTGTCATAAGAAAAGCCCTGCCTCGCGACAGGGCTTATCTTCAACGCTCTTTTTTATTGGGCGAAAAGATCATCCAAGAATGCCTGCGCCTGCTGGGCAATCTCGTCGGTTGCCTGGGCGGCACCCTTTTCGTTGTTGATGATCTGGTTGACTGCTTCATCAGTGATATCCCACAATCCGGACCATTGGAAGATGTCTCCCTCGCCTCTCCAGTTCTCGGCGCAGGCGATGTAGACTTCCATATGCTCTCTGCTTCTCATGTAACTGTTGATATAGAAGTCGAGGTATGCATCGCCATCGCCCTCTCTGAACAGGAAATCGGCCAAAGCGATCAGCTTCTCAGGCTCGGCTGCGTTCACCGGCAGGAAGTTGGCTGCAAAGTCGAATGTGGGCTGCTGATTGGTTTCAACGTGCGGCCCCTTGGCCTGCGGCACATAGCCAACGTTCACACCAGCGTTGATCGCATGGCGCGCACCGGCCAAGTGAGTGTGCGGCACGATGGCCACTTTGCCGGTCAAGAAATCGCCGTTGCCCATGATCTTCAGCTCATTGCGCCAGCGGTTGACCATGTTGAGAGCATAGACTGCGTTGGCGTCATTGAGTGTGTAGATCCACTTGCCTTCCTCATTCTGCTTGGCAAGTTCGGCCCCGTTGGACGGCAGGAAGCGGTAAACTGCCGCCGGGTTGGGCAAATCGCCGATGCCCCATTGATCGATTACACCGTCACCGTCAGTATCCTGGGTCAAAGCGATTCCATATTCCTCGAGAGCGTCGTAAGTCCAGCGCCCTTCTTGCCAAAGGACATACGGATCTTCCAGGCCTGCTGCTTCAATCAGGTCTTTGTTGTACATGGTGATCATCATGGAACCATTGAAGGTGTCATAAGTCACACCAAAACCGTACAGCTTGCCGCGGAATTGCAGCTTTTCAATGGAATAACGGTCGGCTGTCGGCAGAGACTCGAAGTACTCCGGCGGCAGAATGTCGCTGACGGGATACAGCATACCCTGGGTCACCAGTGGGAAGTACCCGCCGCGGTGCTCGAAGCGGAGGATATCATATGTTGAGTCGCCCGCCAGAATCCTGGCGATCATAGCGTTGGCGCCGCCAGTGGCACCTACCTCGATTTTGCAGTTGAAGAGCGCCTCTGCTTCAGCGATTCTTTCTTCCAGCGGTTTGCCGCCGTTGTACACTACCCAGTTGAGATCCCCAACGAGGATGTTGACGGTCTTGCCGCCGAAATCAACCTGATCCGGGCTGAGCACGCCTGGGCGGGGAGTGTACGCCAAACCGCTGCTGCCGAGAACAGCGAACAGGCTTGCTATCACCGAAAACAACACAATTGCCTTCAGTTTTCTGTTCATGTACTCTCCTCCTTGTTTTGTTTAACTACAACAACGGAAAATGGTTGGCTGATCCACCTCCCCCTTTTGAGATTTATTAATAAACATAATTCTCTATTCTCACATGATACATATTATTTGCGGTTTTACGCACATTTCCTTCTGGCGGCACACAATTAGCGCTTCACTGCTTGAACAAGTCGTCCAACAAGGCTTGAATCGCCGGCGCTATTTCATCCATCGCTTGAGCGGCACCTTTGGTTCCCTGAATCACCGAGTGAATCGCTGCCTGAGCTTGTGACCAGAACATATCCTGGAATGGGTCGCCTTCGCCCTGCCAGTTTTCAATACCCGCTTCATAGACACGGAAGTGCTTTTCATCCTTCATATAAGCGTTGATGTAATACTCCAGATAATCGTAACCGTCTTCTTCCCTGAACAGGAACTCGGTCAGAGCAATCAATCCTTCCGGATACGCGCTGTTCACAGGCAGCATGTTCATGGCGAAGTCAAAGACGGGATAACGGTATACTCCTGGAACCGAACTAGGAATCGGCACCATGCCCCAGTTGATTGTATAGTTGCGGGCACCGGCCAAATGATTGTGGGTATTGAACAAAGCTGTGCCGCCGTTGAGACTGCCCCCTGCCACCTTGAGGTCATAACGCCACTTGGCGATTATAGACAGGATCTCCAACGCTTCCGGCTGATCATAAGCAAAGACCCATTTTCCGTCACTGTCCGGTTTGGCCAGTTCGGCCCCGTTGGCGCCTGCGATCCGGAAAACGCGGTTGCTGTGGCTGATGCTTCCCTCTTCAATCCCGAACTGATCTGGCACCCCGTCCCCCGTAAGATCCCTGGTGGCCGCCATGGCCAGCTCGGTCATGGCATCAAGGCTCCATTCTCCGGCCAGGTACAGATCATATGGATCCGGCAGGCCTTCCCGCTCAATGATGTCCCGATTATAGAAAGTGAACATCATGGTGGAGTTGAACAGTCCGTAGACAATGCCGAAGCCGTAAAACTTGTTCTGATACTGCAGCTTCTCGATGCAGAACCGATCAGCGTTGGGCAATGTTTCATAATACTCTGCCGGCAGGATGTCGCTGATCGGCAGCAGCATGTTCGCTGAAACCAATGAATAATAGCCATAACGGTGCGGCATGCGGATGATATCCAGCGTCGAATCCCCCGCCAGAATTCTTGCGGTTATGGTATCAGCGACACCGGATGTGCCCAGGCTTTGCGTGGCAATTTTGACATTGAACAGTGCCTCTGCCTCAGCTATGCGGTCCTCGCTGGGAAACCCGCCGTTAGGCCCGGTATATCCCAAGTCGCCAACCAAAATCGTGACTGTCTTGCCCCCAAAATCCACCTGTTCCGGGCTGAGCACCCCAGGGCGGGGAGTGTAATCCTGGGCAAGGGCGGTTTGAACGAACAACAAAGATACAGCCAACGTCAACAAAAACAAACGCTTTAGATTCACGGTCAATCTCTCCCTGTGGATTTATACTGAGAAAGCCAGTCCTATTACAGAACTGGCTTTCTCCAGAACCATAATCAGGCGCTTATTGCTTGAACAGGTCATCCAGCTGGGCCTGGATTACGGTGGCTATCTCATCCATGGCCGCAGCCGCGCCTTTCTGGCCGCTGATCACTTGGGACAGCGGTGAGCTGATGTTATCCCAAATCGCGGTGTACTGGAACGGGTCACCTTCGCCGCGCCAGTTCTCCACAGCCTCCATGTACATCCTGAAGTGCTGCTCGTCGTTCATGTAGTCATTGATAAACTGATCCAAGGTAGCCTCCCTGAGACCCGGACGATACAAGAAGTTGGCCAGGGCGATCAGCCCCTCTGGATCTTCCGCGTTGACAGGCAGTGTCATCATCCAGAAAGAGAATGTCGGATAGTAATGGCGATCAGCATGCGGGCCTCTGGGCATGGGCACCAGGCCGTAGTTGATCCCTGCGGCTTTGGCATGGCGGATGCCAGCCAGATGGGTGTGAACGATGAAGCCCACTTTGCCGGCGTTGAAGTCTCCCGAGCCCATTATGCCTTTCTCTCTCCAGCGAATGACAGTGTTGATGGCTTCGATGGCCGCTTCAGTATTGTAGGTGAAGACCCATTTGCCGTCGATTTGGGCGGCTGTTTCCACACCGTTGGAGTGGGCGAAACGAATGACATCCTCCCATCTGGAGATGTCGGTCATGCCTCTTTGATCGATGATGCCGTCGCCGTCGGTGTCCTGCGAAATGACAGTCGCCAGTTCCTCAAGCATATCATAGGTCCACTCACCAGCCAGGTACAGCTCCCACGGATCGGGTAAGCCGTACTGCTCGAGCAGATCCCTGTTGTAGCCTGTAATCATCATCGAGTCGTTGAACACATCATCATGAATACCAATGCCATAACGATTGCCTTGATACTTCAGCTTCTCGATGGTATACCGATCTACATTGGGCAGCCATTCAAAGAATTCATCAGGCAGGAGATCGTCGACCGGCAGGAGCATCCCTGCGGAAACCAAAGCGAAATACCCTTCGCGATGGGGGGTCCGGAGAATGTCATACTTGGAGTCCCCAGCCATGATCCTGGCCATGATCTGATCGGCGCTTTCCAACCGCAGTGTTTCCAGTTCGACGTTGAACAGTTGCTTGGCGAGTTCCACACGCTCGTCATCAGCAGGCAGCGCACCGCGGATGATTGTCACTGTTTTTCCGCCAAAATCGACTTCATCCGGTGACTTGACTCCTGGCGGCACCTCATAATCGTCAGCGTAGGCCGCCGCCGCCATGATCAACACCAAGGCCACCGCAACCAGCATCACTCTCAGCCTTTTCATGATATTCCTCCTCTGTTGTTTTTAAGTATGACACGATATGATTACTGCGGGTAACGGATTAGAGCCTCTACCTATCACCCCCTCCGATGACCGGCAAGCCGCTTCCTCATCCCTATCCTACAAGGCCTGTGCGTTCAATACTCTCCACGAAGTACCGCTGCAAGAACGCATATATCAGCAGCAGCGGCAGGATCAGCAGGAAGCTGCCGGCATTGTTCACCAGTGAAGCCTCTACCGGCGCATGCAGGTATTGGTCGCCCAGAACATTGCGGGACAAATCGTTCAACATGATAGGCAGCAGTTTCCCCTTCGGCCAGTAGAAGCTGGTCAGGTTGAAATCATTCCACATCCATACAAAGGAGAACAGGAACACTACTACCAAGCCGTAGACGGATCCGGGCAGCACAACACGGAAAAAGGTGCGGAAGGGCCCGGCGCCGTCCACGTACGCTGCTTCTTCCAGTTCCCTGGGAGCGCCTTTGAATATCTGGCGCATGATATAGATGTACAAGCCGTTCCTGAATCCAGAGGCGAAGATTGCCGGGAGTATAAACGGCCAAGCGCTGCCGAGCAGGTTGAATCCCTCAGCAGGGAGCTTGCTGAAGATACTGATCTTGGCCAGGAGCGGCATCAACCCATAAAGGTCAAAGAAACGGAAATTCAGGTACAGTGGGATCAAAATCAGTTCCGGTGGAATTACAAGGGAAAAGATCACTAACGCGAACCAGAAACCGTTGCCGAAAAACCGGTACCGGGCAAACCCATACCCGACCAACGTGCAGGAAATCAGCTGCAGCAAACTCACGCTGAACGCAAGCTTGAACGAATTCCAAAAGGCAATCGGGTACTCCATGAACCTCAGCGCCAGTTTGTAGTTGTTCCAGCTGGGGTATTTCGGAATAATCAATACTGATGGATCCCAGATATCGGTTCTGGTCATGATCGAAGAACTGAACTTCACAATCAGCGGATAAAGAATCACATAGGAAATCCCGATCAGGATTAGATACCGCAGCACCATACCAACAAAGGATCCTATCTTGCGAAAATTGAGCACGCTTTTACCATTGACGATCAGTCTTCCGTAGCTGATATAAGCGGTTGCTTTAGCCATTGTCAAACCTCCCGGCAATTAGTCGTGGTAGAATACCAGTCTGTTAAAGATCAGATAGACAATCCCCAGTACGACACAGATGGCGGCGAAATAAATCCAAGACATCGCCGCGCTCACTCCAAACCCGGCGCCCTGTGTCGTGGTGTCGCGGATCAGCTGAATCAAAGAGTTGGATGTGGAGATGAAGAAATCAATAATTGTGTAGATGATGTTCGTCAGAATCAAGGGGCTAACCATCGGCAGTGTGATCAGCCAGAAGTTCTCCCATCCTGTCGCGCCTTCGACCTGAGACGCTTCGTAAAGGGACGGCGAAATTGACTGCAGCCCTGCCAGGAAGATCAAGATCTGAATCCCTGACGAATTGACAATACTGGCAATCCCATCAACCGCCATGGCGATGTATTCCATGAACTTCTCGGGTACCTGCAGCCGCATGAGGAACGCTGCCATTACCTGAGGGTCGATAACGGCATAGTTTTCCACGACCTGCTCACCAATGATGGCCATCATGTAATCCTGGATCTCGAGCTGCAAGATCACTCCGGAAGCCATGACCACCGGCAGGAAAAAGATAATCCGGAAAACCAAGCGGCCGGGGAATTTCTGATTCAAGAGCAGTGCCGCGAAGAAACTGAACACAATAATCCAGAATACATTCAGCAGCATTATCCCCATCACTTCCACCAATTGACGCAGGAAGTCGGCATGCACCCTCAGGGCGAAGTAGTAGTTTTCAAAGCCGATGTATGTCGTGGTAAACCCCGTTGATGTGACTGTCACTTCCGTGACGCTGAGGATAATCGACTGAATCACCGGGGCCAGGACAAACAGAATAAACCCAATCACAAACGGCAGGATGAAAATATAGCCGTAAAGATTGTCCCTCTGCCTTAATGTCAACCGGAAACGCTTCACTGCAGGTCACCCTCCCTAATCAGCTTGAAGCTCATGCCCTCGAGCTCTATGCCGCGATATTCGACAGTGTCTTTATTGTAGTTCACAATGACCGCCAGCCCATTTTCATAGCAGGTCATGTACAGATTTTCCGCAAGCATTTGATGGTCGATGATTCTCTGCCCTTGGACCTGCCGCAATACGGCATTCAACTCTTGATAGGTGTCAATGGCCATGTCCAGCCAGTCAAGGTAATGATTAGGGAAAAGGTAATCATATTCTGTTTCCTTGACAGTAGTACCCTGCGTGTACATCCAGCTGAAGTATGGCACCGCGCCGGTCTCCACCAGCTTCAATACAGCATAGTCATAGTCGGCGGCGTGATTCAGCGGATAACCGGCATAGTTCACATAGCCGTGCATGACTATCTGGTAGAAAGGCACACTGCGGCCGACAATATTGTAATTGTTGGCGGTCAGCGGGACGTTGACCAGATGGCTGGCATAAGGGACAGCGTACACATTGGCCTTGTTAATCATCAGATCCAGCTTGTATTCTTCATTCAACCGCCGCATGGCGTTCTGGTTGATCACCAAAGCATCGGCTCTTGACACCGGGTTGTTCAAATCAAAGTCTGAATTGATCTGGCTGCCCAGATCACCCAGGGACAACCCGCCGATGTTGAATTTCTGATAATCACCCATGAATTTCTGGATCACACTGTCTAACTGGCTTGGGGACAGAACCCATACCAGCATCTCTTTGTCCCTGTACATCCATACCGGCTGCCGGTTGAGGCTCTGGGCCACGTCTCGTTTCAGATCGACCTTGATGATCTCATCATTGTAAATGTTCAAGAAGTCCACATCTGGATAGAATCCGACATCGTTATCCGCAAGGTAACTGACGAGTTCGTTGAATTCTTGATTCGTACCAAGCTTGGCTTCGAGCCGTACCCGGCTGGGTATCGGAGGATACATTCCTCCTTCCCGCCAACCTAGGTAGCGGACCTGGATGTTCTTCACCTGGTTCTCCAAAAGTTCGGACACGATGCTTCGCACTTGGTTGAAGGTTGTCAGCGGAGTAATCACATCCCGCGGAAAGCCCATGATCGACTTCCGCACCGGAATGGCGCCGATCAACTCCACATAGAACGGCAAGTCCTCTTTAGGATCTATTCTAGTAAGATTGTACTTGCCCACCAGATGCTCCTGGAAGCGCAGCGCCATGCCTACATAGTTAGCCTCGTCCCCCGTGAGAAATGTATATCGAATCACGATATCCTCATTCGGCAGGGACTTCGCATATGAGTTAATCTGGCCTCTGGCCCGCCGCTCCAGCTCCACCGTGCGGCTGGTGGTGGTGAGGCTGATGCGCCCCAGCGGCAAAAGCACATATTCACTGGATACCTTGGCGAACGGATTGGTATTGCTGGCAGTGTTAGCTTTGACCCGGGCCATGCCGTGGCCTTCCTCGATCACCGCCATGAAAGCCTTGTCCTCTTCCTTCAGGCCGAACACCGGCATGTACAGCCGTTCCTTCAGATAGCGGTCCGCCGGTATCTGGTATTCATGTTCGGACAAACCATAGGCAACACTGTTGTCTGTGCCGTACATGTCGCGGGCATACTGGACTGCCGTGGCCACTTTAGTGTCAATCAGAGCTCCCGAACCGTCTGGGATAAAAATGTATCCGTCCTTGCCGGTGGGCGATGCGCCGAAGTGCGGCAGCACGTTGATGGAATAGAGTGGGAAATCCACCAAAGCTCCGCCGATTTGGCCGAAGTAATCATACACCTGCGGACGGTTGGTAGGCCGGAAGTTGCCGGAAACACCAGTCAGATAGCGATCGTTCGGAACAACCTGCACCGGGTAATAGACTTCTTCCATGGGAATCCTGACAATCAAAGAGTCGCCGTCGACAATGTACTCGACAGTAATTCTAAAGACCTCCACGTTTTTCACAGGCGGCTTGATATTGTTCGCCTCATGATCCTTGGCGATTTCATCAGGAGTGTAGCCGATGGACATCATCATGTTCTGGATGTCGGTGCGGTCCCACGGCCTGATGGTATTGTCGATGACATACGCTGGAGTCTCAATCAGCTGTTCCATGTGGCTTAACCGCACTTCCGCTCTTTCACTCACGTCGTCTCTGGCACCAATTATAGTGTCGAGGAGCAGAAGTGTCAGCGTGGTCCGGTCCTTGTCGCTTAGTTTCTGGACGGGAGAAACCACCACATAGTCGCCAAAGATCTGTTCCTGGTTGGTCAAACCGGCGATGTTCAACCGCGGGTTCTCTTCGCTGACCGGAACCAATGCGGTCAATTTGTACTTGCTCTTCAACCAATTGGCATCCTTCTCGGAAAGGCGCGGCAGAATCTCGTTCTCAAAACGGTCTTGCGGCACCATGATCGGCAGCCAGTCCTCCGCGACCCAATCCGGCCCGAACTGGTATCTGACGCTGATCCCGCCGGGTATCTCCTCCATCCAGAACATGCCTATCTCAATGCTGTCTTTGAAATTGTTCATTGTCTTCATTTCATCCGACGGGTTGTAGTAGATGATAGACAATGTGTCTTTATCCGTACGGCTTCCGGGAGGCACGGAATACCAGATCTGTTTGGTCTCGTTGTGCTGAATCAAGAAGTGCGTCGTACTATCGTCAATGTACAAAGATATCACATCGGAAGCTGCGGCCAACCGATAATTGGACGGAACTTCATCAGCCAACGCTGCTTTACTTGTGATCAATAACGCGGCAAGCAAAACAATCAGGACCAGATTGGTGTGTTTGAACCTCATAACTGTCAGCTCCCTTTTACCCTTCTTACCTGAATGCGACTTCAAGATACAGCCTATAGACAAAGCCAATCACTTGGACAACCAAACTGGTGAACAGCATCATGATGAACAAGACAACCGCGATTCCGGCAATAGTCGAAATCGATGTCAGTATGGTCTTGACGCTGGTGTATTCGTGAGTGACCATCGTCCCCACAAACAGCAGGCCAGCCATCCAGATCAAGGCTATCCACTGCGCCAATGCCAAGAACGATCCTTCATCCTGAATCAGCACATGGCTTAACAGAGTGACTGGAATAAGGATCAGGATCAGCGGCGTCAAGGCGTAAGCGGTGGCGATGTAGATATCTTTGAACGTGCCTTTGCCTTCCATCAAGGTGGTCAGGGCCCAGTTGCACGCGCACCACAGCAGCACTGGAATCAGAATACTGGTGGCTTCGGAATAGATGTTCAAGTACTGCACACGCAGAGTGTTGAAAGTGAAGGCGGTGTACTGCCGGTAGAACACCCAGACAAGGACGGTTAAAATCAGGAGCACATTGGCGGCTCCTACCGTGCCCCGCTTTTCGTATTTTAGATCCCAAAAACCGTCAAAGGGATGGAAAATCACATGCCATGCATAGCGCAGGCTGTCCAGCAGCCTCAAGAAAGATGCCTTGAAAGTCCGGGTATCCCTGATCGGCACACCCATGTATGTGACAGTCGCGGCACTCTCCGACCAACTGGCAACGATCCTGCCCCCGATGGCTTTCTTAATCCGGGACCAGATATGATACCTGACCGACAAATATATAATCAGAATAAGCCCGATTATCGACCAGGCGATCCACTGGAAATTGTCGTTGACCCAGTACTGCCGGTATTTGGCATAGGCCATGGAGTAACCGGAACGGTTTTGGCCGTGGCGGAACGACTCCATCGCTTCGTAGTAGTGGCCGTCGTAAAACAGCGCTCTGCCGATACCCGAGTGTGCTAAGTCCAAGTTGGGGTTGATCCTGGTAAGCTCCTGCCAAACCTCGGTTGAACGTTCAAAGTCGCCTCTGTCATAGTACATCAAGGCGTCGTGGATCATCCGGGCATAGCCGGTGGGTTCAAAGATAGTAAGCCGCCCGTCGGCGTCAAGGACTAGAATCCGCTCGCCGTGTGTGGTGATGGCTTGAGGCCTGGTGAAAAGCCCAATAGCATCACCAATACCGCCGAAAACATAGAGCAGGTTGCCGTGCCCGTCATAAGTGAAAATCCTGCCCCTTTGCCGATCCAGTACGCTCACCATGCCCCATTGACGGCCGATCACGTCGACAAACCGGCTTCTGGTATCATTGTTCTCGTCGCTGGAAAACCCAGTGGCCGAATCACCACGCATGGGGACAAACCCGGATCTGGTGATAATATCCTGGCCCGCCGGGTTGAGCTTCTTCAGGGCCTCGTCCTCTGCCGGCCCCGCCACTACGGCGTAGATAAAGCCTTCCTTATCCACATCGATGCTGGCATACTCGATCGGCAAGTACAGCTGGCTGCGCCTGCGCTGTTCCTCGGACTGAAGGTAGCTCCAGAACAGTTCCAGGGCGGACCGTTTCACCTTAGGCGCGCCGACAAACCCGGTAAACTCGCCGTCGTTGTTCAATACCACAATGCCTTCATAAAGGTCCTGCGCTATCAAGTATATACGGCCGACATAATCCACACCGATCTTCCGCGGCCTGAACACAAAGCGCGGGGGGAAGAAATCCGGGTAATCCACATGGGGAGAAGTGATGATATTCAGCAAATTGCCCTCGTTGTCCAGAATCACTACCCGTTCCTTGCCGGTGTCGGCCACATAAATAGTGCCGTCGGGAGCGACGAAGAATCCTTCCGGCGAACTGAATTTATCAGTGACATCACCGTTTTGGAACTGACTGATTGCCCGGACAAATTGGAAATTCTCATCCAGCTCGATGATGCGGTGTTTTCCTGTATCCAGGATATAGACATGATCACCCACAACGGTGATATCTTGGGGATTTGACAAGGCGTCTGCGCCCATATCCAGGCCGGTCATCATCCGTACCGGCAGGTATGCTTGGGGTGCCGGCACAGGCGTCCCCCAGAAATCGTAGATATAGCTTTCATACGGTACGACCAGCGATTCCACAGCCGATACCGCGGCGCTGAAATACAGCAGCCCGAATATGATCACTGGCATGACATAAACCGATATTTTTCTGGCTCCACTTGGTGTCAATGCAGGTCTCCCCTTCCAATATCATCATTGCGGATGCTCAACATGATCGCGGCCTTGTTGTTAAATCTTGTTCAATTAATTGTTCGCTTTCTATTAACTAAATCCTCTTTTGGTTTCGCCCCGCCATTAAGATCTATTTTGCATTCTGCCGATTTTACCCATGATATTTAATTATATATTAACATACCGAGGAATGTCCTTCTATTTTTGCCGGAAATTCCTCAGTTTTTATACATATTCGCCTAAGTTTTCCGGCATCGGTATTGACAGCTGTTCTGCAGCGATCTATATTAGATATTGTTAGACGCCTAACTAATTATGGAAAGGGTGAAAACTGTGGAAAATCCCCACCCTCTTGAGTCTTTGTTTGTCAGTGTGGCCAAGCTTCACTTCAAACGCACCCAGATGATATTCAACAAAATCGGTCTTTATCCTGGCCAGCCGCCTGTGCTGTTCGCTTTGTGGCGCCGGGATGGCCTGACTCAGAAGGAACTCAGCGAGGCGGTCAAAGTCAGGCCGGCAACCATGTCAGTTATTCTGCAGCGCCTGGAGAAAGCCGGCTTCATTCAAAGGCAGCCGGACCAGGAAGATCTGCGCCGCTCCAGAGTGTTTTTAACAAACCAGGGCAAGGAGATTCGTATGGAGCTTGAAGAGGCTCTGCACCAGTTGGAGCAGGAACTGTTCGCGGGGTTTACCGCTGATGAAATCTCCCAAGCCGAAATCATTCTCGCCAAAATGCGAGACAACCTGAGGCGGGTTTTAGAGGAGGAGTGCCATGCTGAAACTGATTAGATTTCTCAAACCTCACTGGATCATAGCACTGATCGCTCCCCTGCTGATGCTGCTTGAGGTGGTGATGGACCTTTACCAGCCGAAACTGATGACAACCATCATTGATCAGGGCGTGGCCCTGGGCAATGTGCCCCTGATTGTCAGCACAGGGGTGAAGATGATTGCGGTGGCTGCAGTCAGTTTTATCGGCGGGTTCGGCTGCACAGCGGCCGCAAGTGTGGCAAGCTATCGGTTTGGAACAGATCTTAGGGACGCGCTGTTTAGGAAAATCCAGGAGTTTTCCTTCGCCAATCTCGATCAGTTCAAGACATCTTCCTTAATCACCAGGTTGACCAATGATGTGACTATCGTCCAAAACACTGTGCTCATGTCCCTGCGGATGATGGTTAGAGCTCCCTTGATGGCGGCAGGCGGCCTTGCCATGGCCCTTTCTCTCAATCTATCCCTGGCATCCGTCCTGGTAGTGGCCATACCAGTTCTTGCCGCCGCTATGGCGGTGATCATCCGTGTTGGCTTCCCCTACTTCAGGCTGGTCCAAGAAAAGCTCGATCGGGTGAACACCGTGACCAGGGAGAATCTGGCTGGTGTGAGAGTTGTAAAAGCGTTTGTCCGCAGCGAATGGGAAAATCAGCGGTTCGCCGCGGCCAATGACGATTTGATCGACACCTCCGTCAAAGCGTTCAAGATTGTCGCTCTGGCGATGCCCCTGGTGATGCTGATCCTGAATTTCACCGTTGTGGCAATCCTATGGTTTGGCGGCATCATGATCAACCAAGGCCAGATCCTAGTCGGAGAAGTGCTGGCTTTTACCAATTACACAATGATGATCCTGATGTCTGTGATGTCTGTGGCTTTTATCCTCATGTCCCTATCCCGTTCCAAAGCATCCGGCGAAAGGCTTGCCGAAGTGCTGGAAGCCCAGGTGGACATCAGTACATCTCCCAACCCTGCATCTATTGCCCCGACAGAAGGCCGGGTCGAGTTCCGCGATGTCAGTTTCCGCTATCCCTACAGTCAAGGCAGGCCCGTTTTGGAAAATATCAGTTTCACTGCGGAGCCTGGGCAAACCGTGGCGATTGTGGGCGAGACAGGTTCTGGAAAATCGACGCTTGTCAGTCTGATTCCCCGCCTGTACGATGTTACTTCCGGCGCTGTGCTGATCGACGGGCATGATGTGCGCACCATGGATCTGGAGAAGCTGCGGGAAAAGATTGGCTTCGTGCTCCAGGACACCATTCTTTTCTCCGGCACCATCAAAGAAAACCTCATGTGGGGGAACGAAAACGCCGACTTAAGCGAAGTGGTGGCCAAGGCCGAAGCGGCCTGCGCCCATGATTTCATCACCAGTTTCCCCGCCGGCTACGAAACCGTCCTCGGCCAGAGGGGCGTGAACCTTTCCGGAGGGCAGAAACAGCGCATTTCGATTGCCAGGGCGCTGATGAAAAATCCTGTGATTCTGATCCTGGACGACAGCACCAGTGCCGTCGATTTAGCCACAGAAGCCAGGATTCAGCGGGCTCTGCGCCGAGAGACCAAAAACTGCACCACATTTATCATCGCCCAAAGAATCAGTTCTGTGATGGACGCCGACAAGATTATCGTCCTGGAACAAGGGTCAATCGCCGGTGTTGGCACACATCAGGAGCTTCTGGAGTCAAACCGCGTCTACCAGGAGATTTACTATTCTCAGATCAATCAGGAGGTAGCTGTCAATGATTAGAAGAGGCCCAGGGCCCGGTTTCGCCCGGCCGAAAATCAGAGCCAAGGACACGGTGGGTACTCTGAAACGCCTGGTCAGATACTTGGATTTCGCCAAGCGAAAGCTGATTCTTGTGTTCGTTCTGGTGCTGAGCACCGCTCTTTTCGCCATCATCGGGCCGTACCTGGTGGTAATCGCCATCGATCACTATATCCTTCCCGGCAACCTAAGGGGATTGGCGTTCCTAACCGCCGGCATGATTGCATTATATGCAGTCAACGCTCTCTTTCACTGGCTTCAGGCGTCACTCATGGTCGAGCTTGCGCAGACTACGGTAGGCCGAATCCGGCGGGAACTGTTCGCCAAAATCCAGACCCTGCCCCTTAAGTTTTTCGACACATCAGAGCGGGGAGATCTGATGAGCCGGCTGACCAACGATGTGGACAACATCAGCCAGATTCTCACCAGCAGCGTCACCCAGGTTTTCAACAGTTTGATCACACTGGTTGGTGTTTTGGCAATGATGCTGTATTTAAGCCCGCTGTTGACTTTGGCCAATCTTGCCGTGATCCCTGTCATGCTGCTGATTGTCGGGAAAGTGGCATCGATGAGCCGCAATTTCTTCATGCAGCAGCAAACCGCTTTGGGAGAGCTCAACGGTTTTATCGAAGAGACTATCTCCGGCCAGAAAGTGGTCAAGGTGTTCACCAAGGAACAGACTATGCTCGAACGGTTTTCCACTCTCAACAACAACTACAGGCGATCGGGAATCAAGGCCCAGATTCTCTCGGGGTTCATCCCACCGTTCATGAACATCCTCAACAATCTCAACTTCGCTGTCATCGCCTCACTTGGCGGATGGCTGATCGTCCGCGGCCTCAGCACAATTGGTGTGATCGGAGGGTTCTTGAACTACTCCCGGCAGTTTACAGGCCCTGTCATGCAGTTGTCAAATCTGTTCAACATGATCCAAGCAGCAATAGCGGGAGCGGAAAGGGTGTTCGAAGTCCTGGATCAAGAGCCGGAACCGGAAGATGCCCCTGATGCCAAAGCACCGGATCGGATCGATGGTGAAGTCCAGTTTGAAGACGTGTCCTTTGCTTACGAGAAAGAGCGTCCCGTACTGCACGGCATCTCACTGGAAGCGAAGCCGGGACAGGTCATCGCGTTGGTCGGGCCCACCGGCGCAGGCAAGACAACAATCATCAATCTCTTAACCCGGTTTTATGATATCGATCAAGGCCGCATCACAATCGACGGCCTGGACATCCGTCAGATCAAACGGGACCGCCTCCGCTCGCTCCTGGGGGTCGTTCTCCAGGATACGTATCTCTTCTCGGCTTCGGTAAAGGAGAATATCCGCTACGGCAGGCTTGATGCCACCGACGCCGAAGTGGAACAAGCGGCAAAACTGGCCAACGCCCATTCCTTCATCATCCGCCTGCCTAATGGCTACGACACCATCCTTTCGGAAGACGGGAGCAATCTCAGCCAAGGGCAGCGGCAGCTTTTGGCCATTGCCCGGGCGATCCTGGCGGATCCTGCCATCCTGATCCTGGACGAAGCGACCAGTTCCGTCGATACCCGCACAGAACAGCAGATTCAAAGCGCCATGCTTGAGCTGATGAAGGGACGGACCAGCTTTGTCATCGCCCACAGGCTGAGCACGATCCGCAACGCCGACCTGATTGTGGTAATCGATCAAGGCAGAATTGTCGAACAAGGCAAGCACCAGGAACTCTTAGAGCGCAAAGGTTTCTACTACAACCTGTACATGAGCCAGTTCAGCCTTCCTTTATCGTCTTGATACAATCGATATGGAAACAGCCGGCGGATGCCAAACCACGGCATCCGTCAGCTGTTTGCTGCCTTGAGCAATGATCTGGCCGCATGTTTAATCCCCAGCCACACCAAAACCGCCGTAAAGGCAAACGTGCCCAGCCGGCCTCCGATACCGACCAAGGTCTCGTTGAACAACGCGAACACCAAGCAAGCAGTCGACGCGGCAGCCGCGTATTCCCAGGGCGGCCCCAGTGTCCGCTCGTCGGACATGAGCGCATAGGACACACAAGCGGCGATGGCCCCGTAAGCGAAATCTAGGTCGAATACTCTGACCAAAACCCCCGCTGCCAGCACAAGCCATGCCGATGCCTGCACATCAGTGAGTTTGCACTTAAAACGGAGCCAGTACATTATAAGACTATAAACAAGGCCAGCAATCAACCATTCTATCATTTCTCTCTCCCTGCCTCACTGTTTCACCCGAAAACCAGAACAGCGATGATCACACTGCAGGCAGCGAGTGTGCCCAACCTGCCGCCAACGCCCACACACCATTCCCTGGTCAGTGTATAAATCGCACAAAGCAGGATACTTGCCATAAGTACCGTAAGCCACCCCGCGTCCCCTGCCGTCATGCCCACAAAAACGGCAGCGTACGCCAGCTTCGCTTGTTCCGGCTTAAGAATGTGCCCGGCAGGCACTCCCACTAATCCGGAGGCAATCAGAGGGCCCAAACCTAGATGAATATTGAGCCAATAGGAAGCCGCCGCCCCACCTACGGCAATCAAATTATGTACAATAAAGCCGTCAAGCTTCAGCAATGGTTTCCTGTGGGCCTCAGCAGCCAATTTGCTCCATAATCCGACAGCAAACAGCCCTACCAGAACCACACCAAAAAAGAGCTTACAAACTGATCCCGGCTCAGACAGCGCCTGATCAAAACACTGAACACATGCTGTGCCGACAGGTATCAGGAAAAGCAACAAGATTCCGTTCTGTATACTCCTCATCTCCCATCGCTTTTGTGCTAAAAAGCCCGGGAATCATGGACACTTTGGCCCATGATTCCCGAGCAGCCGACTGCGGCAGACTCCAAAAACTACTGCTGCGGGTTCCAATCCTTCGAAAGATCCCTTTCAATGCCGAGCACCTGCTCAATCTCCAACAGGAATTCTTCGTCAATCTCCACATTGGGAGGCGATACCAACGCAAGATAAGCCAGTGCCGTAGATTCTCCCTTGCCAGGAGGTGCTGTGTGGGTTAGTTTAAGCTCAATCGTCTTCGCTTCGTCGATTGTTATCCCAGGTACGACAACGAAGCTCCAGTGCTGAGGTTCATTACCCCATTTGTTGCTGTCGGTCTTCGCATATTCAAATGTGACAATCTCTTCTCCATCAATTGTCAATGTCCGCCTTCTCTGATTCACATCTTCCACCGGGCAGCTGTAACGCACCACCAATACGTACTCACCTGCGGCAGGCACATCAATATCCCATGAAATCCAGTGCCCTCCGTACAGCCAGTCGATGAAGACCGCTCCGTGTGAATAACAGCGGGC
>FIZJ01000003.1:119539-120811 GCA_900019385.1 uncultured Clostridia bacterium
AAGCCTGGTGTGTCCTCAGGAGCCTGCCTGGCTCCATTCGCATGGTTTTGATGGACGTTAGGGTCATCTTTATAGGACCCATCCTGAGCCTTAATGTCCCTGTAAGCCCACACCCCGGTGATTACTATAGGACTGACTTCGAAGGTTGTTTCAGCTGAAAAACCTTCAAACTCGATCTTAACCGTCACAGTGCCAGTCCAGTCTTCCGCGGCGGTAAACACAACACTCGTCTGGTCGTTGGGGGCAGGTGCCAGGGTGCCTGCTTCGGCAGGCTCGAACGACCAGGCATCAGCCTCCGGCTTCACCGTCATGGTACGGTTCTTGGCATCTTTACCTATGACGGTAATAGTATTCGAACCGCCTTGTGCAATAGATTCTTTCTCAGCTGACAGATCAAGCTGGGCCAGAATCCGCTCTTCCTGTTTTCCGCCAAAACAACCACTCAAAGTAACCAACAGCACTAAAACTACAGCAAGTGCGTATTTATGTTTCATCTTTTGCCTCCTTCCTGATAACTGGCATAATCCTAGCTTAACCTTATTGCCAGAAACCCTCTACTCTTTCCACGTTCAGCTTCTCTTCGATCTTCAACAAGAATGCCTCGTCGACAACCACGTCTTTGGGAGATACCAGGGCAAGGTAGGCGATGTTGACACCAGCTTGTCTTGTGCCGGCAGTGCCAACATGAGTCATAACCAGGTCAATTGTACCAGGTTGCTCGATGACGATTCCCGGAACAACCATGATCCCCCACTGATTGGGCTGCTGCCCAAAGTCACCGGTTGACGCAAACACGATGGGATTGTCCTCTCCACGGATTACTGTATCGTCAATCTGGAGTGCCCGGTGGGTTTCCGGTGGATTGTACTTGGTCGCATAGCGGATTACCAAGACATACTCGCCTGCTTTGGGAACACCAATCTCCCACTTGATCCAGTGGCCGCGCCAATTCCAATAGGAAATGAATGTTCCCGCTTTATAGCCGCGTTGGTCTTCGGATTGCTTTCTGGCACCTTGTTTATCGTTGTTGTCTGGGGAGTTCGTATAGTTCTGCTCTTCGTTTCCAGGACCTTGATCAACGAAATCCGCACCTTTGGCGCCAAAGACTTCCACAGGCTCAACCCTGAAAGTGGCCTCAGCTTCCAATCCTTCATAGGCAACCTTGATCTTCACTTCGCCTGTAAAGCTTTCTCCAGCTGTAAATACAGCCTTGGTCGGATCATTGGCATCAGGCACCAATTCACCAGCACCCTCCGTCACCAAAGACCATGC
>FIZJ01000003.1:120831-148153 GCA_900019385.1 uncultured Clostridia bacterium
GTGAGAGCCAACACCAAGGCTGCAATCAAAACCAACTGAAGCTTGTTTCTCATGCGTGCAGCTCCTTTCTGAAAAACTATCTTGGATTTCTCCTCAACCAGTCTTCATTCAGAGGTTGCATATTCACTCTCTAAAGCCGAGCATCGTCTCCACTGTTTCGATAATTGCCGCGTCATCCAGCTCCATCAGAACTTCAAAGGGCAAGAACGCAAACCAGGCAGGATTAACACCTTGATGCACTCCCGCTTCCCCCGCAACTGTGAACCGGACAATATGTTCTCCGGCAGGCAGCTGTACCGGGTCAAAGAAACCCAGTTTGTAGGTGCGGAAATCACCGGTGGAATGGAACACAAACTCCGCGACAAACTCACCGTCGATGCTCAGGTGCCGAAAAGCCTGCTCTCGGTTGGTCGCGTACATGGCAACCGGGAAGTACATCCCTGCTTCAGGTATGGTCACCTTCCATTCCAGCCAGTGCCCCTGATAGTCCCAATGCGAGAATGTCGGATACGCCCGATCTGTCGGGAATTGGACAGTGCCTTCGCCTTGACCGACGAAATCCAAAGCCCGGAAAGCCACGATTTTGTCGATCGGCCCGTCGGCTAAAGCAGAATGCGCCGCCCCGACAAGCAAAGCCACGATTACTAGAAAAAATACTGTTCGCTTGTGCACAACGCTTCACTCCTTTCACTTCCATGCTCCCTCGAGGTGTTCCACGCCAATAAAGCGCCGCCGGCAGGTTCAAGCCTGCCGGCGACAGATTGATTACCGAGATTGACTGCACTGTTGACAATGGAGTACCAGGGTTTTGTTCATTGGAACGAATCCTGTCGCCACTAGCAAGCTGTGGAGCCTTATTTGCTCAGATCATACACCCGTACGTTGTCGATATATCCTTTCTTCGCGTCTGCCCGTGGGCTGAGATTGAACAGCACCTTGGTGGCAGGCCCGCCTTCAATGTAGGCCGGATCCAGTTCAGCGTTCTCGAGGATCGGAACCAAATTGCCGTTGTCCAGATAGTACACGTTGAATACCTTGTCATCCCAAGTGATTACCATCGTGTGCCATCTGTCGTTGGGCAGGTTCGCCAGATTGCCTGTTTGCACTCCTGCCGGGCGCGGGCGCACATTGCCGCTGCCGGTAAGGAACACACCAATGATGCGGCCGCTGGCGTTGTGCAGTTCAATGTTAATGTTCTCTCTCCAGGCATTTGGCTGATAGAAATCCACCATCAGTTTGCCGACCGCGGTCGCAGGAATGTCATGCTCAATCTGGCCGAACAGGTCTGGAGTATTGTTCAGTTCCACAGCCAATTGTCCATCGGATGCCTTGACTGCAGACGCATCAACAACAATGCCGCCGAACTCGTGGTTGACTACCCAGCCTGCCGGGTGCTGGCCCACTGTGTTGTTCTCAAAGGAATCGAAAAACACAAGCTCCTCCCCAGCGGCGGCAAAGCTGAACACTAACACTGCCAATGCTGCAACAACCAATACTGTCAACTTCTTCATGTTTACCCTCCGTCTCGTATGTATATTGATCTCGCTTGTTCCGCCTTACTTCAACAGGTCTTCAATCGCCATGTCGTAGACTTTGAGGTTGTCTATGTAGATAACTTTGTCCGCGTCACGCTTGGTGACAGACGCTTTGAATTTCACGACTTGCCCGTCCTGATACGCCTCTTCAAACGGTGTTCCGCCGGACGGCGTCACTTCCACACGTGTGCCGTCGGCAATCACGTACACCTTGTAGAGCTTAGTGGAGTCGTTCCACTGAAACTCAACCGTGACCCACTGCCCGTTGGGCATCCGGTATGTTTCCAGATAGGGCTTGTTGTCGCCGTTTGGCCTGCGGTATCCAAGCTGGCCGCTGCCTGTAATGAACAATCCGCCTACACGGCCTTCCTCAGTGTGGAGCTCCAGGTTGGCGTTCTCGGTGACATTGGGATCCTTCCAGATATCAACAGTGAGGCGGTTGTACAACAAAGGTTGCTCAAACACCAGCTCGGCCGAGCCATCAGCGTCGGGCACGCTGGTGAGTTTGAGCGACTGCGACCCATCGGATGCTCTGTCTGCGGAAACCCGAGCACCGGAATGGCCTTTGCCGTCATGAGTCTCTTGATCAAGAACGATCCAACCTTCCGGATATGCTCCCACTTCACCGTCTTCAAATGACTCTGCGAACATCAATGGATTAGGCAGTTCGCCAACGACAGTGAAAGCAAGAGTTCCGGAAAGGTCTCCGGAAGTTGCGGTCACCACCACTTCTCCGGGCAGCAGGGCAGTCAGCACAGCCTCTGTTCCATTGCCCACGATGGCGGCAACCTTTTCATCACTCACCGACCACTCGGCATCTTCCAGCTTCACTCCGAAGCCCATGCTGCTTACACCTTTGGCCTGAAGGTTGACTGTTTCTCCCAGTTCCAACATTGACCGGGCATCATGGGTGATCTTGATCGAGTCCAATTCACCGCAGCCCGCCAACAGCGCCGCAATCACAAGCAGCAGTGCAATGGCAAGGTTTCTTCTCATCTCCCATACTCCTTTCTAGTTAGTATAGTCAAGGCAAATCCCGTAATCCCAGCTACCTGGTTCTTTCGAACGCATGGCCTTCGGTCATTGCTTACCCGCCTCAACTCTTGAACAACACCTGGCCTTGTTCATTTTCCACAAGAACATCATGGAAAACGGGATCTTCACAAGCGGAAATGAAGACGCCTTTATTTGCCGTGATCTGAATGTTGTTGAACTTAAGCCTTCTTAACGGCATCTCTGGAAGGCCCCGCAGGAAAATACCTGTTCCAGCCCCCCGGCAGACCACGTTCCGGATCGTCACATCCCGGAACTCAGGCGTGCCTTCTGTAACCGGCACCGCCTCCTCACCTTTTGGCGCAGCGTCATAGTACATGTCAAAAATGATGGCAGGCCCGTCAATATTGATCATGTTGATCTGATCGATATCGATCTTCTCAACGACCCCTCCACGGCCCCGGGTGGTCTTGAACCGAAGGCCAACGTCAGTGCCGATAAACTCGCACCTGGTTACGGTGACATTCCTGACTCCGCCGGACATCTCACTGCCCACCACAAAACCTCCGTGGCCGTGGTAGACAGTGCAATCACGAACAAGCACGTTCTCGGTGGGAACACCAATCTTGCGGCCTGTTTCGTCTTTGCCGGACTTGAGGCAGATGGCATCATCACCCACATCAAAGATAGAGTTCTCCACAATGACGCTGCGGCATGACTCCAGATCCAAACCATCGCCGTTTTGGGCATACCAAGGATTGCGGACTGTAATATTGCGGATGATCACATTCTCACATAACAGTGGATGGAGGTTCCACATGGGCGAGTTCTGGAAGACTGGGCCGTTGATCAAGATATTCCGGCAGTTGATCAGGTTCATCAAGCGCGGCCGCAAAAACACTCTGACCGTTTCGTAATCCTCAAGCGGCGCATTGGCCTCCGCCAATTGCCTATAGGCTGCGGCGCCATTCAGGGCTGCGGCATTCGGCCACCAGATCCTCCCATCGGCGTCCACTACTCCACCGGATTCCACCAGCCTGCGCCACTGTCCCTCGGTCATTTTCATTCTCTTCACAGGCCGCCAGTGGTGCCCCGAACCATCAAAAACTCCGTTGCCCGTGATGGCGATATTCTCTAAACCTTCTCCGAACAGCGGCGGCGTCACCATGACTTGCTCAATGCCGCGGAGGTTGACTTTTCTCACAGGGTATTGGTCATATTCCGGGGTGAACAGCACCAAGGCGCCGCGCTCCAGGTGCAGATTGACGTTGCTTTGAAGCACAATCGGCCCGGTGAGCCATAATCCTCTCGGGATCACCACCCGCCCGCCGCCCTGGCCGGCACAGGCAGCTATCGCTGCGTTGATTGCCTCGGTGTTCAGAGCCTTCCCGCCTGGAACAGCGCCGAAGTCGGTAATATCCACCGTGTGTTCCGGAAATATTGGTTCCACGATCTGCAGTGATTCGGACACTCCGCCACCCCTTACATTGCTTAGTCGAAAGCAAAAGAAAAACTGGGAGGGAGAGGCGCCCCCCTCCCAAAATCAGCCTGACGATCGGTTGTGCGCCTATTGATCAAACAGATCGTCGAGAGCGGCTTGGACCACAGGCTTCAGGGCTGCCATAGCCGCAGCCGGGCTCAGGTTGCCTGCCGAGACGCTGCGGACATCGTCGACATAGGTGGTGCTGTTCAGCAGTGTCTCAAACATCCGCGATGTCTTGCCGGCCCACAGCTCATTTCCTTCCAGGAATACCTTGGCAGATTCCTGGTTGCGGACGTGAGCGGCCAAAACATCGTTCACGGGCGCATCTTCTTCACGCCACAGGAATGTCTTCAAAGCAATCAGAGCTTCCGGATCCTTGGCGTTCGCCGGAATCACAGTGGTGCTGAGGGCTTGGGTTGTCCATTGATAGTCATCCACTCTCGGTCCCATTGGATATGGTACAAGCACCCATTCGTCAGCCATATCCATCAGATCCGGCAGCTGCCAGGCGCCGGCATAGAACCACAGAGCGGCTTTGCCATTGATGAAGGCATTCTTCAGATCACCGGAGGAGTTGGTGGGCATGGCGACCTTCAGATCGGTCCACCACAGCTTGTGCTGCTCAAGCGCTTCCAAATAAGCAGGCTCATCCGCGGTGAAGACCACTTTGCCGTTCTCATCCACACGGGTCAAGTCTGCGCCGTTTGACACAGCCAAATCCCACTGACGGACGTCAACGATACCCCACTGATCGATTTCTCCGTCACCATCGAGGTCCCTGGTCGCGGCCACAGCGATGTCGGTGACTGCATCCCAGGTCCACTCGCCAGCCAAGTAGAGTTCGTAAGGATCCGGCAGGCCTTCCCGATCAATTAAAGTTTTGTTGTACGCGACAAAGATCAGGTCGTTTTGATAGCCGAACGAAGGACGATACTCTACAGTGCCGATGCCCCAATAATGGCCTCTATACTTGAACGCTTCCTCCACAGCCTTGATGCTGGGCGGGAATGCATCGTAGTAGCTTTCAGGCAGAATGTTGTAAATCGGGTACAGTGCATCGTTGGCAACCAACTGCCAGTAACCGATCTTGTTCTGGACGTGCCACAGGTCATTCACCGAGTCGCCGGACAGAAGGCGGTTGAAGTTCGTGTCGGGGATTTCCCGTGTCTGCATGAAATCGATCTTGCAGTTGAAGAGCTGTTCAGCCTCTTGGACACGGCCCATGACCAGAAGGTTGTCGTTGAAGTAATTGGCCATTCTTTCGCTGGTCCACGAAATGATAGTCACTGTTTCGCCGCCGAAATCATAGTTTTCAGCAGGCTGGAGTCCGAATTGGGTCAGATCAAATGCGAGCGCTGTGCTGCCGAAGACCAGCAAACCCACGATCAATCCAACAATCAACATGCGCTTCCTCATTATCAAATACCTCCTTTGATTATTTAAACCGATCAAATTGAAGAAAGCCAGCCCTAGATGCCTGCACATCACCTCCATGCTCTGCTCCGATACAGGTTAACCTACAATACCTGTACGCTCAACGCTCTCGATGAAGTAGCGCTGCGTAAATCCAAACAGAATTAACAGCGGCATAATGAAGAGGATCATGCCGGTGTTGTTCAAGAGCGAAATATAGTGACCCTGGAAATGCGCTCCCAGCGAATGGGCATAGTTCTGGGCAGCCACATCGAGCGTGTGGGACAAAAGCACCGCTTTGGGCCAGTACATCCCTGTGAAGAAATAATCGTTGTACTGCCAGACAAAGGCGAACAGGAACACAATCACCAGCGCCGGGACCGCACCTGGAAGCATCACCCGCAGGAATGTCTGCATAGCATTGGCACCGTCAATATAGGCTGCTTCTTCCAAGGATTTCGGCGAATTCTTGAAGAACTGCCGCATAATATAGATGAACAAACCATTGTTAAACCCTGTGCCGCTTGCGGCCATCAGAACAAAGGGCCAGATGCTGTCCAACAGATTGATTCCCGGTTTGGGCATCACAAATGGAATCGTAAAGAACCGGAAGTTGAGATACAAAGGCAAAATGATAATTTGCGGCGGTACGATCAATGTAAAGATCGCCAGGGCAAAAATCAACTTGGCGGCTCGAAAACGGAACCGCGCCAGGCCGTATCCCACCAGTGTGCAAGAAGCCAGCTGCAGCAGGGAGATCAAGAAGGAAAAGGCCAGGGAATTGCGCAATGCTGTTAAGTACTTCATGTGCAAATACATCGCCCGGTAATTCTCGAACGTAAAATTGCGGGGAATCCATTTGACAGTCTGGTCATAAAGATCCCGCTCCATCATGAACGATGACACGACTTTAGCCAACAGCGGCCGCAGGATCACAAAGCAGACGCTGACAATGACCAGATATCTCAAGACCCCGATGAAAAATCCGATTACATGCTTGCGCTTCATAGCACGATCCTCCCCTGCCTTAATCCATGTACACGACTCTGCGGGAAATCAGCCCTGCAGTCAACAGCAGGAACAGCGCGATAAAGGCGAAATACAGCCAGCTCATTGCCATTGCAACCCCGTACCCAGCTCCGCCGAACATGTTGTCTTTAATAAAGTCAACCAACGGGTTTGAAGGCACCGTGAAGAAATCTATGATGCTGTAGACGATGTTTGTCACGATCAGCGGACTCAGCATCGGGAATGTAATCATCCAGAAACACTCCCAGCCGGTCGCCCCTTCGATTTTGGCAACCTCGAACAAAGAGGGTGAGATGGACTGCAAACCGGCCAAAAAGATCAGGATCTGCACTCCGGAAGACCGAATGATGTTCGCGACCTGCTCTGAACCGGTTACGATATAGGTCACCAGCCCCTGGGGAAGCTTCAGGTACATCAAAAGGCTGACCAACTGCCCCCGGCTGAAAATGGTGCCCAAGGTCCCTTGAGCCGCCGCTTCTTCCGCCAGTGCCGAATCGAGGAAAGCCGAGATATAGTCTGCGCTTTCCATGCGCAGGATGATATCCGCTGAAAGAATCACGGGAAGGAAAAAGACCACACGGGCAAACAGCCTGCCTTTGAACTGCTGATTCAGCAGGATTGACGCGAAGAAACTGAACACCAGGATTAACGGAACGTTCCTCAGCATCTGCAGTGCCGTTTCCACCAGAAGCTGCGGGTATTCCGCATTGACAAACAGAGCATTGTAGTAGTTCTCCAATCCAATCCAGGTCAGAGTATATCCTTGAGAGCTGATCTCAAGCTTGCTGAAGCTGAACAGAATTGATTGGATGAACGGGTACAGGAACATCATGATGAACCCGATGACAAACGGAAGAGTGAAAAGATGCCCGTTAATCGCCTCCCGCGCCCGTAAACTGAGACGGCTCCTACGCTTTGCACTCATCTAGTTCTCCCCCTCGAATACTCGGTAGCTCTTTGGCCCAATCTGCTCTCCATTGATCTCGACCGGCTCAAGACTGTGATTGGATATAATCTGAACACCGTTTTCGTATGCCGTCAGGAATACCCGATCCTGCACCTCACGGTGGTCGACGATCCGCTGATCTTGGACCTTCGCCAGGACACTGTTCATTTCTTGGTAGACTCTGACGATGTCGTCCACGCTCTTGCTGAATTCTCCGGTGTAATAATCGGCATAGATGCTTCCTTTGAGCACACTCGGCTCCGCGGCGAATACCTGGAAGTAAGGATAAGCGCCCAACTCCACCATTTTCAACATATAGTCAAGATAATCGCCAACCCGGTTCAGCGGTTCCCCAGCATACTCTATATAACCGTGGAGCACGATCTGGGCGAAGGGGACCGCCGTGTCCGTGATATCAATACCGCTGTGTTCCAACGGCAGGTTGAGGATGCTCGACACATAAGGCAAGGCATGGGCAAGAATTCCGTTCGACTGGATTTTCAAGCCGTAATCCTGGGAAATCTTGGACAGCTGCCGGGTGACTATCTCCGCCGCTTCTTCCCGCAGCACTACTCTGTTCCGGCGGTAATCGCCGTAAAGCCTGCTGGCCAAATCAGTCAAATGGATCCCCGACAGTTGATACCGCTGCTGCGAAGCGAGATAGCTGTCGACCAGGCCGTCGAGCTTCGCTGGAGAGAGAATATAAAACGGCAGCATTGTCACAGGATCGACACTGGTGGCAATCGTCCTCACCAGGGAACGGGAACCGTCCCAGATCGAGAGGAATGAGTCGAACATCCGGTCATATTTCACATGTTGGAAGTTAACTGCCGGATAGAAGCTCCCGCCTTTGGCGGTGACCAGAGCGTTCAACTCGCTGAACTCAGCCGCGCTTCCCAGTTTGGTCTCCAGCCTGGCCTTGTCGGGATAATAGTGGCTGACGCCGTTTTTCATCCAACCGTTGTAGGTCACGGCCAAATTGGTGATTCCTTGCCCGTGAAGCGTTGAGACAAAAGACTTGGCCTGGGCGAAAGTAGTCAGAGGCACAACCACATCGCGGGGCACACCAAGAATCGGCCGCCGGTCTTGAACAGCCCCGATAATCTCCAACATCAGCGGAATGCCAGACTGAGCCTGGAGCTTGCGAAGCACTCCCCTTTTCACCAGGTAGTCCTGGTAATACCGGGCCATCCCTACATAGTCAGCCTGAGACTGATCCAAGAATGCATATCGGACTTGGATCTGTTGATCATACATCTTCGGCTGGTACACATTGATCGAAGTGCCGCCGCTGACCACCCATTGTGCTGAAGCGTTGTGAATATCCGGCATGTCTCCCTGCAGCGAAGAAGATGTACGTTCAAAGATATTGAACGACGGAAACAGGGTGTTGTAAGAAATGCGCCTTCCGGAAACATCTCCGTTGAGCCTGCAGATGGTGGCGCCGTGCTCGATAATGGCGAACAGTGCTTTGCTCTCATGTTTGATACCGAAAACAGGGAAACTGGGCACATAAGTCTTCACATTCATGGCCGGCACACTGACAGCATGATCTTGATCATAGACCCTTCTTGTGTAAGGGTTGAGATGGATCTTGTCGTTGTCGAAATAGATCAGCGACCCACTACCGTCGGGGACAAGCATATATCCATCGGTGCCTCTGTCCCCTGCTCCGAAATACGGCAGAACATCTATCTGGGTCAAGATGTAAGTCTCTTTCTTTCCTTCGTTGTTGGTCACATTTTCGGGATACTCGATCCCTGCCGTGTCAATACTCACCAACAGGTTTTCACCATCGAGGCGGTATTCAATGGGCACCTTGAACACTACGACGTTGGGTTTGCCGGCTTCCAGGCCGTACAGCTCATAACCAGCTCCGATGATGAATGGATCGAAGCCAACCGAACGGGCGATGTCAATGACCGCTGTCTTGTCCCAGCTGAGCATGTCCCGTTCCCGCTGTTTAAGCATGTAAAACGGCCGGTCTACGAACGGGTCCACATCCTCCGGCTTGACGTCTGTTGGTGCCGAAAGATTGGATTTGTAACTTACCACATGATCGAGAAACACGTTATGGATTACTCGTGTATCCCGTGAGGTCAGGGTTCCGCCTACATCGCGGATCAGATACTTGCCGGCGATGTTCGCTGTTTCCCCTTCACCTGGTTCAGCCAGGTCCACCAGAGCGTACAGGTTGGAGATCGTCCGCTGCTGGCTTGAGTCCAGATTGCTGAAGAATTCTGTCTCGAAGAGTTCCTTTTCCACAATGAGCGGGAGGTAATACTTGTCTTCCCACTCTTTGCCAAAGGTGAATTCCACGCGAATTCCGCCGTCAACAGGCTGCATTTCAAACTGGCCGTAAGCCACACTGTCGTTGTAGCTGTCCATTGTCCGCATGACGTCGCCCGGTTCATAGTAGGTAATCCGCAGCTGAGCCGCCAATGCTTCTTTAGCCGCGCCTCGGGCAAGAGTTTCAAACTTCGCCCGGTTCTGGGGGTTGGTGAACCAAACTTCCTCGGTCCGCTGGTCATATACAGCGACCTCGGCAGTATCGGGATTGAAATACATGAATAAGTACTCGTTCTCGGCTACAAGCTCATACCCGGCAAGCTCCACCGCGCTTGCGTTCGCGGCGGCTAACGCGGCCAGCATGAGCAGCAAGATCAAAACCCCTGATTGCTTAAGCGTTCTCATTGTGGCTTCCTCCCTGCTACAACCTGAAGGAGAATTCGCGGTAGACTTCTCCAATGAAGGCGAACAACTGTAATACGATGTCCACGAACAACAGCGCGATGAACATGGTGATGCCTATGCCCGCCAATATGAAGATGGTGACTCCAATAGTGGCCCCAAGGCTGTATTCATGAATGACCATAGTCCCAAAAAACAGCAGCAGCAGCGACCATACGAGGGCTATGGACAAAACCAGATAGTAGAATGCCCCTTCGTCGGCGGTGATGTAGTTGCTGACAATTGTCATGGGGATCATGACCAGGATCAGCGGCGTGAACGAATAGGCAGTGGCGATCGTGATGTCCTTGAAAGTCCCCTTGCCGTTCATCAGTGTTGTCAGCGACCAATTGATGATGATCCACATCAGGATCGGCACCACGATGCTTACCGTTTCGGACACCAGGTTCAAGTACCTTGGATTGTTGGTGTTGAAGATGAACCCCGTATATTGATACATCACCAGGTAAGAAACGACCAAGAGAATGATGAGAATAACCGCAGTCGGCAGGTTGCCCCGCTTCTCATACTTCAGATCCCAGAAGCCCTGCAGCGGGCTGACGATCACTTTCAACGCGAACTGCAGCCCATACCAAATACGCTTGAGCTGGATCTTCAAAGGCCGGCGCCTCATCTCTTCCCATTGGAGCACTTGCTCATATGCCGCTGCCTGCTGAGCTTTGGCTTCCGCCACACCTATCTCGGACTTTTTCGATGTGGCAAAGAACAGCACATAGATGATCAGAATCACCACTGCGGCCATCAGGAATCCGAAGTATCGCTCCATCACCTGTTTGCGGTAAAAGCGGAAAGCCTCAGAGTAATTCGTCCGATCGTTCGCAAGCCTGAAATTGCTCATGGCTTCGGCATATTTTCCCTGCATGAACAGCGCGTTGCCGATGCCGGTATAGGCTAGGTCAAAGTTGGAGTTCAGCTCCAGCACCCGGTACCAGGTCTCCGTGGCCGCGTCGTAGTCTCCTCTCGAATAGTAGGCGATGGCATTGTGGATCAGCTTCATGTATTCAGTGGGAGCAAACACTGTGATGTTGTTCTTGATCGCGTCGACCACCAGCAAATGCTGATCCAGTTCAGTCAAAGCCGCAGGATTGGAAAAGGTCCCTTGAACTTCCCCAATCGCGCCGAACGCATACAGCAGATGCCCGGACGCGTTGTAAGTGAAAATCTTTCCGTTCGCCCTGTCCAGCACCGAATATATATCGTTTTCGCGGCTGATCACATCCACAAAAACAGAAGTGGTGACATCGGGAAAATCACCAATCGGCGGTGAACCGGGTATCCGCATCAACCGATCCTGGCCTGCGGTGTTAATCCGCCGGATCTTATCCTCCGCACTGATTTCACCGCCGACGGCTGTCGCGTAGACAAACCCCCGGTAGTCCACATGGATGTTGCTGTGTTCCACCGGCAGGAACAGCTTCATGCGGTCCTTCTGCTCTTTTGTGCCTATCAAACGCCAGACATAGTCCCATGTTGTGGGATGGACGCGGGGAGCTCCCACAAACCCCTGAAACTCACCGTTGATGTCAAACTCCATGATACCGTCGTAAACACCGGCGGATACCACATAAATAGTACCGTATTGATCTACGCCGATTTTGTCAGGCCGAAAACGGAAATCGCTTGTAAAGTACTCCGGTTGGGATTCCGCGGGCGAGGTAACGATCAGCTGCAGATTGCCGTCGCTGTCCAGGACCACGATCCGGCTGTTGTCCCGGTCGGCGATGTACATGCCGCCCTCTGGTGTGACGTGAATGCCCCTGGGATTTTTGAATGTATCCCGCTTACCCTCATTGTCAAAACCGTCGACAATCCTGACCACTTCCCAGTCGCGGGTCAAGTGGACAATGCGGTTGTTACCTGAATCGACCACATAGATATGATCATTGATGGCATAAATGTCCTGAGGTGTCTTGAAACCACCAATCCCCAACATTTGGCCATCCACGACCCGAATCGGTACATATGCGTGAGGAGAAGGCACAGGATTGTTCCAGTAATCATACGTGTACGTTTCGTACGGCACGGCGTATGCAGGCGCGAATGCCGCCACCACCAGTATGCATGCCAGCAGAAGGGCCTTACACAGCTTCAAGTTCCTCACTCCGTCCTCCAAGATTAGTTCGCCATCCCTGAGTGCCCCATAGTATCCACGATCTTGCTCTGGTTGATCAAAAACACAATGATGGGGACAATCATCATAATCAAAGTAACAGCAGCCTGAACGCCTTGCCTGGCCACACCGCCCTGGGCTGCAAGCTGGTTCAAGGCGTAGGGCAGGGTCTTAAGCTGTTCGGAGTAGATGTAATGGCCACCTTGAGTACGCCACAATTCCTGGAAGCTCAAAATGATCATAGTCAACCATGCCGGCTTGATATTCGGCATCACAATTTGCCAGTAGATGCGGAAATCACCCGCACCGTCGATCTCGGCAGCCTCAATCAGCGACCGGTCGATCATGCCCTCGATGAACCGGCTCACAAGATACAGTCCCAAGGGTGCCGACCACCGGGGGATGATAATTGACCTCAACGAGTCAATCCAGCCCAAAAAAGCGATGGTGACATAGTTCGGGATCCGGGTTACTTCAGAGGTGAACATCAGCGACAAGACCACTATGCTCATGAATGTCTTGGTCCCAGGGACTCTGCGCACTGAGATCACATATGCCGCCAATGAACCGAAAAACACGTTGCCCAATGTGCCTAACGTAACGATGATCAGCGAGTTCAACAGATACCTGCCGAAAGGTACCCAGGACTGGGCCATCATCACCATCAAGTCGTGGAAGTTCTTGGTGGTTGGGTTGCGCACAATCAGGCGAGGAGGGAACAAGAAGAGTTCATTCAACGGTTTGAACGCGTTGCTGATGATCAGGATCATGGGGATCACCATAAAGGCTCCGCCGATCAACAGAAACAGAATGATGACAATATCTCCGCCCGTGGAACGGGACAAACGGGTTTTTCTGATGCTGAACCTTGATGCCATCTTCTCTTCCTCCTATTCGCCGACTTTGTTCAGGAGCTTCTGAACCACTCGCTGCGACACAACCATCATAAAGAACAAGATCACCGCAATCGCCGAAGCATATCCCATGTCAAAGCGGATTGTGCCGTAATCCTGCAAATGCTGGACTATGGTGTGGGCGGCGTAATCCGTGCTGGGGAAGCCCACCAGGTTTGAGATCTCTCCTGCGACCGTGAACGAAGATGTGATGGTCATGATTGCACCAAACATCAAATAGGGCCTCATTTGAGGCAGAGTGAGGTACCACAGCTCCTGCCACCTGTTCCTGACTCCGTCGATGGCGCCGGCTTCGTACAGCCTGGGATCCAGCCCCTGCAGGCCGGCGACAAACACCAAAAAACCTGTGCCCAGGCTCATCCAAAGTACGACCAGTATCACAATAGGCATAATCCAGTCAGGATCCAGCAACCACTGGATCGGCGCGTTTATCCAGCCGTAGTACAGCAAAAATCCATTGACGATGCCGTAAGTATCGCCGCTGAAAATCACCCGCCAAATTACATAGGCGTTGCCGGAAATGGACGGGGCATAGAACAGCAGCGTCAAAACCGCCCTCACTTTAGGCTTGAGTTCGTTGATCAGCCATGCTGTCACAAAGCAGAGCAGATAGCTGACTGGCCCGGTGATCGCCGCGTAGATCAATGTGTTTTTGACAGCAATCAGGAAAACCTCGTCTTCCAGAAACAGGCGGATGTAGTTATGCATCCCGACCCACTGCGGCGGCTGGAGCATGTTGAAATAGGTGAAACTCAGCAGAATGGCCATCACCACAGGCACAACCGTGAAGACCACGAATAAAATGGCATACGGCGCGATGAAGAGATAGCACATTTTGTAGGCCCGCATCTCCTTGAACACAGCCGAAAACCTGCTTTGTTTCGCTTCTACTCCAATTTGGGAACGCTTGCGCACAACTGAACTCATTTTGCTTCCCCCATCGTTAGTTATCAATACTGATCCTTGCGCGGAATATGGGTGAACCGCGACCAGAAGAGGTCGATATACTCCTGCGGAATCTGATCCAACTCAAGCTCCAGGCCGAATTCCTGTCTCTTCAACCGCAGCTCATAGTTGATATCCATGTTATACTTAATCAACGTTTCCCGGGGCGATGTGAAATTGTCGCTGGTGACGACAGAACGGAAAGCCCAATCGAACATCCGGCCCATATAGTACCCGCCCGGCACCTCCAGCGCGCCTTCCACCCACTGCCACTGTTCCATAAGGATCTGCCGCTCTTCGGCTGTCCACGGCAGCTGGGCGAAAGCCTTCAGGTTAGCTGTCGGATAGCGTGCCGCCGCTCCCATCAGGTTTTCCAGTTCCCGCCCGAACTGCAGCTGAGTCGTTTCACTGATCCACCACTTGACGAACTCCCAAGCAGCTTCCGGATCAGAAGTCGTGGACAAAATGCCAGTCGCTGGGCCTTGGATTCCTGACAGTTGGACAGACATGGGGCTTCCTTCCATAATGCCCATGACCGTCCGGTTGATCGTGCCGTCGGGCTGCCGCGTACCGGGAATCAGGGCGAAGCCCCACTCTCCTCTCAGCTCTGGAGCGAACACGACCAAGCGGTTGTACAAACCGTAGTCATCGATCACAATGGGCATTTCACCAAAACGGAACCTGTTTTGAGAATCAAACGTGATCAACAGGCCATATAAGTTGAACAGCTCAGTCAATTCAGTGAAGGTCTGTATGGCGACCTCCGAATCCAAATTGCTCTCCACACCGTCAGGCTTGTAAACCAATTCACCGCGTTGATACAGCATTGTGTAGAAGATTCCCGAACCGATACCTATGGACATGTTGTTCTTCTGCAGAATGGGCAGAATCCGGTAAACGTCGTCCCACGTCTGAGGTATATCTATGCCCAACTCCGCCAGAATATCTTTGCGATAGAACATAATTGGAAACGACTGCTGGGCTGCCACCGCCCACACATTGTCCCGGAAAGTGTAAGGGACATATGAACTGACCATGAAATCTTCCATGACTTGCTCGAAATCGTCAAACTGAGCCAGATTGTACAGGGCTCCGCGCATGCCGAAATTGACCGGGTCCTGCGTCTGCAAGCCGATGGCCACATCAGGAGCAGTCCCGGCGATGGCGGCTTGAATCAAGAGCTGGCTCAAGTTAGGCACCAACTGCAGCTTCACAGGAATGCCGGTTTGAGGGCTGAACTCATTGTCGATCATCTGCTTGAGAACCTGCGCCTGGTCCCTCCCTGAACCAATCCAAACAGTCAGCGGTTCTCTGGTTTCGTCAATCCCTTCAGGATCCCCGAGATTACCCACCATGTCATAATTGCGGTAAAACGATGCGATGATCGCTTTGATCTCATGCAGGAGCGATTGCCAGAATGTCGGCTCGGCTCTGGGCAGTTTCTGCTCAGGAGATGCTATGATCATATAATCGATCTGCAGCGGCTGCTCCCTCATTTGCGCCACCCATTGCCCGAGAGAACCAAGATTATCTCTAAACTCGCTCAACAGCCGCGGGATCCGATCCGTGTCCCCATACATCCGGCCGAGGATGAAAGAGATCTGGGTCAGCGCCTGCGTATGCTCACCTTCCATTCCCGACTCGTCGGCAAATTGCCGGGCGAGACTCTGGTAAATCTGCGCCTGGCGGCCGATCTGCTCGATCACCTCTGGAATCCGCTTGTCCAGCTCATAAGTGCGCATCGGATCCGGGTTGCCGCTGGTGATCATAATAATCCGCCGGTAAATAGTGTTCAGCTCATATAGATGCTCCTCCGTGAGGCTGAGCACCTGGGCCACATCCCCCAGTGCCACCTCAAGAGTGATCTCGTTCTTGCCGGCAGGGAAATAGAAAAGGTACGGTTCCTGTGTTTTAGGATCACCGATGACATTCATCTGATAATATGTAGAGTAGTAGAATGGAATCGCTGCCGCTTCGGCAAAGGGGACTTCGCCGTTGATGTACAGCCTGCGGGTGCTGAAAGCGCCGATTTTCTGATCCTGTTTCGCTTTTACGGCAATCTTGTACAAACCCGCTTCCGGGACATCGACTTCCCAACGAATCCACTGTCCCGGCTGTGACCAGCGGTAACCGCCGATGGCGTTGAGACGGATTTCCGCATGATGATACGGCGTCACTGTCGGATCCCCGTGGTCCGAAACAGGGAACAATGTGGGCGACGAACGGAGCGTGCTCTCCTGTCCCTCGACTGTGAGGGAAATGCCCTCCACAGGCTTGAACCCCTGCTGCTCATACCACTGCAGCACCTCGGCGTATGTGGGAATGCGAGGCTCTTGGTAGATCTTGATCTCAGCGATGGCCATCGGCTCCATGCGGGACACCAAGCGAATAATGTTTACTCCTTCCTCGAAATAGAACAGGTACGGTTCCTGCTCATAGCCGATTGGATCCTGCACTGCCTTGTAAATCCACATCGGTTTTTCAACCTGGCGGGAGCGGATCTGATTGCCGAACGAATCTACCAGAAACGGACCTTCATCGCCCCATACCCGGTTGAATTCCAGGTACTGGGCGTTGTTGAAGGGGCGTTCGCCGTTAATCCAGAGTTCTCGCTCAATATCGACGCCCCGCCCGGGCATAGGATAATATTCAATGGCGATATTATACAAACCAGCCTGCGGGACTTCGAAAGCCCACTCCACATACCCCGATTCACGGGTAAGCAGGACTTCCCGGTCATATCCGCCCAAACCGGACACTGTGCTCAGCTCCATGTCGGAACTGGAGTATTCCACCGCAGGAATTACGATTGTGACATCGGGCCTTGCCGCATTCGGGAATCGGGCAAGGTATTCATGGTAATTTCTTTCCCTAACATAGGCAGTAATGGCTTCCGGCTCTGGTTCGGCGCCGTCCGGCGCAGCTTCTTCCACAACATCTGGAAGCTCAGCGGCACCCGGTTCCAGGCCTGCGGGATCCTGCGCGTAAATCAGGCCAGAGATGGCAAGTGCGAAACAGATAATGATTACCGACCACGCAGCGGCACGCTTGTTCATGTCCTAATCTACCCCTTTTCTGCCTACATTGGGCTGTTAAACAGTATCACACTGTACCACATTCGACAATTGATCTTAAATTCCTGTTAATTTCTAGTTAGGAACCACCGATCGCTAACTATTATAACGCAAGGAAAGATAAGTTTCTTTACTTCTTTTGCCAAATACTAACACTTTCAACATTTTTTGCCTTTCGAATGGATGTGTGGTACAATTATGATACTGGACGGAGGGATCATTGTATGAGCGGAGTCAGGTTCGCAGTGCTGTACAATAAACTGGACACTTCTTACTCCATGCCCCGCAAGCATGAGCATAATCATTATGAAGTATATTATCTGGTGTCGGGCGACCGGTTCTATTTCATCGAAGACCAAATCTACCATGTCCATCAAGGAGACTTGGTTTTCATCGCCAAAGGGTACATCCACCGGACAACCGACGCCGACAACAGCGTCGGCTCCCATGCCCGCTATGTAGTCTATTTTACTGAAGATTTCCTGGAGCAGATGCTCGCCAAGGCTCAGCTTCAGGAACTTCTAAGCTGCTTCTACCATGAAGCGAAGGTCATCCACCTTACAGTGTCGCAGCAGAACTTCATGGAATCGCTGCTGAAAAAAATGGCCTCAGACTTTATCCAGCAGCATCCCAACAAGAACCTGTACCAACAGATACTCCTCACCGAACTCTTGCTTTTCGCCAACCAGCTTAATTTCGACCTGGCGCCGCATTATTTCAGCGATCTCAACCCCACCTACCATACCATCCACAGGATTATCCAATACATCAGAAAGAACTACCAGGAGAAGTTGACCCTGGCCAAGATCGCGCACGAATTCTATATCAGCCCATATTATCTCAGCAGGATGTTCAAACAGGTAACCGGCCTGACACTGACAGAATACCTGAACAACACCAGAATCAAGGCTGCCCAGCAACTGCTCCTCTCCACAGGAATGCCCATCAGCGCTATATCGGAACAAGTTGGTTTTGAGAGCCATACACACTTCTGCCGAGTGTTCAAACAGTTCACCCACCTGTCGCCGATGCAGTACAAAAAATACCACATCCGGACAGACACAGGCTCCGGATTGAGAAAAACAACATGAATGACGCAAAGAACCTGTGTCAAATTGACATAGGTTCACTTTTCATCAAGGATTCCCTGGCAGCCACTACCCGCTGCCACACACTGTCCGGCAGCGGCAGATCGAAGCTGCGGAAGCCGGCAAGCCTGAAACCGTGAACGGCAGCGTATTCCTTCAGTTGGTTCATGTATTCCAGGTTTAAGTCTGCGCCGATGCTTGTGTTGGCATAGATTTTTTCCAGAGCCAGGATGATCGTTTCAGACATGCAGGCGTAACCCAAGCCTTTGTCAAAGCCGAAATTCCAGCCCAAATCCGGTTTCCCCGGCAGCTCGATCACTCCTCCATCGATCACCAGCACGTCAGGGCGCTTCTCCAAAACATCGGGACTGACATTGCCGGGACGGGACATATCGCAGATCAACGCTCCTGGTTTGACCAACTCTGGAGTGATCAAAGCATCCGGGCTGCTGGTGGCCGCCAGGATCAGGTCAGCTTCGGGAAGACTTCGTTCGAGGTCGACGGTTACCGCCACCGGGCAATCAGGGTTATTGAGATCGCCCTCGACATACTCGACCCACTCACGGACCGGAGCATCAAGGGGCGGCAGATCCTTCAGGCTGTTTACATAGGCGCCGATGCTCCCCGCGGCATAGGTGACTCCCTGTTCCTTCCGCTCCCGAAGATAGCGGTACATATCCGCCATTGCATTGAGCATCCTCTGCCTATGTTTTTCCGGGCGCTGCGGATTGCCGATCAGGACTAGGCGGGCCACCTGTTCCGCCAACAGCAGGGCTGACGCCTTGCCGATCGCCCCGCCGGCCCCGATGACTGCGGCAGCTGCCTGATGCAGTGCCAGTCCCAGTTTCTCGGCGCCGATCATCAGCGCATCCACACCCGAGGTGACTGTAAAACTGTTGCCTGTCGTAATTGGAACTGAGACATGCTTTAGAAGCGACCTTCCGCCGCCTGTGACCACAGACGTGTACGCACCCAGCCCTACAATTTCCGCTCCCCGCTCGACCGCCAGTTGGACAGCCTGGACAATCACATCCTCTGCCTTTTCCCGCGGCATCTGGATCAACTCCGCCGCAGTGTAGGGCACAACAATAAAGTCGCCGGTAGCCGCCTTTTGTGTCTGCGAAACAACCCGCACCCTGGAGAGGACGAACGGATCCAGCATATCGGCCCACCTCTCGGCCAAGTCCGAAAGCTGCTCAGCTGTGAACGCTTTCAGGCTTTGATCGTAGTCGGCGTAGTTTTGCAAATTCAAGGGATGGACCAGAAAGGCAAACCGGCCGTCGCCCGGTTCTGGCTGAGCCCAAGCCGAAGGCTCCACAGAGGCCAGCGGTGTGATCTCAGCCTTGGCGGAACCAGGAACCAAATGGCTTGTCAAGGCGGCTGTGCTGCGCTGGGCTAGGATGGCGGCTGTGCGCTCGATAGCTTCCAGGGCATAGTCGATCTGCTGATCAGAAATAACCAGCGGCGGTTCGATTCTGATCACACTGGCGCCGTTCAGAGTCGGAGCCACCCGCACCCGCCCCACATTGAGCAAGTGGCTTGCTATGATCGGCGTCAGCACCTTCTGCTCGGCCATAATTCCGATCATACTGTTGTGATAGGGATCTCTGGTACCGCCGAAGTCAAGCCCCAGCATCAGTCCGCGGCCCCGCACACCTTTGACAACCTGTGGATATTTAGCCTTGATCGCTTCCAAGCCTTGCTTGAAAACACTGCCCTTGCGGGCCACCTCTTTCACCAACCGCTGATCGTCCTGGGTCAACAGATCCAGCACTCTTAGCCCGACACGACAGGCGATAGTGTTTCCGGCAAATGTCGATGAATGCTTGGTGGCAAATTCCTCAGAATAGGCATCGTCAGTGCAAAGCACAGCACCAATGGGCACCAGCCCGCCGCCCAGCGCCTTGGCCAGCGTCATGATGTCGGCCTTGACATCTTCGGCTTGACTGGCGAACATCAGACCTGTGCGGCCCAAGCCGGTCTGGATTTCATCGAAGATCAGCAGTACCCCGTATTGCGTGCACAGTTCCCGCACCTGCGGCAAATAACCGATGGGAGGTTCGACGATGCCTCCTTCACCTTGAATCGGCTCAAGGATCACCGCCGCCAAATCGTCTGCTTCCGCCGCTAGAAGCCGCCGCAGGCTCTCTATGTCTCCGTAGGGCACAAAGCGGAACCCTTCCACCGGGGCTCCGAAAGCCCGCTGGTAACTACTGTTGCCTGTGGCGGAAAGAGCTCCAAGCGTCTTTCCGTGAAAGCTGTTGAAAGCGGACACAATCCCTTTCTTCCCAGTCTTGGCGCGGGCCAGTTTGACAGCGGCCTCCACTGCTTCCGCCCCGCTGTTGGCAAATGTGACTTTGCCCATCCAGGGAGCAAGCTCAAGCAAGCGCCGGGCCAGCGCGCCGGCTGCCGCCAACAGCGATGGCTGCACAAAGCTTGGTTCGCAGGACGCTTCCACTTGACGGATCGCTTCCCAGATTTGCGGTGGATTGAAGCCAAACGGCAGGGCGCCGTAAGCAGCGATCAAGTCCAGATATGTATTGCCGTCCTGATCATACAGATGGCAGCCTTCGCCTTTGACAAAACACTTGTCGAGTCCAATTTTAGTCAGCAACTCGCCTAGGTTTGGATTGACATGCTCAATATACGGATGCATGGTGTACCTCCCTCAGAATCTGTACACAAATCTGTGCACATCAGCATTATATCAGGTTCTGAGGAAAAAAACAACAGTGTTCTTGGTGGTTCCAGCCGAATGTTACTAGTTCGGCGGAAGGATTCCTGCGGCGATCCAAGAAATGTAATAATGGATCATAAGGGGGTTTGTCGTTGAGACTCTGGGGCTTTATCGGCGTGATTCTCCTGTGTGTGACTGTGGCCGGCGGCTCGGCGCGTGCCGGCGAACCAGCTTATATTGAGGCCTTTTTCGTCCCTGAACAAGGTTTTATCAGGGTTAACGCCCGGTTCCCCATGCCCGGGGACTTGGAAACGGCAGCGTTCACCTTGTTTCCCAATGCCCAGGTGACATCCTTGTGGATTCCGGGACTGGTGGCCTATGAGGTTGACCGTGCCGGCACCAGCACTGCGGTCGTCGTCCGCATGGCTCCCAGTCAACCGGGAGAAATCCTGGAAATTAGCTATGAGGGTTTTCTGCTGAACTACGATCTGCTGCCGGACAAGACCTTGAACCGACGGCTGCTGTGGTTTCCAGAATTCACCGGTTTGGACATAGGCGATTGCCAAATCAAGATCACCCTGCCGCAGGCATATGTCCCCAGGATGAACGGCACACTTGTTGAAGAACGCCAGGGGACTTTCACCACATATACCTTTAGAATATCGGGTCAAGCATATCCCGTGGTCTGGTTTGGCGACGACGAGCCTGTGTCCGAAATTGAACCTGAAGAGGAGCATGAAGAGCCGGAACAGCCGCCCGAAACGCCGGAAGTGGTTGACCAGCCAGTCGAACCACCTTCTCCTCCGGCGCTCCCGGTCGAAGAACCAGAAGAGACTGTTATCCTTCCTCCGGAACTTACGGATGCTGTGAATCATTTTGCCGAGGCGCTTGCCGCCCGTGACCGCGGCGCGTTGGAACTCCTGGTCAGCAAGGATCTCCCTCACCGCAGCCAATTCCTTGATTATCTTCTCAACCATCCGGGGCCGGACGACGCAATCGCAGCCCAGGTTGTGAACGCACAAATGGAGTTTCCAAGGGTATTGGCCGACACAGAGTTTTACTACGGCGAGACGCTTTTATCCAAAGCTGTGGTGGTTTGGAGCATGGAGTCGGGAGACTGGCTGATGAGGTCTTTCATCCAAATCCCGGCTGAATATGAGTTTCTCGAACAGATCACAGACTCAGCCTTAAAACAGTGGGCCACCGATTTGGCCAAAGCCTTGGCGGCCTTGGATCTAGCCTGGCTCGATCATCACATGGCAGGAGCCAGAATCGCTGTACTCAGTTTTCTGCAGCAAACCCACGGCCTGCTTGAGTGGATTGCCGCCGCTGTCAATGAGGACCGCCAGCGCGTTGTGTTTTTGGTTCAGACTGAAAGTGGATCGTCCTTAAGGCTGGAGTTCGGATACTTCCGTGATGGATCAGCGTGGAAAATAAAGAGCTTCACAGCAATTCCCTCTGCGGACAAATAAGAAGCCGGAGGTCATCCTCCGGCTTTGTTGTTTGTTTTGCTTAAAAATGAATGCCTACCCCGACATAAAAGCCACTGAGACGATGGCCGGATGCATGATCCAGGTCTAAGGACTGGAAGCGGTAACCGGCTCTTGCCAGAACTATGGGAATCTGGTATTCGATGCTGACATCAACCGCTTGGATCTTGCCGCTGTCTTCGCTGCCGAAAAGGCTTTTGACCGCCGGTGTATACTCATAGATCCCCGCCAATTTCAATCCCGGAGCAATCTCCACACCGAGCCCGGCGCCGTAGGTGATGCCGCCGTAAAGCCCGCCGACTACGTCATCGGCTGTGTCTCCCTGCTTGCTTATACTGCCCATGACATCGTAGCCCACACTGGTGATTACCGCCAGCCTACTGTAGACAGGCCAGTCGATCCGCACCTTGCCGGAAACGCCTCCCAGGACATAAAAATCGTCCAGTTCAACCAACGCCGCCTCGTCCAAGTCCTTCCGCATCAGATCCAAAAAATCGGCGATGTGGTTCAGTTTGCCGCCGTACAGCGCGCTGCCTGTCAAGCGCAGCGGCCCAATCCGCACTAAAGTCAGATTAGCTCTATAGACATTCTCAATCTGATTTGCAGGGATCAGTTCTTGTTCGGAAACAGACCATAGCCCACCACTCAATTCAAACGCTGCTGCCGGGACTGAGACAGTAAGAGCTAACAGAACTAGTGCTGCAACTGCTGCCTTTTTCACGCTACCCCTCCTCAAGTATAGCCTTATGGTTTATATTCGCACTTCGAAACTTATTTCCTGTCACACCCAGGAAATACTAGCTGTTTTTTCAAAATCGACCGCATGTCTTCAGGCAGGGGTGCTTTAAGATCCAGCTGCCGGTTTGCGCGGGGGTGGACGAAACGCAGCCGCCAAGCGTGCAGAGCCTGTCTGCTTATTTCGGCGCTGGATTGGGCATACATTTCGTCTCCGAGCACAGGGTGCCCCATCCAGGCCAGATGCACACGAATCTGATGAGTGCGGCCAGTAGCCAGTTCCAGCTCCAGCAGCGACACACTGCTGTACTCCGCCAATACCCGGTAAAAGGTTCGGGCCGGTTTCCCTTCTGCCATCACAGCCCGCTTCAGGCCGTGGCCTTGGCCTGAAAGGCCGATGGGCTGATCAATCACGCCTTTCCGGTTCTGAAGCCTGCCGCTGACAATTGCCAGATAAGTCCGCTTGAGGGTATGCTGTCTCAGCTGTTTGACCAACTGCTGATAGGCGTAAGGCTCTTTTGCTGCCAGGACCAAGCCGGAGGTGTTTCGATCCAGGCGGTGCAGCAGCCGGACTTTTCTGTCCAGTCCCTGCCGCCGCCAGTGATAGGCAAGGCCATTGGCCAGTGTTCCGTCAGGATATGTGCGGGTCGGGTGCACAGCCATATTGGCAGGTTTGTTGACTACAATGATGCTTTCGTCTTCATACACAATGTCCAAGGCGATCGGCTGCGGGCTAATCGCGGTAGGTTCGTCCCCAAAGGCAATCCGGATCCGGTCCCCCGGCTGCACCCGCTGAGTTATAAACGCCGGCCGGCCGTTGAGGGTAACCTGCCCGCCTCGGTAAACCCGGCGCATCAACCCCCTGGTCAAACCCAACCTGCCGAAGATGATTTCTTTAATCATCAACCCCTGTTCCTGGGCCAAAACCTCAACTTCCAGATCTGGTTCCATATGCAAAACCTGCCTTGAGCCGCCGCTTGATCTGCCGAATACCGAGAGCGGCCCCAAACTCAATAGTGGCCATAATAACAATCGTGGCACCCGGCGGCAGCGAATAGTAATAAGCCAGATAAAGGCCGGCCCAGGTAGCGGCCATCCCTAGGGCTCCCGCCAAGACCATCATCCTCCCCAGCCTTCTGGTGAAAATGCCTGCCGTGGCCGCAGGTGTGATCAGCAGCGCCATCACCAAGACCACACCCACACTTTGGATGGATACCACGACCGCTGTGCTGAGCATCAATGTCAACAGCATGTTCAGCCCTACAACAGGCAGCCCTGCCGCCTCGGCTCCTGTCGGATCAAAAACAGCAAACACCAAGTGATGGTAAGCAAGCCACAGGATCAAACCGATCATCACCACAGCTCCGCCGATCAGCCACAGTTCCTGCGGGCGGATTCCCAATACAGACCCCAGAAGCAGAGCCGAGATATCCCCACCAAAACTCGGCATCCTGGCCAGGATGATCACACCGGCCGCAAAGGCGCCCGTGAAGACAATGGCCAATGCAGTGTCATAACGGACTTTGGCAGTCCGGTTGAGCACCGTGATGCCCACAGCCGTGCCGCTTGCCAAAAGAAACGCTCCCAAAGATGGATGCCATCCAAGCAGCAAGGCCAGGGCGATTCCTGCGAATGAAATGTGGGCGATCGCGTCACCGATGAACGAGAGGCCTTTAAGTACGATAAAAACACCGATCATGGCCGCCAGCACGGCGATCAACGACGTGCCGACAAATGCTCTAATCATGAATCCATATTGAAAGGGCTCCAACAGCCACTCAATGCTCATGGATTGAAACCTCGCCTTCTGGGCCGATAACCGGAAAGTGTTTGGCAAACAGCCTGGTGAGGCGCTTGCCGTCGAGAACATCGGCGGGAGCCCCAAACATGACCACCTGACGATCCAGGCCCAGCACTGTGTCAAAACCTGCCGCAAGGCAGTTCAAGTCATGAGTGGAAATGACGATGGTATGTCCTTGCCTCTGCAGTTCCAAAAACAAATCCAGAAGCTGGTGCTGGGCAGCGGCATCCAGGCCCGCCCCTGGTTCGTCCATGATGATCAGCTTCGCTTCCTGGGCCAGAGCCCTGGCGATGAACACCCGCTGGATTTGTCCACCGGACAGGCTGCCGATGGGTCGGGACGCGTACACCCCCATACCCACTTTCTGCAGACATGCTTCGGCCAGATCCCGGTCGCGGCGCTTTGGATGCTGCCACCACCGCAGGCGCGCCAGCCTGCCCTGGAGCACCACATCCAAACAGCTGATAGGAAAGCTCCAATCCACCTCTTCCCGCTGGGGTAAGTACGCCACCTGCACCCTGGCTTTTTTCGGTTCTTCACCGAATATCCGCACACTCCCCGCGGCGATCGGCACCAGGCTTAACAGGCTCTTGAGCAAGGTCGATTTACCGCCGCCGTTGGGGCCGATCACCGCCGCCAGGCTGCCTGTTTCCACCCGCCATGTGATGTTATCCAGCACAAGGTGCGACTCATAGTCAACCGACAGGTTCTCCACATCGACCGCGTAATTCACTGCAACGCCTCCAATAATGCTCTGCCGTTATGGCGCATCATGTCGATATATGTCGGCACGCTGTCCGTCAGGCTTCCAGTGTACAGCGCAACCAATCTGCCTCCCACCTCTTTGACCGCCGCCTCCGCATAACGGAGCCCAATATTGACTTGCGGCTCGGTGAACATCACCCGCCGCGGGTGCGAAGCCAACAGCTTTGTCAGCTCCATCATATCCTTGGCGCTCGGCTCACGGTCAGGATTGACCACCAGGTAGGCGTCAACGATAAAGCCATAGCGTCGGGCGAAATAGCCAAAGGCATGATGGTAAGTGATAATCCTGCGGTTCTCCACTGGAATTTGGGCGGCAATGCCCATCAGCCACTGATCCAGTTCGGCCAACTGCTCCAGGTACTTCTCGGACCTGCTGCGGTAAACTGCGCTGTTTTCCGGATCCAGCCGTCCAAAAACTTCCGCGATCCGCTTGACGTACTCCATGGCGTAGGTGACATCCAGCCACATGTGAGGGTCATATGTGCCGTGGCTGTGCCCGTGGGCATCTTCGACGCTGTCACCGCCGTGGTAAGGAAAAGCCGGCAGCCCCTCTGAAAGGGTTATGATCATCACTCGATCTGTGGCGGCGTTCTCCACCAGCCGGCTCACCCAGGTTTCCAGCCCCAGGCCGTTGCAGAAAACCACATCGGCGTCGGCCACCATCTTGGCGTCTTGGGGTGTCGGTTCCCAATTGTGAGGATCACCTCCAAAAGGGACCAGCGATTTTACAGTGACCAGATCTCCTCCCACCGCAGCCGCGAAGTCGGCCAAGACCGGAAAGGTAGCCACAGCATTGACGCGGCCGGCAGCCGGAACCGCTGCCGCCGACAGCACAATCAGCGGCAGTATGATCAAACCGCAGGCCTGGATCAACTTCCAGCAATTCGGCATAGCAAGTCCTCCCGCCTCTTTTCATAGCCTGGTTTTCCTAAGAGAGCGAACATGTTTTGCTTGTACGCCTCCACTCCCGGCTGATCAAAAGGATTGACTCCCAACAGGTAGCCGCTGATACCGCAGGCCTTTTCAAAAAAGTAAACCATGGCACCGAAGTACTCCGGAGTAAGGGCTGGTATGGAAAGCACCAGATTGGGCACTCCTCCGTCGGTGTGGGCAATCAAGGTGCCGCGGTAAGCCTGTTCATTGACAAAGTGATAGCTCTTGCCCGACAGGAAGTTCAGGCCGTCCAGATTCTCGGCGTCGCCGGGAATGTCCAGATCCGACTGGGGCTGTTCGACATGAAGCACAGTTTCGAACAGAATGCGCAAACCATCTTGAATGTACTGCCCCAAGGAATGGAGATCGGTCGAAAAATCGGCGCCCGCGGGGAAAATTCCTCTGTGGTCCTTGCCCTCGCTTTCACCATACAGCTGTTTCCACCACTCTACGAAGTAGTGGAGCTTCGGCTCGTAGCTGACCATCAGCTCCACAATCTTGCCCTTCCGGTACAAGATGTTCCTAAGCGCCGCGTACTGATACGCCCCATTCTCCTCAAGGCTGGGGGCGGCATACCACTGGCGGGGCTCGGCCGCCCCCGCCCTGTCTCTTATACACATCTCCGAGCCCACGAGACTAA
>FIZJ01000004.1 GCA_900019385.1 uncultured Clostridia bacterium
AGAGACAGGACGGTGCGCTGATGCTCCACAGTGATGAACAGCTCCAGGGACATCCGGCGGGCGAGGTCTACACCGTGCGTACAGGCAGGAGTTCTCAGGGCGATGCGATTGTCAATCCGCAGATTGCCGCAGTTGAACACGCCTTCGACCAGGCGAGTTACCCTTTAGAGCTGGGGGCGCTGGCCGAGTCCTTACGCCAGGCTGGATTGGGGCTGGGTGTGTTTGGCAACAGCGATCTCAGCGACCACAGAGTGCGGTGGGCGGCGTTGGTGGGCATGGATTCCTGGGGCACAGCAGCCGGGTATGTATCTTGCGGCCTTTTGCTTGATGACGCTGGTTATCCTCACGGAAAACGGACGGATTACACCCAGCTTCTGGCACAAGTAAGCGCTGCCGCAGTTGACTGTGCCATTATTGATCTTGGCGATCCGTACCGTTTGGACGCATTGGCCCCATTCCTGCTGCCTGAACAATATCAAAAGCTGAAAGCAAGGGCTGCCCAAGAGGCGTGGGAGTTCATCTCCGGGCTGCATAAGGTGTTTCCCCAAGCAGAGATGCTGATCATATCCCCATATCCCGATTATCTCCGAGCCGGTCAAGGCCAATGGCTGGCACCAGTGGTGATCATCGGCAGAGGGGCGGGCATGCTGACTTCCGGAACCACCAAATGGCCAGGACTAGTGAGCAATATTGACGCTGCGCCCACTGTGGTTGAAGCCTTTGGCCTGGATCGGGGACATATGCTGGGACGGGCCGTGACGCTGGACCCGATGGATACCCGGGAGGCGGTAGAGGTTGTCAGGAAGACTGAGGCGAGGATCTTTACAGTCCACCGTCACCGGAACCAGGTGCTCCGATGGCTGATCGGCGTGCAGATTGGGTTGTACCTTTTAACTTTGGCATTTTTAATTATCCCCAGGGTGCTCGATGGCAGAATCATTCGCATGGTGCAGTTTGGACTGCTAGTGTGCATGTCGCTGCCGCTGATGCTTTTGGTACTGCCGCAGGGATGGTATTGGCCCGCGGCCGCGGTTTTAGGATTGCTTTTGCTGGAGCGGAGCACCAGCAGCCTTCCGGGCAAGCTGATGTTGATCGCCCTTGCCAGCGCATCCTTGGTGATGTTCGATGTTCTGAGGGGGTCCTGGTGGATGCGTTACTCGATCCTCGGCTATGATCCGGTGGGCGGTGCCCGCTATTATGGGCTGGGCAACGAATATATGGGGATCCTGATCGGTTCCCTGATCATGGGTTGGGCGATTCTCAAAGACGCGGCCGGCGCAGTAAACAGGTACGGGGGTTGGGATCTGCTTTTGTTTCTCGCGGCCGGCGCAGTGATTGCCTTGCCCCAGTGGGGCACCAATGTGGGAGGGACGATCGCGGCCATATGTGGATTCGGCGCGGCTTGGCTGATGGCCCGCCGAAAGATAGGCCTAAAGGGGATGGCGATGATTGCGGCGCTGATCTGCGCGGCGCTGGTCTTATTGATGCTGCTGGATTCTAACCGCCCCGATGAGCTGCAGTCGCACATCGGCCAAACCAAAGCGCTGATCAACCGGAAGGGATTCGCGGCTATCGCAGAGATCATCAACCGGAAACTGAGCACTAATCTAAGGCTTTTGCGCTACAGCATCTGGAGCAGAGTGCTGATCATAGGTATAGCCGCCATGGGTGCAAGCCTCTTTTGGCCCAGCCGCTATTTGCACTGGCTGATCCGGCACCATCCCGGCATTGTGGTGGGTATAGCCGGGACATTGGCGGCGACTGTGGGAGCGTTGATTTTCAACGACTCGGGAGTGGTGGCGGCGGCCACCTGCAGTCTCTACGCCGCGACCACGATGTTGGCCTTGGCCTTGTCGCTAAAACATAATCTTTTGCCGGCGCAGCCCCACGTTGAGCAAGATCCCGACCGCCAGCAGGCTGGTTAACAGTGTGCTGCCTCCGTAGGTGAGGAAAGGCAGCGGCAGCCCTGTGACAGGCATGATTCCAACTGTCATACCGACATTGATGATCAGGTGGCAGGAGAAATAGCCGACACAGCCGACCGCCAACAGGGAGCCGAAGCGGTCCTTGGCCAGCATGGCGATCTTGATGCCGCGCCAAATCAGGAACGCATAGGTCAGGAGGATGGCACTCGCACCTACAAAACCAAATTCTTCGGCTGCGACGGAAAAGATGAAGTCTGTGTGGTTGGCCGGCAAAAAGAGCAGTTGGCTTTGGGTTCCGTTCAAATAGCCTTTGCCAAGGAAGCCTCCAGAACCGATGGCGATCATGGACTGGATCACATTCCAACCCGAACCGGTGGGATCGCTGTAGGGATCGAGAAAGACCAGCAGCCGTCTAAGCTGGTAGTCTTCCAATAGCACGACCACACCGTAGTAAGAGAGGAGAATCGCTGCCAAGGCGACGGCGGATCCCACCAAGGCAATGATCCCTAAATGGCGGACATTGCCGCCAGCAGTGTAGGTCATGGCGAAAACAATGCCGACAAAGACAATGGAGGTGCCCAGATCTGGCTGGAGAATGATCAAGGCCATGGGGACGGCGATAAGCAGGAAAGGGATGATTATTTTCTTCCCCTGGATGCTGCCGGGTTTTTCCAGGTAATGGGCCAGGACTACGATAATGACAATTTTCGCGATTTCCGACGGCTGCAGGTTGAAACCGCCCAGACTGAACCACCGCTGGGAACCTTGTGAGATCTTGCCGGCGACCAGCGTGGCGCCGAGCAGCAGCACGGTAAAAAGGTACCCAACTTTGGTCCACCGGCGCCAGACCCGGTAATCGATGGAGATAACCGTGATCAATCCCACAAGGCCGACACAAGCGGCGATTGCCTGCCTTTTTACATAGTGGAATGGATTGCTGTTGAGGTTGAGCAGACGCGAGGCCGACGCTGAGTAGATTGCAAACAGGCCAAGCAGGAATAAGCCGAAAACAGCGAGAATAAGTGGAATATCCAGGTTGCGCCAATACCGGCGGGGGATCTCTTTCACGCTGACCGCTCCTTTTGTGTGCTTGACTCTATTATACCAAAAAACCTTGACCGAACCAAGGCGCTCTGCTATAATTATTGAATGCGACGATGTGTTCTTGAGCCATTAGCTCAGCTGGTAGAGCACCGGACTTTTAATCCGGGTGTCCCGCGTTCGAATCGCGGATGGCTCACCATTTTTATGCAGGCGTGGCGGAATTGGCAGACGCGCTAGACTTAGGATCTAGTGGGCAACCCCCGTGAGAGTTCGACTCTCTCCGCCTGCACCATAAAAAGTGGTTCGCTGAGGGCGGTAAAGAAGCAAGTTGCCGCTCCGTTTTTTTGTTTGCCTGAGTACATACAGGAAAAGATGTCAATACTACCAATTAATGCCGGAAGGATTGTGGGGAGGAAAAAAGATGAAAGTCAATCTGGAGCAGCTGGAAAACAGCAGAGTCAAGGTAACCGTGGAGGTCGGCGCCGATAAACTGGAGGAAGGTTTGGAGCACGCTTACCGCCGGGTGGCCAAGAGAGTGCAAATCCCAGGATTCAGGAAAGGGAAAGCGCCGCGGAAGATCATCGAAAGATATTATGGTGTGAGTGTCTTTTACGAAGACGCCTTGGATTACCTGGTGCCCCAGCTTTACGAGGCAGCAGTCCAGGAAACGCAGATCAATCCAGTGGACCAGCCCACTTTCGATATCACCAGGCTCGAACCGGGCGAGGGGCTGGGCATCGAGTTCGAGGTCGATGTTTATCCGGAAGTGCAGTTGGGCCAGTACACCGGGCTTCCGGTGGAAAAACGCGTCCGGACTGTCACTGACGATGCCATTGCGTCCGAGCTTGAGCAGATGCGCCTGCAGCATGGCGAACTTACGGCGGTCGAAGGCCGGGATCAGGTGCAGGAAGATGACTATGTCAACCTTGATTTCAAGGGGTATCTCGACGGGAAACCTTTCCCGGGCGGATCAGCCGCCGGTTATACTTTGAGAATCGGTTCAGGGCAGTTCATACCTGGTTTCGAGGAGCAGCTGGTTGGGCTTAAAGTGGGTGAAGAAAAAGAGATTCAGGTGACATTCCCTGAAGACTACCATGCGGAAAACTTGGCGGGTAAAGAGGTTACCTTCGCTGTCAAAATCAATGGTATCAAGGAGCGGGTATTGCCTGAGCTCAACGACGACTTCGCCAAGGATTTGGGTTTTGAGACCATGGAGGAGCTTAGGGAGAATGTTAGGAAAAGGTTAGAAGAGGCGATTACCCACGGAATCAAACATGAAATGGAGAATAGATTAATAGAGCAAATTATCGACTCAAGTACCATTGACCTTCCCAAGTCTATGATCGCTCAGCAGGTGGACTATATGCTGAATCAGTTCCATACGTCGCTTTTGTATTCGGGGATGACTTTGGAGCAGTATATGGAACAGGCGAAGAAGACTGAAGCTGAGATCAGAAGCGAGATGGAGCCGGAAGCGATCAAGCAGTTGAAACGGGGCCTGATCCTGGATGCCATTGCTGAAAAGGAAGGGATTTCCGTTTCAGATGAAGAAATTGAGCAAAAAATCAACGAACTTGCCGAAGACAGCGCCAACCCCGAGCAAACCCGGGGCAGCCTGGAATCGGGTAGAAGCCGGCTGGCAAACATGATCAGGATTGACAAGACTTGGGATTTTCTCATTGCCAACGCCCAGGTGACCGAGGTCCAAGCCGGCGCGGAAGACGCCGAGTCCGAGGCTGAAGGCAAATAAAACAATGTGACAGAAGGGAGAGTAGCCTGATGAGCACACTGATTCCGATGGTGGTTGAGCAGACCAACCGGGGAGAAAGAGCTTTTGATATCTATTCCCGTTTGTTAAGGGAGCGGATTGTCTTCCTGGGAGGGCCGATTGACGATCATGTGGCCAATCTGGTGGTTGCCCAGATGCTCTATCTTGAGTCGGAAGATCCGAACAAGGACATTCACCTGTATATTAACAGCCCGGGCGGAGAAGTATATTCCGGACTGGCCATTTACGATACAATGCAGTATATCAAACCAGATGTCTCCACCATTTGTGTGGGCTTGGCGGCCAGCATGGCGGCACTGCTGTTGGCTGCAGGCGCCAAAGGGAAACGTTTCGCCTTGCCCCATTCCCGGGTCATGATCCACCAACCGATGGGCGGCGCCTCAGGACAGGCGACGCAGATCGAGATTGTGGCTAAAGAGATCTTGCGGCTGAAACGAATGGGCAACGAGATCCTCCACCGCCATACCGGGCAGCCGCTAGAGCGTATCGAGCGGGACACCGACCGGGATTACTATATGTCGGCAGAAGAGGCGAAGGAATACGGCCTCGTTGACGGGATCATGCACAGCAGAACGGAATTGAACAAGGCGTAAGAAGCTTGAGAGAGGTGATCAGATGCTCAAATTTGGCGATGAAAAAGGGCAGTTGAAGTGTTCTTTCTGCGGCAAGCAGCAGGAACAGGTAAAGAGGCTCATCGCCGGACCCGGTGTATACATTTGCGATGAATGCATTGAGCTGTGCAACGAAATTATCGAGGAAGAGTTCACCGAAGAACACGATGCCGATCTTGAGAGCATTCCCAAGCCGGCAGAAATCAAAAAAATCCTTGATGATTATGTAATCGGGCAGGAACAGGCCAAGAAAGCCTTGTCTGTCGCCGTATACAACCACTACAAGCGGATCAACAATGAGAGCAGGGCGGAAGAGGTAGAACTGCAAAAGAGCAACATTTTGCTCCTCGGCCCCACCGGCAGCGGCAAGACCTTGTTGGCGCAAACCTTGGCCAGAATCTTGAACGTCCCGTTTGCCATCGCCGACGCCACCAGCCTCACAGAAGCAGGCTATGTCGGTGAAGACGTGGAGAACATTCTGCTGAGGTTGATCCAAGCTGCCGATTATGATGTGGAAAGAGCCGAGCGGGGCATCATCTATATCGACGAGATCGATAAGATAGCCCGCAAATCGGAGAACCCTTCCATCACCAGAGATGTGTCAGGCGAGGGTGTGCAGCAGGCTTTGCTGAAGATCCTGGAGGGGACCATAGCCAGCGTGCCGCCGCAGGGAGGCCGCAAGCACCCGCACCAGGAATTCATTCAGATAGATACTACCAACATCTTGTTTATCTGCGGCGGAGCCTTTGACGGCCTGGAAAAGATCATAGAACGCCGTATCGGCCAGAAATCGATGGGGTTTGGCGCTGAGATCAAGACTAAAGAAGAAAAGAAGATCGGCGATATTCTCCGACAGATCATGCCCGAAGACCTGTTGAAGTACGGAATGATCCCAGAGTTTATCGGGCGTGTCCCGGTGATTGTGGCTCTGGATGCCCTGGATAAGCGGGCCCTGATCGATATCCTGGTCCAGCCGAAAAACGCGCTGGTCAAACAGTATCAGCGGTTGATGGACATGGACGGCGTTGAGTTGGAGTTTCAGGATGAAGCCCTTCAGGCGATCGCTGATCTCGCTTTGGAGCAAAAGACTGGGGCCAGAGGGCTGCGGTCGATTCTGGAGAGCATTTTGCAGGATACAATGTACCTGGTTCCGTCAGAGAGCGATGTGAAAAGATGTGTGATCACCAAAGAGGTTGTCCTCAAGCTTGAACCACCGCGCTTGATCAGAGTCGACAAATCCAAAAACGAAACAGCGTAAGCAAAATAGCGGCAGGCCTTGTGCCTGCCTTATTTTTTTCACCCCGCTGGACATACTATTTTCGTTAAGGTTATCAGGGGGGTAAGATCATGGATTTGATGGGCATCTTTGGGTTGATCAACTTCTTTTTTGCCATTGTGATCGGGCTGTACTTCTTCAACCTGCTTAAACAGCAGCAGGGAACCAAATCGGCGGTGGACCGGGAATCAAAAAAGGAACTGGAGAAGCTTAGGAAACTGAAAGCCGTCTCTCTGACAGAACCGCTGGCGGAGCGGACGCGGCCGGCCACTTTTTCCGACATCATCGGCCAGGAAGATGGAATAAAGGCTTTGCGAGCAGCCCTTTGCGGCCCAAACCCCCAGCATGTGATCATCTACGGGCCTCCGGGAGTAGGCAAAACCGCCGCTGCCCGGATTGTGCTGGAGGAAGCCAAGAAGAGCCCGCTTTCGCCCTTCCAAACAGACGCCAGGTTTGTTGAGATCGACGCCACCACTGCCCGCTTTGACGACCGCGGGATAGCCGATCCCCTTATGGGTTCTGTCCACGATCCCATCTACCAGGGCGCAGGCCCCTTGGGGATCGCCGGAATTCCCCAGCCGAAACCAGGAGCTGTGACTAAAGCCCACGGCGGGATTTTGTTCATCGACGAGATTGGAGAGCTCCATCCTGTCCAAATGAACAAGCTGTTGAAAGTGTTGGAGGATCGGAAGGTGTTTCTGGAAAGTGCATATTATTCATCTGAGGATTCCAACATTCCTCTGCATATTCACGAGATCTTCCAGCGGGGCCTCCCCGCCGACTTCCGGCTGGTGGGCGCCACCACCAGGATGCCCCACGAACTGCCGCCAGCCTTGAGATCCCGCTGCCTGGAGATCTTTTTCAGGGCTCTTACCCCCAAGGAGATCGGCCTTATCGCCAAGAACGCCGCGGAGAAAGTGAATTTTTCCATTACCGACGCCGCTTTGGCCGAGCTGACAAAATATGCCGCCAACGGGCGTGATGCGGTGAACATCGTTCAAATCGCCGGCGGGATTGTCCTGACTGAACAGCGGAAGATTATCGAGAAAAAGGACATTGAATGGGTGGTCAACAATGGACAGTACACCCCGCGCCTGGATTGTAAAATACCTTCCTGCCCCCAGGTGGGAGTTGTAAACGGTCTTGCGGTCTACGGGCCCAATCTGGGCACGCTCATCGAAGTGGAGGCTGTGGCCATACCCACCGAAGCGGGCAGGAACGGGCAGGTGCAGATAACCGGTATTGTTGATGAAGAAGAAACAGGCGACCTGGGCCGCACCATGCGCCGCAAATCATTGGCCCGCTCGTCCATCGACAATGTCTTGACTGTGCTCCGGGCCAATCTGGGCGTGCGGCCGCAGGACTATGACATCCACATCAATTTCCCCGGCGGAGTCCCCATCGACGGCCCTTCGGCGGGTGTATCCATTATTACGGCCATTTATTCTGCTATCACCAAGCGCAAGGTCAGCCACGAGGTGGCGATGACCGGAGAAGTGTCGATTCACGGCAAAGTACGGCCGGTCGGCGGAGTTGTGGCCAAGATCGAAGCGGCTCAGCTAGCCGGCGTCAAGAAAGTTCTGATCCCGAAGGACAACTGGCAGGATCTGTTTGCTGATGTCAAGGACATTGAAATCCTGCCTGTCGCCACAATTGAAGAAGTGATTGCCGCCGCCCTGGCATCCTCACCTCCTGAAGCAGAGCTTATGTCCAAGGCCGCGGGGCTGCATGCCTAAGCAAAGCCCTGGGGCCTTTTGTGTTGACGGAAGTAACTATGGATTTTCAAAGCAATATGGTATAATGGGGATAGCAAGATAGATGTCTGCGTAACGGAGGTGGTAGTTGTGACCGAGATGATCTATCCTTTGCTGGCTTTACGAGGCACTATTGTCTTTCCCAATATGGTAACACCGTTAGAGGTTGGCAGAGAACTATCGATCTACGCGCTTGAAGCGGCGATGACCGGAGACAAGAAACTGGTTTTGGCGGCCCAGAAGGATGCCAGTATCGTGGAACCTCTCCCGGAAGATATATACAATGTTGGCACCATCTGCGAGATCAAGCAGCTCTTGAAGATGCCGGAAGGCCAGATCCGGGTTTTGATGGAAGGGCTGCAGCGGGTTGAAATCCGCTATTTTATCGAGGACGGCAATTATTTCAAAGTCGCTGTCGAACCAAGGGAAAGTATTGTCACTCACGATATGGAGACAGAAGCGCTGCGCCGCAGCGTCCTTGATTTCTTTGAAAAATACGTCCGGATGTCCAAGAAGATCCCGAACGAAGTCATCAGCTCGGTGAACAGCATCAGCGATCCGGACCGCTTCGCCGACGCAGTCGCAGGCCAGATTGCTTCCACGATCGAAGAGCGGCAGCCGCTTTTGGAGGAACTGTACACAAAGAAGCGCTTGGAGATGCTTCTTCAACTGCTTTCCAAAGAACTGGATCTGCTGGAGTTGGAGAAAAAGATCCAGCTTAAGGTCCGCAAGCAGATGGAGCGGACGCAGAGAGAATACTACCTGCGGGAACAGATGAAAGCGATCCAAGGCGAGTTGGGCGACAAAGATGAAAAGCTGTCGGAAGTTGACGAGTACAAGCGTAAGCTAGCTGCAGCCAAGCTTCCAAAGGATGCGAAAGCCAAGGTGGTCCACGAACTGCATCGCTTCGAGAAAATGCCGCCCATGGCCGCCGAGGCGGTCGTGGTCCGCAACTATCTCGATTGGATGCTGTCTCTGCCTTGGTCCAAGACCACCAAGGACCGGCTGGATATCAACCGTGCGGAAGAAATACTCGACCGCGATCACTATGGGCTGACCCAGGTCAAACAGCGCATCTTGGAGTATTTGGCTGTGCGCCAGCTGACCAAGCAGTTGAAGGGCCCGATTCTCTGCCTTGTAGGCCCTCCAGGTGTGGGTAAAACGTCCCTGGCCCGTTCCGTCGCCGATTCGCTGGGCAGGAAATTTGTCCGCATCTCTCTTGGGGGTATCAGGGATGAGGCAGAGATCCGCGGCCACCGCCGCACCTATGTGGGTGCCCTGCCGGGACGGATTATTCAGGCGATGAAGGCCGCCGGCAGCCGCAATCCCGTATTTCTCCTGGATGAAATCGACAAGCTCGGCATGGACTTCCGCGGCGACCCTACATCGGCACTGCTCGAGGCTCTCGATCCTGAGCAAAACCACAGTTTCAGCGATCACTATCTGGAAGTGCCCTTCGATCTGTCGCAGGTAATGTTTTTGACAACAGCGAATGTGCTCCATCAGATTCCGCCTCCACTGCGGGACCGGATGGAAGTGATCGAGATACCCGGCTATACTGAGCATGAAAAACTGGAGATTGCCAAGCGCCATTTGTGGCCCAAACAGCTTGTCGCCCACGGCCTTGTCGCCGATCAGGTACAGATTTCGGAAAACGCGTTGACAAAAGTGATCAGCGACTATACCCGGGAAGCGGGAGTACGTAATCTGGAGCGGTCTTTGGCGGCCGTTTGCCGCAAGATCGCCGCAGAGATCGTCCGGGGCGGCAAAACACCGGTCCGGGTCACTGTCAGTTCGCTCCACAAATACTTGGGAGTGCCCAAATACCAGCATCACATGATCGATTCGGAGGATCGGGTCGGTGTGGCCACCGGATTGGCGTTTACCGCTGTCGGCGGCGAGATCTTGTCCATTGAAGTGACAATTGTGAAGGGCAAAGGCAATATCACCCTCACAGGCAAGCTGGGTGAGGTAATGCGCGAATCCGCCCAGACTGCGATCAGTTATATCCGTTCCCGGACTGATCAGTTGAATATCGATCCCGATTTTCACGAGAAATACGACATCCACGTCCATGTGCCGGAGGGAGCCATTCCCAAGGACGGACCGTCGGCCGGCATCACCATCGCCACGGCCGTGGTCAGCGCCCTGACCGGCAAGCCGGTGCGGCGCGATCTGGCCATGACTGGGGAGATTACTCTGCGGGGCAGGGTGCTGCCCATCGGTGGTGTAAAAGAAAAACTGCTGGCGGCGCACCGCAGCGGAATCACCCATGTGATTCTGCCCAAAGACAATCAGATGCACCTCGAGGACATTCCTGAGGATGTGCTCCGGAAAATGGAGATCGAGTTTGTGGACCATATGGACAATGTTTTGGAGATCGCCCTGGTGGGCAATGAAGGGCAGACAGACGACGCCAAGGAACTTGATTTTGTGCCCACCGAGCAGTTCGATGATCCCCGGCAGTGGATTGAGAGATGAGCAGCGGGCGGTAAGTGAGGGGTTCCAACATGAAGGCAAAGACCGGTTTGCTTGTTTTCTGCGGTATCGCGACCTTGTTGACCGCAGGGGGCCTGCTTTATTACACTCCAACACTGGATCTGTATCGGTGGCTGGAACTGGCACTCCTTTTGATCATGCTGGTTTTTTTCCAGTTTCGCGGAGTCGGGGTATCCAGCTACATCAAGCTTTCTTTGTCGGTTTCCGTCTACCTTGCCTCCATTTTTGTCTACGGCACCGGCGAAGCCATTTGGCTGGCAGTTTTGTCGAATATAATTTATGGGCTGTTGGCCAAAATTCAACCGGTCAAAATCTATCTCAACCTGCTCCAGCGTTCCTTAACCAGCTTAATTGTTGGAGCCGCCTTTTCCGAACTGCATGGACAAGCCCAAGCTTTGGCGCTGCCATCCAGTTTGGGGCCAATGTTCATCAGCCTTGTGCTCTATACCTTTGTCAATTTGAGTCTGGTCTCGGTCCTGTCCATGTTTGTCAGGCCGGATCTTCATCCCAGGAATGCCGAGGTGTTCAAGGCGCAGATCTGGGTCAACTCCATGCTGTACGGCTATACGGGCATCGTATATGCCGTTTTTATCAGTAACTGGCAGCTCGCGGGCCTTTTGATCTTCGGTGTCTTGATGATCGGCGTTTCCGAACTCATGCATTTCAGCCTGCAGATGGTCGCGGAGCAGCAGCGGCGGATCAAGGCGGAACAGGAACTGATTCTGGATTCAAAGACCAAAGTGTACAACTACCGCTTTCTCAGCGACTGGCTGGATCAAAAGAGCACCATGCAGGTGACGATGCTCTTCATCGACATTGATGATTTTTGGGCTTTCAATGACCTGTTCGGGCACGAGTACGGAGATCTCGCTCTCTACACAGTGGCTCAGACTATTGCCAAGAGCATCCGGGAGGACGATCAGGTAATCCGTTTCGGCGGTGATGAATTTGTGGTGATCCTGCCGAATACGCCCCGGTCCCGGGGTGTGCTGATCGCCAAGCGGATTCAAGCCCGGTTGGCAGAGCTTTCCGACACAGGCTTGGCACGGCCTTTGACCGTTTCCATCGGCATCGCCAGTTACCCTGAGGATGCCGGTGACCGGATGGAACTGCTGCGGCGGGCTGACATGGCTATGTACCGCGCGAAATCCATGGGCAAGAACCAATGCTGCTCCTGGGCGGAAGGAGCCTGCTGACGCGCCGGCGGCGTAAGCTGGGTCGGATAAGTTTTGATAATTGGATCATATTGGAAGGAATTTTTAGATAAAGATAGAAATAATACAGCATCTGCCCCAAGGGAGACGGTAAGAGGAGGGGGGCAGACACTGTGACAGACGAACATAAGACAGGAGCGGCGGCAGCCGGAGCAGAGATGCCCGCGGATCAACTGGCGGAGCTTGTCGCCAGCTATATGGCGGACAAACCGGCACTGACCTTTAGGCTCGCCTGGGATGCCTATGTCAGCAATGAAATACCGCTGGCGGAAGCGGCCGCTGCCCTCGGCAGCACAATCTACCAGTTCCTGGAAATGGGCAAGCATTTCCGCCATCAGATTGAGGTGGAGATTCCGCAGGAACTTTGGGCACAGGCAACACCAGAACAGAAGTTTCTGCTCAGGTGTTTGCCGCAGCGGTTGATTGACATTCTGGCCCGGCTGATGATCAAGGACCTTTTAATACCTAAATCCAGGCGGTATCTTGAGCCGCTGTGGGAAGACCTGCGGCTTTTGCGGAACTTGAGGTTTGTGATCGAGTCTGACCGGGATCAGCTTTATCAATACACACTAGCCTTGGGTGAGTATAAAAATACGGGGACTGATTAACATCCCCGTATTAGTTTTTATGGTCGATTTCCAGCCGGATGCGGTCTCCGCTGCTGATCTCGTCAGTGTACCCCGCTGGTTGATCATTAATCCAAAACTTGATCTGTTTGATATCTTCCATGCGATGGGGCTGGTATACCCGGAAAATATCGGCCAGGATAAACTTGGCCTTAGCTTGGGGCTGACACTCGATCCGATCGCCGTCTCGAATGGGCTGTGACAGGTGCCCTGGTTTGCCGTTCACCATGACTGATGCAGGGCCGTCCAACTGCACCCGCTGATCATTGACATAGACCACAATGGAATTCTGTCCTGAGTCGATGCCTGCCTGTCTCAAGGCGTCAGCCACTGTCTCCACAGGGGTGTAAGCGGCCTTGTCGCCGTCAGCCAAGGCACAGTCAAGCGGTTTTTCCTGCCCGTTGATCACGATTGGTGGTATGATCGTCAGGTGTCTGCCGTTGATCATCAGGCGCTTGGCCAATTTCAGCTGCTGGACAAGGTCGGAGACAAGGACAGGGCTTGCTTCCGCATTCTCGACAATACTGATTTCCAGGGTGTCCTGGTCCTGCAGTTTGCTTTGGAGCGCCGCCGGCTCACCGTTGCACAGAATCCGCACCGGCGCCGGGCTGTGCCCCCGGATGGTGCAGGGCTTTTGATTGACCATTATGTCAACACACCGCGCCGTATGGTTGACCAGGCGGTCAACATCATATCCGGCGTTAAGCAGCGCGTCGCCGATGGTGGCATCGCTTATGCGCAGGAAATGCACAGTCTTGCCGTTAATGGTTACCTTCTGCAGCTTCATCGCCAACTGGTCAAGGTGGTTGCAGCCGATCGAAATCGGTGTCACCAGCTGCGGGCCAAGATAATCGTCGGCACCCTTAATGTTGGCAAGGCTTGCCCGGTCCCTTACCCGCACAAGGTTGTCAGGAAGCTGGAGGTATCTGGCGATTTCCCGATCCAGGTGGGGTGTCAGGCTGCCGCCGCCGATCAGGATCACCCCTTTGGGCGGGCCGTCGTTGAGGGCGCTGATCTCATTGCTGATCTTATGCGCCAGGGATGCCACCGCAGGCTGAATCAGGCTCAACACCTCGCCGCAGTCTATCTGGAGACGGTTTCCCAGCACATCGAAGCATTCCACGATCGAGCCGGAGTTCAACTGCCGTTTGGCCCGCTCCGCCTCCATGAAATCGAGGAGGTAGTGATCGGCGATAATCTTGGTGATCAAATCTCCTGCCTGTGGAATCATTCCAAAAGCCTTGACAGTCCCGTCGGCGGTGATGGCGATGTCGGAAGTGCCGGCTCCCACGTCGACCAGCGCCAAGTTGAGCATGCGCATGGACTGGGGGATGACGGCGTGCATGGCGGCGATCGGTTCCAAAGTCAGCGACTGGATTTCCAAGCCTGCCAGGCGCAGCGCTGTCATCAGGGAATCGACCACGATCCGGGGCAAGAATGTGGCGATCACTTCCACCGAGGCCGAATACCCCTGATGCCCCAGGAGGTTTTGGATCGGCTGGTCATCGAGATAGCTCTGGACCACCGAATAGCCTACACACAGGTATGTGTCGACAGCTGTCTGCACCCTGTACTGATTCATGTTGGCGAGAGCGTCCTGGACCGCGCTCAGTTCCAGCCGTCCCAGCATGTCTCCGGTGATCTCCTGATTGAGGGGCAGCCTGATGGTGGACTGTCCCCGCTGTGTGCGCAAAGAGCGCCCTGCGGCGGCTACCACCGCTTCAGTGATCTGCAGGGACGTGTAAGCGCTGATCTCAGCCACAACTTCCCGGATAGTCTGGGCCACCTTGGGGATGTCGTGAATCTGCCCGTCCTGCATGGCATTGGGAAGCTGTTCTTTGATCACCACATGGTGGACTATGTATTTTTGCCCTTCCTGTTCCATCAGCAAGCCGGCAATCTTCCGTGTCCCGATATCCAAGGCGAAGATGGTGCTCATAACCCTCATCCTCAATCGTATTGGTAATTGGTAATTCCACAAAAAACTCAGACTTTCCTGCGTTGTTTCTGGTATAATAATACCATGTAAGAAAAATTGGAATCTGAAGGAGATGGGACAATGGCTGCCAAAACAATCCCGCTGCGGAGCGAAATGGCCGATCAGCACAAGTGGAAACTTACCGATATCTATCAGTCGGATCAAGCATGGGAAGATGATTTCCAACAGTTGAAAGAGCTGATGCCGGCTCTGCAAAGCTACAAAGGGCGGCTGGACTCCGCGGAGAACTTGTTGGCCTGTCTTAAGCTGCAGGATCAAGCGGGCATGAAATTCGACCGTCTGTATGGTTACGCCATGATGAGCAAAGACCAGGACAATGCCAACCCGGTTTACCAGGGATTCTATGACCGGATTGTTGGCATTGGGGCAGAACTGGGCGCGAATCTCGCCTACATAGAACCAGAAATCTTGGCGCTCCCGGAAAGCACCGTCCACGAGTGGGTGGAACAGACTCCGGAACTTCGGATCTACAGCCACTATCTGGACAATATTCTTCGGATGAAGCCCCATACGCTACCAACAGATCAAGAGGAGATTCTGGCACGGGCCAGCGAGATGGCTCAAGCCGCAAGCCAGATCTTCCGCATGTTCAACAATGCCGATTTGCGGTTCCCCACGATCAAGGATGAAGACGGCAGTGAAGTGGAACTGACTCATGGGCGCTACCTGCGCTTTATGGAAAGCAAGAACCGGGAAGTGCGCCAAGCCGCATTCGAGGCCATGTATTTCACTTACGAGCAGTGGAAGAACACCTTGGCCACAACCTATACAGCAGCAGTGAAGAAAACACTGTTTTTCGCCAAGACCCGCAAGTACCCGTCCTCGCTGGAGGCGGCTCTGGATGTGGACAATGTACGCCCTGAGGTGTATCACAACTTAATCGAGGCTGTCCATGAGAGTCTCCCTCTGTTTTACCGCTACATGCGCCTGCGCAAGCAAATGCTCGGTGTTGATGAACTGCATATGTACGACATTTATGTCCCTTTGGTCAAAGACCTGGACATGGAGATCCCCCCTGAGAAAGCTGTGGAAATGGTCAAGGAAGGGCTGGCACCCCTGGGAGAGCAGTATCTCGCCGATTTAAGCAGAGGCTTGACAGAAGGCTGGATTGACTGGTTTGAAAACAAAGGCAAGACCAGCGGCGCATATTCGGCAAGTGTCTACCGGGTGCACCCGTATGTGCTGTTGAACTATGACAACACTGTCGACGACATGTTCACCTTGGCTCACGAAATGGGCCATGCCATGCACTCGTTCTACTCGGATCAAAACCAGGAGTTTGTCAATGCCGACTACACGATTTTTGTGGCGGAGGTCGCCTCCACTGTCAACGAGTGCCTGGTGATGAACGATCTGCTGGCGAAGACCAACGATCCGAAGCAGAAACTCTACCTCCTCAACCATTACCTGGAGCAGTTCAGGGGCACCGTATTCAGACAAACCATGTTCGCCGAGTTCGAGATGATCGTCCACGACCGTATCGGCCGCGGCATCCCCATGACGGCGGAAAGCCTGTGCCAAGTTTACCATGAGTTGAACCAGAAGTACTACGGGCCGGACGTTGTCAGCGATCAGCACATAGCCATGGAGTGGGCGCGCATCCCCCACTTCTACCGCCCGTTTTATGTCTACAAGTATGCGACTGGTTTTTCAGCAGCTGTGGCCTTGACCCAACAAATCTTGACCGAAAGGTCACCGGCAGTGACCCGTTATCTTGACTTCCTTAAGAGCGGCGGTTCCGACTACCCCCTCAACCTGCTGAGGAAAGCTGGAGTGGACATGGCCGCCCCAGAGCCGGTTTTACAGGCAATGGGAGTTTTCGGCGCTTTGGTCGATCAGATGGAGAAGCTCGTAGAAGAATTGAAATAGGCGGTTAATGTAAATTTGACGCAAAATTCAGCGCAGGGTTTTTTGGATTTCCCAAGAATATTATTAGTATGTTAAATAACTGTATAGCGCCAGGGTGTCACCGGGAACCAGTCGACAAACCCTCAAGGAACGAGGGTTAATATATTCACTTAAGGAGAGACGGGTATGGGTTATCTTTTGGGTCTGGATATCGGCACATCGCAGGTTAAAGCGCTGTTGATCACGGTGGATGGTGAAATTGTGGGCTCGGCCGCCCAGGAATATCCCCTGTTTTCGCCGCGGCCGGGCTGGATGGAACAGGAACCGGAGGACATGTGGCAGGGCACGGTGATGGCTCTGCGCAAAGTGCTGGACAAGTACGATGTGGATCCAAGCGAAATCAAGGGCATCGGCTTGTCGGGGCAGATGCACAGCTCGGTGTTCCTGGACAAGGACGGTAAAGTTATCAGGCCTGCTATCCTGTGGAATGACACCAGGACGACCAAACAGTGCTACGAGATTGAAAGCCTTGTGGGGAAGCGCACACTCCTGGACGAAGCGTGCAATCCCGCATTGGAAGGCTTCACGGCACCAAAGGTTTTGTGGCTGAGGGAGCATGAGCCGGATAACTTCGCCAGGGTGCGCTGGTTGGTCCTGGTAAAAGACTACATCCGCTACCGGTTGACCGGGGAACTGAAAATGGAACTGAGCGACGCTGCCGGCACACTTCTGCTCAATGTGAAAGAGCGGCGGTGGTCTAAAGTCATTATGGAGAAACTTGATCTCCCCATGGACATCCTGCCTGAACTGGTAGGCTCCAGTGAAATAGCGGGAACGATCAGTCCCGAGGCTGCCGAATTGACCGGGCTGACCGTGGGTACACCGGTGGTCGGCGGCGGCGCCGACAACGCCTGCGGCGCGGTGGGGGCAGGTATTGTCGCTTCAGGCAGGGCTATGATCAGCCTGGGCACCAGCGGTGTGATGCTGGCTCACCTGGATGTGCCGAAGCTCCCCAACGGCGGGACCATTCACATGTTCAACCATGCGGTCAAAGATCGCTTCTATATGATGGGTGTCATTCTTTCCGCCGGGCTGTCATACCGGTGGTTCAGGGATCAATTCGGTCACCCTGAATCGGTGGTGGCTCAAAGTCTGGAGACAGATCCATACGTTCTGCTGTCGGAGGCGGCCAGTCACAGCATGCCGGGCAGCCAGGGCTTGATTTTCCTGCCCTACTTGACAGGTGAGAGGACTCCCCACGGCGACGGTAATGCCCGCGGCTGTTTCTTCGGGCTTTCCAGCGCACACCAGCGCCGCGATATGGTAAGGGCGATTCTGGAGGGTGTGGGGTTTGCCTTCCGGGATTCACTGTGTCTTCTGCAGCAGGCAGGTTGGTCAGGCAAGGCCATGAGGTGCATCGGCGGTGGTGCCAAGTCAAGCCTGTGGCTGGAAATTCTAGCCAGCATTCTCGGGCTGCAGATGCAGACCCTCAATGTGGACGAAGGCCCTGGTTTAGGGGCGGCACTCCTTGCCGGTGTGGGCACCGGGGTGTTCACCGATACCAAAGAAGCGTCCGAGGCGATCATCAAAGTCACCGACACGATTGATCCCAACGAAAAATGGCATACTTTGTACCTGGAGATGTACCAAGTGTACAAAAGCCTCTACCCGGCCCTCAAACCAATGTATGATCAAATGGCCAAGCTGTTTTAGGTACACAAGGTGGGTGGCTTAATATTGAACCGGCGCATAATAGTATTATTGGTGCTTGCTGCGCTTGCGGCACTGTGTGGTACAGCCTTAAGCCGCAACGATGAATTCCGGGTTGCCATAAAGACCGACGATTTTCTAGATCTCTACCACGACAAAGCGGTGATTTCCACCGACGGCAAGGCCGTCACTTTGGTTGATTTTAGCCATAATTTCGTAAGTGAATCCCAAGTGACACTGCTGCCCACCGCCGACGGCATCCTAGTGACTGATGGATCAAGAGAACTGCTTATGGGGACGCCGGTGTGGGTTTATCCGGAGCATACCTGCCGTTTGACGCTGGACAGCATCAAACGCGGCGACGCTTGGGAGTTCAACCCTTCCTACCGCGGCTTCCTGGAGGTCAACCTTGCTGAAAACGGCAAACTGCTGATCATCAATACGGTGAAAGTCGAGGAGTACTTGTACGGTGTTGTTCCAAGCGAAATGCCGTCTGGTGCTCCTTTGGCCGCTCTTTGCGCCCAAGCGGTGGCTTCACGGACATTTGTCGTGCGCAAGATTGTGGAAGCAAGAGCGGCAGGGCGCCTTTACCATGTGGACGACAGCATCTTTGCCCAGGTTTACAACAACCGTCGGGAAGACGCCCAAGCCCGGCAGGCCGTGGATTTGACCCGCGGCATTGTGATGCTTGATCAGGATCATCTGCTGGTTGGAGCCTATTTCCATTCAACATCCTGGGGCTTTACCGCCGCATCCCATGAAGTTTGGGGCGGCAGCACCCGGGAGAGCTTTCCGGGCAATCCAGTCCCGTATTTGGTTTCCCGGTCGATACTGACCACAGATTGGGATGTGGCCTGGGGCAGCGAAGGGGAAGCGCTTGCCTTTCTCAAAAACAAAGCGGTTCCCGGGTATGAAGCGAATTCGCCGTGGTTCCGCTGGCAAATAAACTTTGCCCGTTCCGAGCTTGAGGCCACTATCAATGCCAATCTAGCCGCTATTTATCAAAGCCAGCCGCAGTTTGTCCAGACAAGGCAGTCTGACGGCTCTTACGTATCGGTTCCGATTCCGAAAAGCGGGATCGGTAAACTTAAGGATCTGCGCATTGTGGAGCGGGGCAGCGGCGGAAACGTGATGACCTTGGAAATTGCAGGGTCTAACGGTACGTTCCGGGTCAGCAAGGAGTATAACATCCGCAGCCTGATCCGTCCCAGCAGACAGTATACCAACGCCGATATTGTTATCCACAGGATGAATGACCGGATTGTGAACTACTCAATGCTGCCCAGCGCTTGCGTCGCCTTGGAGATAACCAGGGATGCCAGCGGCGAGATCACCGAAGTGACTATTTACGGCGGCGGCCACGGCCATGGGGTTGGTATGAGCCAGTGGGGAGCCAGGGGAATGGCGGAGGCAGGGTTAGGCTACGAAGAGATTCTGCATGCGTTTTACCTGGGGATCGCGCTGGAGGATATCTATTCTATCGGTGATTGGCAAAGCCTGATCGGCCAATAATCAGTACAGGCGGCCAAAGCGTTGCTACTTTGGAAATAGTGCAAACTAATTTGACGTATAATGCATAATATGATATTTTATATTTACAAACTGCAGACTTGTGCGAAAACGTTTTTTAAGTAAAAATCCAAGTAATAATTGGGCATATATTGGACAATGATATCTAATAGAGGCCGAGGCTCAAATCCATGAGAGAAGGAGTGAATGCTGTGAGCTACGAGGATTCTTTAAGGCAGGCGAGGGAGCTGCTGATCTTGGAGATCAATGAACTTAAAGAACAGCTGGCGAGAAAAGAACAGAACCTGAAAAAGCTGGACGCTTTTTTGAAAGAGCCGTATGGAAGCAGCGGAAATGGAACCTCCTTGACAAAAAGCATCGTGGAAATTGTCTACCGCCTGGTATCCAGCCAGGGGCACCCGATAACGGCCAAAGCAGTCGTCAAAGACTTTTTCAAACACCGCCAGGACGTGAACGAATCGACGATCCGTTCTACCTTGTACCAGGTAAGCAGAAAGCAGAAACCGACAGAGATTGAAGTGGACGGAAACAAGATCGGCGTTTCCGTGATCAAGGATGGGCCGACTTATGATATAAAGGTAGTAACAGAAGGCCATGACCTGGAAAAGGCGCATGCCTGAAGTTCCGACTTAGCCCTATCAGGGATAGGGCTTTTTTATTGGGCATATACGGCAGGATTTTGTTTTGGCCGCATGGAAGATTATTCCGATGACTAATCCATGGAGGAGTCAAAATGCACAAGATCGCCGGCGCACTTATGGCCGCTCTGCTTTTGGNNNNCATTTTCCGGGTTCATGTTGATCATAAGCTTGATCGAACTGATTACCCGGAGCCAGGAATATATCTACTACATCACGGTGATCGGGACGCTGGTCTTTTGGCCTTTGATCATGCTTATGTTTATCATTACGGTGGTTATCAGCCTCTTCGACAAGGGAGAAGAGGTTCACCGGACTATCTTGATGCAGCGGACGGTTGTGTGCCCTGAACAGGAACTTCTTGATACATCCTTGACTGCGTTCCTGGGTAAATTGATCTTTGTGGTGAATACTCAATCCATCAGCCACCGCGCAGTCAGGTTGGATATCCTCGCCCTGTTTGGCAAAGTGGAGATAGTGATTCCCGAAGATGTAGGCGTGCTGTCGGAGCAGACGACCTTGTTTGCCGCCGCCGAGATCCTGGGGCGGCGCGGCCGTAAACTTGCAGGCCGGGAGGTTTTGCGGAGCCCAGCCGCGGAGAACCAGAACCCCCGCTTGCTGTTGGTGACCCGGTCTTTGTTCGGCAGTGTGACCGTGAGGTGCGAGACGAATTAGGAGGAGTTGATCAAGTGCTAGACTTCAGCTTTTTCATGCCAACAGAGATACTCCACGGCCCAGAGGTTGTAAAGCGCCATGCCAAACGGCTGAAGGAGTTCGGCCGGAAAGCGCTGCTGGTGACAGGTAGAAACTCTGCCCGACGAAGCGGTGCGCAGGAGGATGTAACGGCCGCGTTGGAGCACTGCGGTATTGCCTATGAGGTATTTGACCAAGTGGAGAACAACCCGACCCTGGAGAACATCGCTGAGGGTGGACGAGCGGCGCGACAGTTCGCGCCGGATTTTGTCATTGGCATTGGCGGAGGGTCTCCTTTGGATGCTGCCAAGGCCATCGCTGTTCTTGCTGTAAACAGTTTCGGGCCTGAAAAACTCTACGACGGTGACTACACCAACCGGCCTCTGCCGGTTGTGGCGGTACCGACCACCGCCGGCACTGGCAGCGAAGTAACTCAGTATTCGATTCTGACTTTGACCAACAAACAAACCAAGGCAGGCTTCGGGGATCGGAGCCTCTTTCCCAGGCTGGCTTTCCTGGATTACCGCTACACCGAAAGCCTGGAGCTTGAGGTTACGAGAAACACAGCGGTCGATGCCTTATCTCACCTGATTGAGGCATATTTGTCTCGCCGGGCCGGGGATTTCAGCGACATACTGGTCGAAGCTGGCTTGAGGCTGTGGAGCCGGGCTCTGCCGGACTTGAAATCCGCCGCCTTTTCCTCCGGAATGCGGGACAGCCTGCTTGCCGCATCCACCTTCGGCGGCATGGCCATTGCACATACCGGCACCACTGTTGTCCATGCCCTAGGTTATCCCTTGACTTATTTTCATGATATCCCCCACGGCAGGGCCAACGGCCTGCTTCTGGCCGAGTACCTGCGGTACAACCTGCAGCATGCCAAATCCAGGGTGGGCAAGATCCTTAAGACATTGAACTTGAAAGATATCGGGGAGTTTAAGGAGTTGATGCGGTTTCTGCTGCCCTGTGATCTGAGGCTTACGGCGGAGCAGATCAGCGAGTACGGTATTGCCGCCAGCAGAACAAAGAACGCGAGCCATACGCTTGGTGAAGTGAGTTCTCAAACCTGCATCGATATTTTGCAGAGCAGCCTTGGATAAAGTACGTATAATGGGATAAAGAAACATTCATGCGGTCATTAAACGAGGGCTTTTTGCGAATCCTAACAACAGAAGGTGGGTGATAGTGTGAAAAAGAATCTGGTAGTCTTAATTTGCCTCCTGCTCATATCTACGCTGTTTACCGGATGCCAGTTCTTTCTTCATGTTAGTTTTTACGGTGGTTCAATTACCGGTTATGTCTATGAGGACTATGACGGCAGCATCATCATCGCGCCCGAGGACATGTCGACAGCAGGTTACACTCCTTTGGCCGGCGTGACGGTAAGAGTGCACAATGTGCTCGGCAGCGGCATCAAGGAACTGGAGGCCATCACCACAACCCGCGCGGACGGCAGGTTCTTTTTTCATGACATTTCGCCCGGGTACAAGTGCCTTGAGATCCAACGGGGCAGTAAAGTGTACGAGATTAGGCTGCACATCCCTAAGAGCAAGATTCCAATGTCTTATTGGGCTACGTCGCATCCGAAGGTTCACTATGTGATTATCGGGATTGACTCATATCCAAATTGGCTTGTTTGGAATGAC
>FIZJ01000005.1 GCA_900019385.1 uncultured Clostridia bacterium
CATCAACCTGGGGAGCAATGCCATGGTAGGTATCTACGATCCCGAGCTGTTTGCCCAAGCAGGCATCGAACCACCTGGGCCTGAGTGGACCTGGGAAGATTATATCGAGCTCGGCCGTATTGTTGTTGACAAGTTGGGTATTCATTGGGCGACACAGTTCCCCGGCAACTTCTTCCATGCTTTCCACCATGTGCTGAGACAAAACGGATATCCTTTCTACGCGCCTGACGGCACTGGATTGGGATGGAAAGACGACAAGCTTCTGGAGGAGTTCTTCAGGCTTGAACTGCAGCTTTACAAGGAAGGGCTCTTTGCCTCGCCGGCGCTCCGCGACGAGGTTTCATCTGTTGAGCAGGATCTGCTGGTTACGCGCCAGGCGGCAACCGCTTGGGCGTGGAGCAATCAAATCGTGGCCATGAGTCTGGCCGCCAACAGGCCGCTTGGGCTGATCACCCTGCCAAAAGCTAAAGACCAGGTCAAAGAAGGCCTGTATATCAAGCCCAGTATGTTCTTCTCGGTTGCCGAATCCTCACCCCACAAAGACGCGGCCGTCCTTTTCATCGACTTTTTCACCAACGATGTTGAAGCCAACAAGATCCTCATGGCAGAGCGGGGAGTTCCCATTTCCTCTAAGGTTAGAGAGGCATTACAGCCGTATCTGACTGATGTGCAGATCCAGATGTTCGAATACTTGGATTTGGTCAGCCAGCACAGCAGCCCCATCGATCCTCCGGAGCCGGCAGGCCATCCTGAGGTTAACCGGCTGTTGGATGATCTGCAGAGCATGGTGCTTCACGAGGTGATCGCACCAGCGGAGGCAGCCCGGACCTTCAGGCAGGAAGCCACTCGGATTCTGAGATCGAAATAGACCAAGCCAACCGGAATGCTCCCACAAAGGGACTGCCTTTGTGGGAGCTTCGCAAGGAGCAGGAGGGGATTTGAGTGAAGATACTCCGTTCGGACCATTTCGCGGGTTATGTTTTCATTGCCCCATGGCTGTTCGGCTTTCTCGCGGTTACGATTGCGCCGATTGTAATCTCTTTGTACTTCTCGTTCACCAAGTATGACATTCTTTCCGCGCCCCAATGGGTGGGGCTGATGAATTACGAGACCATGTTCAAATACGACTATCTCTTTCCCCAGTCGCTGAAGGTCACCTTTACGTACGCTTTTACCTCCGTTCCGCTGCGCCTGCTGTTTGCCCTGTTCCTGGCGGTTTTGCTGTCTCAGGATCGCAAAGGAGTGGGTGCCTACCGCACAATCTTCTATGTGCCTTCGGTGTTCGGCGGGAGCGTGGCTGTGGCTGTGATGTGGCGTCAGCTGTTCGGGATCAACGGCGCTTTGAATTCAATCTTGACGTCGGTTGGCGCCATCGACCGCAGCGTAGGGTGGCTCACCGAGCCCAAAACTGCGATCTGGACACTGGTGGCGTTGGCAGTATGGCAGTTCGGATCTCCGATGCTGATTTTCCTGGCTGGGTTGAAACAAGTGCCGTATTCGCTGTACGAATCGGCCATGATTGACGGCGCATCATCCTGGCAGCGGTTTTTCCGGATCACACTGCCTATGATCTCCCCGATTATTTTCTTCAATTTCCTGGTTCAGATCATCAACGGCTTCATGATGTTCACACAGGCACTGATCATCACTAACGGCGGCCCCTTCAACCGGACGCTGCTTTACGTGCTTTATGTGTACCGGAAAGCGTTTACCGATTACAGTATGGGCTACGCTTCGGCATTGGCCTGGGTGATGTTGGTGATTGTAGGGGTGCTCACGGCGGTTATCTTCAAAACATCATCATATTGGGTTTATTACGAGTCAAAGGGGGAATGAGCAGTGAGCCGGAAGACTAAGCAGCGCCTTAAAACCGCATGCTATCATCTTTTTACGATTGCACTGGCCGCCTTTGTGTTTTATCCCGTGCTGTGGCTGATCGCAAGCTCGTTCAAGCCGCAGTCGGAAATCTTCGCCAACGCCCACTCCCTGATCCCAAGTGAGATCAGATGGCAGAACTATGTCCAGGGGTGGAAGGGATTCGGGCGCACTAACTTTGGCGTATTTTTCCGGAACTCCTTCATGATCACGATCATCTCGACGGTTGGACAGGTCGGCAGTTCCGCCTGTGTAGCCTATGGATTCGCGCGGATCAACTTCTTTGGCAAACGGCTGCTCTTCGCCTGTATGATTCTGACCATGCTGATTCCCAGCCAAATCTTGATGATCCCCCAATACCTGCTGTTTAACCATATCGGCTGGATCAATACCTGGAAGCCGTTGATCATTCCCTCGTTCTTTGGGGTGCCCTTTTTCATCTTCCTGATAATGCAGTTTATCCGTGGAATACCGTATGAGCTGGACGAGGCAGCTAAAATAGACGGATGCAGCAGATTCGGAATCTTTTTCAGGATTATCCTCCCCAATATTGTCCCAGCCCTGGTTACAGCCACAATCTTTTCCTTTTATTGGAAATGGGAGGATTTCATGGGGCCCCTGATTTACCTTCAGTCAGTAGAGCTGTATCCAGTTTCGCTGGCCTTGAGGCTGTTCTCTGACCCCGCTGCAGTCACTGATTGGGGCGCGATGTTCGCCATGTCGGTGGCTTCACTGATTCCCGTGTTCATTATTTTTGTCCTGTTCCAAAAATATCTGGTGGAAGGAATCGCCACCACTGGCTTGAAAGGATAAAGATAAGCGAATTAGAGCTTCCCGCCCCACGGAGAAGCTCTAATTTTTTACTCAAGATCGATTGTCAATTCCACCTCGCCGGGCGTTTTCTCCCGGCTCATATCCAACATTCCCAGGGCGACATGGGCAAGCCCGAAACCAAGCAGCCCCGAGGCAAACCTGCTGCGGGGGCTTCGGCGCATTAGAGTGTAACCAATGCCTGAAACCGCCGCGCCCAGGGCAGTAACGACAACATTGGCGCTATTTGCCTTCATAAGATCCCTCCTGCCACTAGTGTATCCCATAGATGGCAAAGACAGTGCTGGAGTTAAAAGGGAATCGGCCGCGAAGCAGGATATGGGGTATTTATCGAGAAACATTATTTAACGTGGACCAACACCTGCGGCAATCAAACGGAGTATCCTGTAGTGGGGTGAGGTTATGGTCTGTGATTTGTGCGGGCAACCCTACACGGGTGATGGGTTGGAAATCAAGAGGGCCCATATCTGCGGCAACTGTGAGCGGGCGATCGTTTCAGCGGAGGTTTCCGACCCCGATTATCTCGTGTGGATTGAGCGCATCAAACAGATTTGGGGGCTTTTCTTGTCTGTACAAACCCCACTGTCGGGGGAACCGATCTTATAGCTGAAGAGGGTTCAAAGATGAAGCGGGGAACATTTATCACTTTTGAAGGCATCGACGGCGTGGGCAAGTCCACTCAACTGGATTTGGTGTATCAAAAATGCCTTCAGTTGGGCCATGCTGTCATCAAGACGCGGGAACCGGGAGGTACTGAACTAGGGAGGCGCATCCGCCAACTGCTGTTAGACCCTGGCATGGCCAAGATCAACGCCCAGACGGAGATGCTTCTCTATGCCGCCGACCGCGCTCAGCATGTGGCCGAAGTGATCGCTCCGGCGCTGGATATGGGCAATGTGGTGCTGTGCGACCGTTACTTGGATTCCACTGTTGCCTATCAGGGTTACGGATTGGATCGGGACCCGGTGTTGATCCGGCTCATCAATGAGTTGGCGGTGGGAGGGATTCTTCCCCAAATCACCCTATGCCTTGACGAAGAGCCCGAGCTTGCCCTGAAACGGACTAAGGGCGATCGTATCGAGCAGCGGGATCTGGATTACTACCGCAAAGTAAGGTTGGGTTATCACCAGATAGCCCAGGCCGAACCTGAACGCTTTGTCTTGATCGATGCCTCAGGCACAATCGATCAGGTTTTCGAAAAAATCTGGTCCGTGATCGCAGAGAGGGGGATTCTGTGAAGCTTGCCATTGTTATTCTCCAGGACACCGAAGTGGCGGAGGCTTTGAACAAGCTTACAGCCAACGGGTTCAGTGCCACGAAACTGGCGAGCACCGGTGGGTTTCTCAAAAAAGGGAACACCACGCTGCTGATCGGAACAGATGACCAGAAAGTTGATCAATTGATGGAGCTTCTCACCGGAGCCACGGCTTTCGTGCTGGATGTGGAGCGGTTTGAACGGATCTGACCATGGAGGTTGCCTATGAAAATCGGTGAAAAGAGGACCCGCGAGAAGTTTATCAAGAGGGAAAAGCCCGGTAGGCGCCAGGTCCAGGTGATTCACGGCCCGTTTTTAACCACTCTTCAGGAGAAGCAGGCTGTGGAGATCGATCTTGATTCGGCTTTGGAGGTCATCGATGAACTGGGCAGAAAGCTTAGGAGCCAGCCCACCCTCGCCAATCTGAAAGATTATAAAGCGGCAGTCCGTTCATTCCTTAAACAGGCAATCGGCGGCACGTACGAAGTGTCGGAGCGCCGGTTTATCGATCGGCTTGGCCGCAGGCGGCTTTATGTCATCGTTGCCAAAATCGACGAGCGCTTGGACGAGCTTACCCGTCTAGTCTTGGACAGGCAGGACTCAACTTTGGATTTGGCCTCCAAATTGGACGAGATCCGCGGCCTTCTGTTGGATATCGTCTCCTAAAGCAGGTGAAACAGATGCATCTAGGAGAAGTCATAGAGCAGCGAGTGGCGGTCCGGACACTGCAGCGCGCCGCTGCCGCCGGCACGGTGGCGCACGCCTATCTCTTCCACGGGGATCGGGGTGTCGGCAAGAAAACAACGGCCATGAGCTTCGCCCATCAGATCCTCTGCCGAAACAGGACAGGCTGCGGCAGCTGCCCTGAATGCTTGAAACTCAGCCGCGGCAATCATCCGGGGCTGAGGGCTCTGGAACCGGAAGACGGCACGATCAAGATCGAACAGATCCGCAGTGTGCAAAGCCAAGTCCAATATGCCCAGGAACACCATTTGATCTGGATCATAGATGATGCCCATAGAATGACGCCGGAGGCGGCCAACAGCTTTCTCAAGCTGCTGGAAGAACCACCGGCCTATATCGTGTTCATCCTGGTCACAGACCATTTGGAGCAAGTCCTGCCGACGATCAGGTCCCGATGCCAGGTAATCGCTTTCACTCGCCTGAGCGACGCCGCGGTGGCAGAGGCCCTGAGAGCGAAAGCCGCAAACGGAGGCAGCACGCAGGACGATGGCCAAAAGATTGAGCTCGTGGCCAAAATGGCCCAAGGTTCCATCGGCAGGGCGCTCGAGCTGTGGGAGAGCCCCTTGGTCGACCGCCGCCGGTGGGTGCTTGAGCAGCTGATTAATATTCCCGACATGGATTTGTACGAAGTCTTGGGGCTGAGCCACCGCTGGGAGGAAGACCGCAGCCTGGTGGCTTTGGATTTAACGCTCATTCTCCAGTGGTACCGAGATTTATGGTGCCTCAAAGAAGGATTGGAACGCCAAGTGGTGAACATGGACTATCTACATGAATTGTCTGAGAGCTGCAAAAAATATCCCAAGTCATCCTTGGAGCAGATTACAAAGACTATCATTGATCTGCATGGGCAGCTGGAACGCAACGCCCGCATCAGATTCATGATGGCGAACTTATTAGTTCAGATCAGAAAAGGAGTATTTGCATAGATGGTAAAAGTTGTCGGTGTCAGATTCAAAAAGGCTGGAAAAGTGTACTATTTCGATCCTGGCGAACTGCCGATCGAAGCAGGGCACCGTGTTATTGTCGAAACCGCCCGCGGCATGGAGTACGGCGAAGTGGTGGTTGGAATCAAAGAGGTAAAGGAAGAAGATGTGGTCCAGCCTCTTAAACAAGTGATCCGCATTGCCAATGAGGCGGATCACAAGCACATGGAAGAAAACCGGGTGAAAGCAGCCAAAGCTTTTGACATTGCCCTGGAGAAGATTGCCAAGCATGGGCTGCCCATGAAACTGATCGATTCAGAGTATACCTTCGATGATTCAAAACTGATCTTTTACTTCACCGCCGACGGCCGGGTCGATTTCCGGGAACTGGTCAAAGATCTGGCCAGTGTCTTCAAGACAAGAATCGAGCTTAGGCAGATCGGTGTCAGGGACGAAGCAAAGGTCATTGGAGGCATCGGTCCCTGCGGCAGGACGCTGTGCTGCTCCACTTTTTTAGGGGACTTTGAGCCGGTTTCCATCAGGATGGCCAAGGAGCAGAATCTGTCGTTGAACCCAACGAAGATTTCTGGTATCTGCGGGCGCCTGATGTGCTGTCTGAAGTATGAAGCGGATGTTTACAAAGAAGCCAAGGACGAACTGCCTTACAAAGGCGCGTTCGTGCTCTCCGCTTACGACGAGTCAGATTTGGCCGATTTGGCGGCCCTCGACGAAGAACCCACGGCTGTGCCGGAACCGGAACAGGAAGTTGATGAAGCTGCTTCCGGCGGCGATGCAGCTCAAGAAGGTGTTCATGAGGAAGAATCTTCCGCCGCCGATGGGAAGCCGGCCAAAACAGAAAAACCCCCCCGCTCGAAACGGAAGAAAAGCGGTTCAAAGAAAAAATGGAAGCGGCCCAGGCGCCAGAGTTGAGGCCTGGCGCTGCAGGCTGTTTGGAGGATCGACATCTAACATGTTGTATGTCTGCGCCACTCCAATTGGCAATTTGGAGGATATCACCCTAAGAGTCCTGCGAGTCCTGGAAGCGGCGGATCTGATTGTGGCCGAAGATACTCGGCAGACCCGGAAGCTCTTGAGTCACTACCAGATTGCCAAACCTTTGACTTCGCTGCATAAATACAATGAGCGGGAAAAATCCGGGCAGATCATCGAACTGCTCAAACAGGGCAAGACTGTGGCTTATGTTTCCGACGCAGGCATGCCCGGCATCTTCGATCCGGGGGCGGAGCTGATCGCCCAAGCCATCGCCGCAGATCTGCCTTTGACTGTATTGCCTGGAGCCAATGCCGCTCTAACTGCCGTGGTGCAAAGCGGGCTTATCGCCGGGCCTTTTTATTTCCATGGCTTTTTGCCCCGGAAGCAGGCGCAGGTTGCTGAGGCTTTGGCCAGATTGCAGGATCTGCCCTGCCCTTTGATTTTTTACGAAGCCCCTCACCGTTTGCTCAAGACCCTGGCGGCCCTGAAAAAGCACTTGGGAGACCGGCGCTGCTCTGTTTCCCGGGAGCTGACCAAACTGTTCGAGGAAACCAAGCGGGGCAAACTCTCGGATCTGATCGAGCATTACACTGCCCAGCCGCCCCGGGGAGAATTTGTGATCGTGGTGGCAGGGGCCGATCCTGAAGTACAGCCGCATTTAAGTGATGAAGAACAGATCCTAGGCTGCCTTGGGCAGTGTCTCGATCGGGGGTTATCCAAGAGGGAGGCGGTCAAGGCTGTAGCCCAGCAGCTGGGAGTAAGCAAGAATGAAGTGTACAGGCTTGCGCTCCAGCTCAACCCGGCGGATCGGGAAGAAGGCTGAGCCCTACGGCCGCGTACGGATTCTAACCAAGTTCCTTAAGGTATCGCCCCGCAGGCCCCGGCGTGTGGATTCCAGGGTAAGCACATCCTGGGGCTGTACATTGCCGAGGTTGACATTAGGCCCGATTTTGGTCAAAAGATAATTGTGCTGGCTGGTCTGGGGCGCTTCGATTATGATTTTGCCGATGTCCGCGACACCGTTGATCAATACACTCAGGAGCTCTCCCCGGACTTTTCCGTCCTCGTCGTAAATCCCTACCCCTTTGCCCGAATCCCGTCCTTCGATGATTACCTTCTCGGCGCCGTTGGCCAGGTCGGCTTCGATTTGTACAATGGCTGCATGGGGGTCGAGATGGATCGTCCCGTCTTTCTTGCCGATTTCCGACAGCACTCCAAAACCCTGGTCCCGCGACTGTTTGATGTACCTTTCCCGCAGCTGCGGTGTGAGATCGATCGTGCCTTCTGACACTTCCACATAAGTGAAACCGAGTTCCGCAGCCCTTTGATAAAACTGCGGCAGCCGGCCTTGATAGGCAGCGATTTCAAACAAGGTGCCTCCTGGGTAGACCTGGATCCCATACGATTTGATCAGGACGACTTTCTCTCTCAGCATGGCCTCAGGGTAGAGCGCGGCGCTGCCGAAGGCGATTTTGACAAAGTCGATGTAAGCGGCGGCCATCTCCAGCAAATCCTTGGTGGCTCCGATTCCCAGCCCTTTGTCTATGACCATGGTGACGCCGCTGGCCCGCGGTTTCAGCGCCCGGTTCTGTTCCGGCATCTCCACCGCCCCGTCCCAGGCTAAAGCTGTACCTACGTTCATGCACACCTGCTCCCCTCAGTTCAATTGATACTGCTATCCTATTCCTGTTTTTGGGGAGTTGTGATAAACAGCACAGCAATCACTGCAGCCACCGCTGTAACCGCGGCGGCGCCGGCGAACATCACCCACCTGCCGTAGTTGATGGCAAGCCCAAACAGGGGAGGCCCGATGGCTACGCCAAAGAAACGGACGGTGCCGTATAGGCTGGTGACAATGCCCCGCTGATCCGATTTGGTGGCTCCGGTGATGATGGCGTTGACGGGCGGCAGGACGCTCCCGATAAAGATCCCTAAAAAGAGCAGCATCAGCATAAAAAGATAAATGTTGGCGAACAGGGGAATCAAGAGCAGCACCGCTGTGGCGCCTACAGTGCCGAAGATTATCGCCGCCTTGGACCACTGGGGCTGTTTGGAGAGCCACATGCCGCTGAAAAATGAAGTCAAAGCCATGGCTGTCACCGGGATGGCCAAGACCAGCCCTTTGGCGATGGCGAAGATCCTGTATTCACTTTCCAGATAATCTGACACCCAGCTCATGACTCCGAACAATGTGAACAACACCACCATGCCGCTGAAGTAGCTGGCAAGCAATGTCTTGCCTTTCTGACGAAAGACGCTTAAGAGCTTCTGACCGTATTTTTTTAAGCTTTCGGAGGCTTTCTCATGTTTGGGCTCTTTGACCAGGAACCAGACACCGAGGGCAATCGGGTATGTGACTATGCTGTAAACGAAAAAAGGAGCGTGCCAGGTGATCATCGCGATCAAAGCTCCCAGGATGGGGCTCGCCACTTTGCCGAACCCGTTTGATGCTTCCAGCATTCCCAGAGCCTTGGTCCGTTCTTTGCTTTGGAAAATGTCTCCCGTCAGTGCCATGGCCAGCTGATATGTCCCACCGGCGCCCATTCCCTGCAGCACGCGCCCCGCCAGAACGACGGGAAAAGGGCGTTCCAAAAGCAGCGCGGCGAACCCGGACACCAAACCGCCCAAACCGTACAAGAACAAAGCAGGCACAATGATCACTTTCCGCCCAAACCGGTCCGACAGATAACCGGCAAAAGGGATGAGAATGCCCGCCGGCAGAGAAAAGAAAGTGACAATCAGCCCCACTTGAAACTGGGTGAGGTTCATGGCCTGTTTCATCTGGGGGAACACGGGAATCAGCATTGAGTTGCCCAGCACCATCACAAACGGCACGCCGCAGAGCACGGCAAACTGCAGCGCAGTAGCTTTTTTCATATGATGCGCCCTCCAATCCGTTCCCTAATAGTATGAAGCCCCATATTCAAGATAAACTTGACAAACAATGGCATTGTGCTATACTTATGGCTGAGATGCTGCAAGTATTGACAAAAGCTGTGAAAGAGAAGAGTAGGTTGTCGTGGCTTCTTACAGAGAGCTGGGGCAGGTGAAAGCCAGCAGGGGCAGATGACTGAACATGGCTCTGGAGCTGTCGGCTGAAGCTTAGTAAGCTTGTACCGGGGGATGCCCGTTACTGCATCAAGGTATAAACGAGACCGGCGGCGATCGCTGGTTTTGGAGTACCTATGGAGGCCGCTGCTGCGAGGCTGCGGTAAAATTGGGTGGTACCACGAGGCTCTCGTCCCAAACGGGATAAGAGCTTTTTTTAATGCAATAATACGGGTATAGGGGGTTATTACTTTGGAAAGGCAGAAGTTTTATATCACCACACCTATTTATTATCCCAGCGACAAACTGCACATCGGCCATGCCTACACCACAGTGGTCGCCGACTCGCTGGCCCGGTGGCACAAGTTCCTCGGCAAGGAGGTCCGCTTTTTGACCGGTTCAGACGAACACGGGCAGAAGATTCAGCGGATCGCGCAAGAAAAGGGAGTGAGCCCTCAGGAATATGTGGACCGGATTGTGGCCTCTTTCAAGGATCTGTGGAAGCGGCTCAACATCGAGTATGACGATTTTGTCCGCACCACCGAGCCCCGGCACGAGCGGGCTGTGCAGGAAGTGTTTCGCCGAATCTACGAAAAAGGGGACATTTACAAAAGCACTTACAAAGGCTGGTACTGCACTCCCTGTGAAACCTTCTGGCTTGAAAGCAAACTGGTGGACGGCAACTGCCCCGACTGCGGCCGCCCCGTGGAACTGGTGGAGGAAGAAAGCTACTTTTTCAAAATGAGCAAATATGCGGACCGGCTGCTGAAACATATTGAGGAGCATCCGGAATTCATCCAGCCTGAATCCCGCCGCAATGAGATGGTCAATTTCATCAAAAGCGGCCTTGAGGATCTGTGCGTGTCCCGGACCACGTTCGATTGGGGCGTGCCAGTCCCCGATGCGGAAGGCCACGTGATTTACGTATGGTTCGACGCTTTGACCAATTATCTCACCGGAGTCGGTTTCCCGGACAATCAAGAGTTGTTCGCCAAATGGTGGCCGGCAGATGTGCATCTGATGGCTAAGGAGATTTTGCGCTTCCACTCCGTTATTTGGCCGATTATCCTCATGGCGTTGGATCTGCCGCTGCCCAAGATCGTCTTCGGCCATGGGTGGCTCTTGTTCGACAGCGACAAGATGTCCAAATCCAAGGGGAATGTGGTCGATCCCATCGCTTTGATCCAAGAGTTCGGGGTTGATCCGATCCGCTATTTCCTGTTAAGAGAGATTTCCTTCGGCCAGGACGGCAACTTCAGCCGCCAGGCGCTGATTGACAGGACCAACGCGGATTTGGCCAACGACTTGGGCAACCTTCTCAACCGGAGCCTCGCCATGCTGGAGAAATACCACAACGGTGTTATCCCGGCCCCGGTTCAGCTGGAGCAAGTCGATCACGACCTGGTCAGCTTCGCCGAGGTTACCATCAGCAAATTTAGGGAACTAATCGACAAACTGGCCATCAACGATGCCCTGGCTACTCTGTGGCAGCTGGTCAGGAGAGGCAACAAATACATCGATGAAACGGCGCCGTGGGCTTTGGCCAAAGATCCGGCGCGGAAAGGCCGCCTCGATACCGTCATGTATCTTGTCTTCGAGCTTTTGCGGGTCCTGGCCCTGCTGCTGAAGTCTTTTATTCCTGAAACAAGCGCCAAGATTTGGAACCAGTTGGGAATTGAGGAGCCCATCGACGAACTCCTGGTCGATGCTGCCGAATGGGGCGGACTCAAGCCCGGCACTGTGACCCGCAAAGGAGATCCGATTTTCCCAAGGATCGACGTTAAGAGGGAAGCCGCATCTGCAGAGATGGAGATTTCAGTCAAAGAACCTCAAGTCCAGGCCGAGGCATCGAAAGCGGCGAAGCCTGCTGCCGAGGGCGGACAGGACAATCTAATCGACATCAGCGAGTTTGCCAAACTGGAATTGGTTGTCGCCCGGGTGATCAGCGCCGAAAAGCATCCCAACGCCGACAAGCTGCTGAAGCTTAAGGTTGATACGGGAGACGGCCAGCGCCAGATTGTCGCCGGCATCGCCAAGCATTACCGGCCTGAAGAATTGGTAGGTAGAAACGTGATCATTGTAGCCAACCTCAAGCCGGCGGTGCTGAGGGGAGAGCGCTCCGAAGGGATGCTGCTGGCGGCCACTTCCGCCGACGGCACTTTGGAGATAGTCTCGGTGTCCGGACAAATTGCACCGGGAAGCCGGGTGAAATAGGGGGTGGCACGTTGATCGACAGTCATGCCCATCTAAACGATCCAGATTTTGACGCCGATCTCGACCAGGTGATCACAAGGGCGAAAGCCGCCGGAGTGACGGGGATCATCAATATTGGCTATGACCTTTCTTCGTCCCGGCGGGCTGTGGAGCTTGCGGAAGAATACGACTGGATGTACGCCGTGGTCGGCGTGCATCCCCATTATGCCCAGGATGTGACGCCGGAGACCATGGCGGAGCTTGAAGAGATTGCAAAGGCGCCGCAGGTTGTGGCCATCGGCGAAACGGGGCTGGACTATTATTACGACAACTCACCCCGGGAGGCGCAAAAACGGGTGTTTAACCAGCATCTGGCTTTGGCGGGAAAACTCGGCCTGCCGGTGGTGGTCCATTCCCGGGACGCCACCCAGGATACGTTTGAGATTATTAAGGCGAATCCCGGGATACGGTACTTGATGCACTGCTATTCCCAGAGCCTGGAAAGTGCCAAGAGCTATCTAGATTTAGGCTGCTATATATCATTCGCCGGGCCCGTGACCTTTAAAAACGCCCACAAACTGCGGCAGGCCGCTGCGTCAGTGCCTTTGGACCGCCTGCTTTTCGAGACAGACTGCCCGTATCTGGCGCCGGAACCCCTTCGGGGCAAGCGCAACGAACCAGCGTTCGTGAAGTATGTGGCAGAAAAGCTTGCGGAACTGCATGGTGTGCCGGTGGATGAGTTAATCGCCGCCGTCACCGCCAACACTAAGGCCTTTTTCCGCATCTAGGCAAAACGGGGTTGACGGAACAGACGCCATCTTGTACAATAATCTTTGCGTGATATAAGAGCCATTAGCTCAGCAGGTAGAGCACCGGACTTTTAATCCGGGTGTCCCGCGTTCGAGTCGCGGATGGCTCACCATGCCCCCATCGTCTAGCGGCCTAGGACACCGCCCTTTCACGGCGAAGGCACCGGTTCAAATCCGGTTGGGGGTACCATGCCAAACACAACTCCTTCCTTAAATAAGCAGGAAGGAGTTTTTTTATTCCGGCCCTGTTGGAATAGACAGGGGGGATTTAGTGAAAACTACTGAAAAAACGGAGGGAATGTTAATGAATAGAATGTGGATCGCCGTTGTCGTGGTGGCCTTGATCCTTGCCGGCGCATGGTACTTCAACCGCCAGTCCAGTGCCATAAGTTACAAAGACGGCACATATGAAGGAAAATCCGCCACAGACGAGCGGGGCAATTATGGTGTGATCCAAATCAAGATTGAGGGCGGCAGAATCACAGATGCCGATTATGTGGAATACGACGCCGGCGGCAACCCCAAAGGCTCGGAATATCCTTGGCCGCAGGCCATAGAAGCCATTCCCAAGTATGAGGCACGGTTGGTGGAAACGCAGGATCCGGACAGGGTTGACAACATCACAGAAGCGACGGGGACCGGAGAGAAATTCAGGGAGGCAGCCAAAAACGCGTTGAAATCTGCGGATAAAAGATAAAGGCTCCTGGCAGGAGCCCATGTTTTTCTTTAGAAAATGGAGCGGATGACGGGTCTCGAACCCGCAACCCTCGGCTTGGGAAGCCGATACTCTACCAATTGAGCTACATCCGCCTGCAAAACTATTATATCACTTTTTGGCGTGAGTGCAAGTAGGAATTCTTGACGTCCAAGCCGGCGGGTGCTATAATTACAAATGGTTATGCGCCTATAGCTCAGAGGATAGAGCACCGGCCTCCGGAGCCGGGTGCGCAGGTTCGAGTCCTGCTAGGCGCGCCATCTTTTATTCAAGACCGAGAATCGTACCTGTCTCCGGTCTTTTTTTTTGTTGCAGGAAACGGGCAGGAATATGCCGAAACCTGTCACCATAAGCTGTAGCGAGGAGGTAATACTGTGGCGGCGCAGATCATCGACGGCAAGCAAATTGCCCAGCAGATCCGCAGCGACCTTGCCCGGCAGATACAGGAACGTATTGAGCAGGGAAAGCCCAGGCCGGGCCTGGCGGTCGTCCTGGTGGGAGACAACCCGGCATCACAGCTGTATGTGAAGATGAAGCAAAAAGCATGCCTTGAAGTGGGTATTCACTCGGAAGAACACCGGCTGCCGGCATCCATCAGTCAAGGCCGGCTGCTTGGACTGATCGATCAGCTCAACAGTGATCCCCGGATCCACGGGATCCTTGTGCAGCTCCCTCTTCCGGATGGACTTGACGAGGAGGAGGTTATCATGAGGATCCGCCCCGAGAAAGATGTGGACGGGTTTCATCCCATCAATGTGGGCCGGCTGGCCATCGGGGCCGATACTTATGTGCCCTGCACTCCAGCGGGGGTAATGAAAATGCTGGATTGGATCAACTATGATCCGGCCGGTAAAAAAGCGGTTGTCGTCGGGCGGAGCAATATCGTCGGCAAGCCCGTTGCCCAGCTCCTCCTTAAGCGCAATGCCACGGTCACCATCTGTCATTCCCACACGAAAGATCTTATGGATGAATGCAGGCAGGCCGACATCCTGGTCGCAGCCGTAGGCAGGCCGCAAATGATCAAGGCGGACTGGGTGAAACCGGGGGCGGCCGTGATTGATGTGGGCATCAACAAAATTGGCAAAAAAACAGTCGGCGATGTCGACTTTGACAATGTAAAAGAGGTGGCCGGATGGATTACGCCGGTTCCGGGCGGAGTTGGGCCGATGACCATTGCCATGCTGCTGGCCAATACGGTGCGAGCGGCGGGATAGACAGCCTAGAAGACGCTGCCATTTTGGCAAGCGTCTTTTTCGCAGGAGTTCTTTTGCCGGATCAAGAATATATTCTCTAGCTAGATGAATGACGGGGAGCCAGGGCAATGATCAAGTTTTTCGAGAATGTAGGCAAGATCGCACGGTTGATCGCCGAGTCCATCTACCACGTTGTCCGCGGGGACGTGGAATTCAAGAACACCACCCAGCAAATGGTGTCGCTCGGAGTCAGGTCCATCCCTCTCGTATTGATCATCAGCGGTTTTACCGGTATGGTGTTTTCACTGCAGGTAGCCCAGGAACTCAAGAGGTTTGGCGCCGAATCATTCATAGGCCAGCTTTTGGGGCTGGCGATCATCAGAGAACTGGGCGCAGTCCTGACAGGGGTCGTGGTTGCCGGCCGGGCCGGATCGGCTATCGCCGCGGAACTCGGCGCCATGAAGGTGACGGAACAGATCGATGCCTTGGAAGCCATGGCCACCAGCCCGGTGCAGTACTTGGTGGCGCCCCGTTTGATCGCTTGTATGATCATGGTGCCTGTCTTGACGGTGTTCGCCCATTTAATCGGCATGACGGGCGGATACGTTGTAGCCACCAGCCAAGTGGGGATTATCCCCATGGTGTTCTACCAGTCGTCGATTCGCGCAATCCGTTTCTATGATATTTTCTGCAGCTTGGTCAAAGCTGCGGTGTTCGGCATGATCGTGGCGGTTGCCGGATGTTATCACGGGCTGAACACAAACAAAGGCGCCCAGGGCGTCGGCACGGCGACCATCGCGGCAGTGGTCAGCAGTATGATCGGCATTTTCATTTCCAACTACTTCCTCTCGGCTTTAATGTGGTAACCTTGGAGGACGCAACATGTTCGTGCTAAAAGACGTTTGCTTCAGCGCTGACGGCAATTCAATCCTGAAGAGGATCACCTTGTCAATCAAACATGGTGAGATTTTTGTGATCATGGGTTTGAGCGGAGCGGGAAAGAGCACGATTCTGCGGCTGCTCAACGGCTTGATCAGGCCGGATTCAGGCCAGATTCTGGTGGACGGCACAGATATCAGTAGAGCCTCGGAAAAAGAACTGCGGGTGATCCGGCGCAAAGTCGGGATGGTGTTCCAGTCCGCAGCGCTGTTCGATTCCCTCACTGTGGCCGAAAACGTAGGTTTTGCCTGGCGCAAAGACAAGATCAGCAAAAAAGAAATGGCGGAAAAGGTAAAGGAAGCGTTGGCCTTGGTAGGTTTGGCCGATGTGGAAGATAAAATGCCAGCCGAACTCAGCGGCGGCATGAAAAAGCGGGTGGGCCTCGCTCGGGCGATTGCCATGCGGCCGCAGGCAATTCTTTATGACGAGCCCACTTCGGGCCTTGATCCCATGACCAGCAACACCATCCTCACATTGATCAAAGATCTCAACCAGCGCCTGCAGGTGACTTCAGTGGTCGTCACCCATGACCTGGCGGGAGCGTTCAAGATCGCCGACCGGGTGGCACTGCTGCATGAAGGGGAGATTGTGTTTGTGGGCACGGCGGCCGAAATGGAGCAGGCGACTATACCGTTGGTAAAAAGGTTCCTTACCGGTGGTCAAGCTGAACAGGGGGGATATTAATGCGGCTGTCAGCGGAAGTAAAAGCGGGAGTGACGGTGGTCTTAAGCGTTGTCCTGTTCGCAGCCATGGTCTTTGCTGTCGAGCGGATAGATTTCCGCCGGGCCGAAGGCCAGGAGATTACTCTCGTATTTGATAATGTCGGCGGGCTGATCGAAGGTGCCCCAGTCCGCTATGCTGGAGTCAACGTGGGCACTGTCGCCGCAGTGCAGCTTGTGGGCAGTCAGGTATTGGTGAAGGTCCGGTTGAACCGGGAACTGTTAATCCCGGCCGATTCACGCTTCATGATTGCCGCCACCGGCATCCTCGGCGACAAATATATCGAGATTCAACCCGGCCAAACTCAAGAACCACTAGACCTTGATCAAACGATCGCAGGCATCAGCCCGGTTAGCATAGACAGCATGATTCAGGAAGTGGAAACGGGGCTGCGCAATCTCAACGAAGTGATTGTGAAAATAACAGAAGTGGCAGGGTCCGAGGAACTGCAGGAAAACCTGGCAGCCACTGGCGAGCTGATGAAAGAAACGATGGCCAGCCTGAAATACGCTGTCGATCAGGTGGCTTTGGTCGCGGAAAACGTGCAGGTTGTTGTGGATGATCTGGCGGAATTCTCCCGGCAGATGCCGGAACTGGATCTGCAATCCACCTTCGCGGACATTCAAGCTTTCTCCCAGCAGCTGGCGAACCTCAACCTGGCTGATCCGATCAATGAAATCAACGTCTTTGCGGCGCGCTTGAACGCGCTGCCTTTGGAAGAATTCACCGCAGATGTGCAGCGGGTTGCCCAGCAGCTTGCCGCCTTGGATCTGGCGGCAATCGAAGCGGATGTGCTGAAGTTCACCTCCATGCTGGCTTCAGTGGAGATTCAGCCTCTGATCGATGAAATCTTGCTCGTCACAGAACAGATCAAATCCCTTGAGCTTGACCAGCGCAGCGCGGAAATAGCCGCGTTCACCTCCCAGCTTGGGACACTTCCCCTTGGGGAAATCGCCGCTGATCTCCAGACCATATCCCGGAACCTGGCGCTGGTTCCGGTCGAAGACATTGCAGTCAACATCCGGGACGTGACGGAAAAACTCGCCGGACTCCCAATCGACCAAGTCGTCAGCGATCTTCAGGTGGTGGCATCCGAGCTGAAAAACATCGGCTGGCGGGAGATGGCCGTCGAACTCTCTGAGTTCACCAATGAGCTGGCCAGTTTCGATTTCGACACGATGCTCACAGGCGTGACCGAGGATCTGAACCGGTTCTCCCACACCTTGGCAAGCCTGCGGTTGGATGAGCTTCTGGCTAGCGTCGCCGAAGTGGTGGAGAACTTGCGGGAAGTCAGCACGGCGGTTGATCCGAACAGTGTGTCGGCCATCATGGCTGATCTGGAAGGCATTTCAGCCAACGTCCATGCCGTAACGGCGGAGATTAACAAGATGGTGGCCCAGATCAACGTGGATGTCCAAAGCTTCAGCCGGGAAACGCTGGTTGCTTTGCAGGACATTCAGAGCATTGTTACCGGAGTTGACGAGAGTATCGCCAGAATCAACCTGTTTATCGATGATGTGACTGCTGAAGGAGAGACAGCCGCCAACATCCGGGCGACCCTTGCCAACATCGAGGCGGGGACGCAGGAACTGGCGGAGCTTTTGTCCAAGGTTTCCGACAGTTTTGATTCCGACACCGGTGTTTTTGTGCAGCTGCAGGAAACCATGGATACGATCCAGAAGCTCAACGAGGATATCGAAAGAGTAAAAACCATGGGCGAGAAGGTGGACATTCACTCCAAATGGGGAGTGCACGCCACTTTGACAAAAGAACCAAGCATCAATGCAGGTGTCAGCTTTGAATTCTGGCCGCAGGATACGAATTCTTTCATCCTGGTCGGCATTAAAGATATTCTCGGCGACAAAGGCAACCGGCTTCAGCTGCAGTACGGCCGCCAAACAGGATTTTTGCGGCAGCGTTACGGCATAATCGATACCAGCTTGGGTGTCGGCCTGGATGGGCAGTTCGGCGAAAAATGGGGCTGGACGGCCGAGCTTAAGGAGCTGACTACCGGCTTCCCATGGACCTTGTCGCTGGAAGGGCGTTATACCTGGACGCCCAACTGGATGATCAGCCTCATTGCCAACGACATTTTCAGCCGTGAGGAAAGAAGCTTCCGGATCGGAGTGGAACGGAGTTTCTAAACGTCTCACAACTTCACCCTGTTTATTGGATAAACTATAGGTACACATTATCAGAGGAAGGTGTGTACCATGGTGAAAAAGGGTGTAGCTGTGCTTTTGCTTGCGGCCTGTCTGATTGCTGCCGCTTGGCTGATATGGCAGCCGCCTGCGGATATACCTCTCGAGGACGAGGTTGAGTCCCAGGAGCAGCGGGGCAGCTGGAACGATCCGGTGGTGTTGGCAGTGCAGAAAGCAGGCCCGGCGACAGTCAAGATCGAAACCGTGGCCAGGGTCGTGATCGATCAGTTCTTCTTCCAAACCCTGGAAGAACAACAGGGAATCGGCTCTGGTGTCATTTACCGGGATGACGGGTATATCCTCACCAATCATCATGTGGTCGCCGATGCGGACCAAATCCTGGTGAGGCTGCCGGACGGGCGCAGTTTCCCTGCGGAGATCACAGGCACTGATGAACTCTCGGATCTGGCAGTGTTGAAAATAGACGCCCAGGATTTGCCCACGGCCAGCCTGGGCGATTCAGATGAGCTTAGGGTGGGGCAGCCGGTGGTGGCCATTGGCAATCCGCTTGGCCAGGACAATACGGTCACAACCGGGGTAGTCAGCGCCACCAACCGGGATCTGCTGGTAGATCCCGAGGGCAACCGCTTCTTGGAGGGAATGATTCAGACTGATGCCGCCATCAATCCCGGCAATTCAGGGGGGCCGCTGGTAGACCTCAACGGGCAGGTGATCGGCATCAACACGGCGATCATAGCGCAGGCACAGGGAATCGGGTTCGCCATACCCGCCACCACCGCCAAGCTGATTGCCGATCAGATTATTGAACACGGTAAACCTCTGCGCTTAGGGATTTTGGGGGGATCCCTCTACCCAGCTCTGGCGGAAACCATCCGCAGGGAAACCAAGGCGAAAATCGCGGTGGAACGGGGAGCATTCATCACCCGCGTGATCGAGGACAGCCCCGCTGACGCCGCAGGGCTGAAGCCGGGCGATATCATCGTGGCGGTGAACGGCCAGGAGATAGCCGGAATGAGAGAGGTGAGGGATGCGGTCCAGCGCACTGGATTCGGCGGCATCATGCAGTTGGAGTACTATCGAGGCGAAGAGAGGCAGCAGGCCGAAGTGCGGTTCTAATCCAGGGCAAACCCCTGGATTTTTCATAACAACTGGGAGTGGAGAGCGTGAACATCTGCATCATATGTGTGGGAAAACTGAAGGAGAAGTACTTGAGCGCAGGCGTCGAGGAATACCTTAAACGCCTGCGGGCTTATGCCAAGGTAGAAATTAGGGAGACGAAAGAAGAGCCCTTCAGTGAGCCCTTGAACGAAAAAAACCTGGCGGCGGTCCTGGATAAAGAGGCCGAGCGCGTCTCGGCCCTGATTCCCAGCCGCTTTTATGTCATCGCTTTGGACAGGAGGGGCGAACAACCCAGTTCCTCGGAGCTTGCGGCTCTAATGGAAGAACAGTGCGTCTACGGGCAGGGGAATATCGCTTTTATTATCGGGGGGCCCTTGGGCCTTGCTCAATCGGTGCTTGACAAGGCCGATTACATCCTCTCTTTTTCCAAGTTCACTTTCCCCCATCAGCTGATGCGCCTGATACTGGTGGAACAGATTTACCGGGCGCTGACCATCATCAACAAGGAGAAATATCACAAATGAGGGCAGGAACCGCATCCCACGCCGATGCAGGAAAAATATGCAAGTAGAAGAACTATAAGAGTATAGAGTGGGAGGAGTGTGAGCTTAGTGAGGTGGAACAAAATCTCTGACGCCGTTGTCAGACGGCTCCCCATATATCTCCGAGTCCTGGATGACTTGGCGAAATCCGGCGACACCCCCCTGATTTCCTCGCAGGAGCTGGGTGAGAAGGCGGGCGTGGGTTCAGCTTTGGTCCGCAAAGACTTAGCCTGGTTCGGTGAGTTCGGCAAACAGGGGGTTGGCTATGAAGTCGAGTATTTGCGTTCCGAACTGAGGCAGATTCTCAATCTGGATCGGGAACACAACGTGATCCTGGTTGGTGCCGGGAGCCTCGGCGTCGCTCTGGCCCGTTATGCGGTCCGCCGCTGCCAGGAGGACGAGAGCTTCAGCTTGAAGCTGATCGGATTGTTTGATCAGGATCCAGACAAAGTCGGCAGGGCGTATGCCGGTGTTCCCGTTTACGCAATGGCGGAGATGGAAGGATTCATCCGGAAACATAACGTGCGCATGGCCATTATCACTGTGCCGGCCGACGCGGCCCAGGAAATAGCCCTGCGGCTGGTCGAAAGTGGTGTGAGGGCGATTCTGAATTTCGCTCCCGCCAAGCTGATCCTGCCGGGGCATGTGCAGGTGGCCAACGCTGATCTCACCCTTGAACTGCAGCGGTTGGCTTACTACCTCCCTCCGGGACAAACCGAACCTCAGGGTTGACCCACCTCAAGCCAGGAGCATGCGCTGTGCCTGGCTTCATATTTTGTCCAAAAAGCGGTTTATTTTCAATTCCTTTTCTGATATACTATTTTGGGTATAGTTAGTCATGCTTGTGGAAGGATGTCGGCAATGAGTGTTTTGGCAGCGCAGAAGCAAGATTTGGCAGCATTGATCCGTTCAGCCTTGGAACAGTTGATAGCCCGGAATGAACTGCCGCAGGTGAGTATCCCGGAAATAACCTTGGAAATGCCGAAAGACAAGGCCCACGGCGACCTGGCCTCCAACATCGCCCTTGTCTTGGCCAAGCCCGTAGGCATGAAGCCGAGAGATATCGCCGACAAGATCGCGGCGGTTGTCTGTGCCCACCCGTCGGTTGAGAAAGTCGAAGTGGCCGGCCCGGGTTTTATTAATTTTTTCTTCACTAAAGAGTGGGTTTACCAAGTATTGGAAGCGGTGGAATCGCAAGGGGTGAACTACGGGTCAGCCGATTACGGCAAGAACGAACGGCTTTTGCTTGAATTTGTCAGCGCCAACCCGGTGGGGCCGATGAATGTGGTCAACGCCAGGGCGGCGGCTGTTGGCGACACTTTGGCCAGGATTCTGGCGGCAGTGGGATACGACGTTGCCACCGAGTACTATGTCAATGATGCGGGAGTGCAGACCGAGGTTTTCGGCCGCTCGCTCTTGGCCCGTTACCGCCAGTTGGACGACCCTTCCTATCCTTTTCCGGAGGACGGTTATCCCGGAGCGTACGTGGTTGATCTAGCCCAGAAGCTTCGGAATGAGGTTCCTGGTTTTGATCAGATGGAAGAAACGGCCCAATTGGAGTTCTGCCGCCAATGGGGCATTGATCAGATGGTGGAATGGCAGAAAAACGACCTGCTGGGATTTAACGTGAGATTCGACTGCTGGTTCCGGGAACAGGAACTGCATAGAGCCAACGCGTTGGAGAGAATTATCGCTGTCCTGCGGGAACGTGGTTATATCTACGAGCTCGACGGAGCACTCTGGTTCCGCTCCACTGAATTCGGCGACGACAAGGACCGGGTGATCGTCAAAAGCGACGGCAACTACACATATGTGACCGCGGACATAGCTTATCATTACAACAAGCTGCAGAGGGGCTTCACCAAACTGATTGACATCTTGGGCCCGGATCACCACGGCTACATCGGCAGAATGAAGGCCGCCGTCCAGGCTTTGGGATACCCCGAGGACACGCTGGAAATCCTGATTTTGCAGTATGTCGCCCTGCTCCGTGACGGCAAACCGGTGAAAATGTCGAAGCGGGCTGGGGAGTTTGTCACCCTTGAGGATCTTGTGACCGAAGTCGGCCGTGATGCAGCCCGTTATTTTTTTGTGATGCGCAGCCTCGATTCTCATCTTGATTTCGACTTGACTTTGGCGGCGCAGCAGAGCAGCGAAAACCCAGTCTATTACATCCAGTATGCCCATGCCCGGATCTGCAGCATCATGGCCCAGGCGGAGCAGCAGGGCGTTGTTGTCAAGCCGGTGGCAGACGTTGCCTGGCAGGCTTTAACCAATGAACTGGAAATTGATTTGATCAAGAAAATGGCCGAACTGCCTGAGGAACTTCTGACAGCGGCAAAAGAGAGAGCGCCGCACAGGATTGCCCGTTACGCTTTGGATCTGGCCAGTCTGTTCCATTCATTTTACACGCACTGCCACATCCTCGGCGAGGAGGAGACCATCAGAGATGCCCGGCTGGTATTGGTCAACTGCGTCCGCACTGTGCTGCAGAAAGTTTTGGAGTTGATGGGCATATCAGCGCCGGAACGGATGTAGGGAGGTATTAGATGGGTGTCTCTCAAGCAGGCAAATTGATTCTCAATGCTCTCAAAAAAACGTGGGAGCATATGACGATGTTGGTCATCTTGAACATGGCTTGGTTTTTTCTGGTTTTCGCACCGCTGTTTTTGGACTCGCTGACCAAGGGTCCTGATCTGGCCAACCTAATCTGTACCGGCTTGTCTGTTCTGCTGTTCGGGCCTGTTTCCGCCGCCACTCACTGTATGATCAGCCGGGTTATCGGCGAAGGCGAACTGAGTGCCGGGGAATTTTTCAAAGCGCTGAAGCGGTTTTTCTGGCGCAGTGAGCTGTTGTTTTTCGCCTGGCTGTTGATTCTCCTGATTATTGTGTATGCCTTCACCAGCACCGGCAACCAGGACGCACTGCTGATGCGGATTATCAACGGCATCTGCCTGTACCTGGCCCTGGTATGGTTTTTGCTGTTTCAGTACCTGTTTCCCTTTCTAGTGCAGCAGGATACAAGTGTCTGGCTGGTGCTCAAGCGGTCAACCATCCTCATGTTCGACAATTTGTTGGTAAGCCTGATGATGCTGTTGCTCAGCGGGCTTTTGACCTTTGTTTCGTTGATGCTTGTGATCCCGCTGGTTATTCTTTGGTTTGCCATGATCAGTCTCATGCAGAACTATGTGACGATGGAACTGTTAAAAAAATATGGTAGTGCTCATAGTAATGACTTGGATTAGGAGGTAGCTCGCGATGGCCAAATTCATATTTGTTACAGGTGGTGTAGTCTCAAGCCTGGGGAAGGGTATTACGGCGGCCTCTTTAGGCAGGCTGCTGAAAAACCGCGGCCTTAAAGTCACCAGTTTGAAACTGGACCCGTACATCAATGTCGATCCCGGTACCATGAGCCCGTTTCAGCACGGCGAAGTCTTCGTAACCGACGACGGTGCGGAAACAGACCTGGATATTGGCCATTATGAACGATTCATCGATACCAATCTTTCCAAGCGGAGCAATGTCACTACCGGGAAAATCTACTGGTCGGTCCTGTCCAAGGAAAGAAGGGGAGACTTCCTCGGAGAGACTGTCCAAGTGATTCCACACATCACCAATGAAATCAAGGACCGGATTAAATGTGCCGCCGCCGAAGACAATGCCGATGTGGTAATCGTGGAAATCGGAGGGACAGTTGGCGACATTGAAAGCCTACCGTTTTTGGAAGCAATCCGCCAGTTCAAAAGCGACATCGGCCGGGAATCATGCCTGTACATTCATGTAACGCTTGTTCCCTTTATTGAGACTGCAAAAGAGTTGAAGACGAAACCCACTCAGCACAGTGTCAAAGAGCTGCGCTCCATCGGTATTCAGCCGGATATTATCGTCTGCCGCAGTGAATCGGAGCTGCCCGAGGAAGTCAGGGCCAAGATCGCTTTGTTCTGCGATATCGAGAAGGAAGCGGTGATTCCCAATATTGACGTGGATTCCATCTACGAAGTGCCCCTCAGGCTTGCCGAGGCCGGGTTGGATCGGATCGTCTGCGATAAGCTGAGGCTGGACTGCAATGAACTGGACTTGGGTGAATGGGAGAAGCTGGTGGAGGCTATCCACAATCCGAAGCACCGGGTCAAGATTGCAGTCGTGGGTAAATATGTTGCCCTCCCCGACGCATATCTAAGCATTGTGGAAGCTTTGCGCCACGCCGGTTTTTCCTACCGGACAGCGGTGGATATCGCCTGGATCAATTCGGAGGCCCTCGAAGAAATCGATATCGAAGATAGCGAACTCCCTGAAGTCGACGGCGTCCTGATTCCGGGCGCGTTCGGCTCCAGAGGTATCGAGGGCAAGATCAACGCCATCCGGTATGCCCGGGAAAACAACATACCCTTCTTCGGCATCTGTATGGGCATGCAGTGTGCCGTCACCGAGTTCGCCCGTTCCGTGTGCGGCCTGGCCAATGCCAACAGTTCCGAGTTCCACGACGATGGGGATCATGTCATCGACTTGATGGTCGATCAGAAAAACCAGGTCAACAAGGGCGGCACCATGCGCCTTGGCCTGTACCCCTGTGTCCTGGACAAGCGTTCCAAGAGCTACCAAGCCTATCGGCAAGAGCTGGTTAATGAGCGCCACCGCCACCGCTATGAGTTCAACAATGCTTACCGCGAGCTTTTGGAGAATGCGGGAATGCTGTTTGCCGGCACCTCTCCCGACGGCCGGCTGGTGGAAATTGTGGAGCTGCCGAGCCATCTTTGGTACGTTGCCTGTCAGTTCCATCCTGAGTTCAAATCCAGGCCGAACAATCCCCACCCCCTGTTTAAAGGTTTTATTCAGGCTGCGCTGAAGCATCGGGGTATTGAAGCCTAATCTGACTTTTTTGTATAAATTGGCAACTCGTGATGCATACTCTTCAATAGAAAGGGGTATGCATAATGAGATGCCTGTGTTTTTTGTGCCTGGCAGGTATACTGGTTTTCGCGGCGGCCTCCGCCGCCGGCGGCCAACGAGAGTTCACCCACTGGATCCACGGCGAGATTGTCGAGGTTTTTCCCGAACAAAATAAACTCAGGGTGCTGTATGACGGCAAAATGGGCATTTTCAGCCTTGCCCGCGGCGGGGAGATCTACCGCGGCGGCCGCTTGGTGTCGCTGGTCTCAACCAGGCCGATCACCGAGTCAAGATTTCAAGAAGGCTTGTTTTTCTTTAATGAGCATGGAGAGATCATCTTGATGATTGTGGATTATTCCATCGCCGAGGTGGAGACAGAAGCTGGCAGTGTTCTTGTTTACTACGACATTTTCGGCAGGGTGAAAGATATGGAACAAATCCCCCCATTTGAGAGGGATCCTGTGATTTGTAGCGAATAATAGCTACATACAGATAGGGGGAATTAGAAGTTGCTGTTATCCGGAGAGAGAACTATGGCAATTTACTGCCCTGCATGTGAACAGGTTCATTTTCACCAATTCTCATTGTTCGAACTGTCTAATTCTCCTCGTGCCTTTCACTGTGCCTGCGGATTCACCCAAGCCCATATCGCCAAGCACAACCACCGTTATGAAATAAGCCTGCTGACAGCCGCCGGCGATCGCGTGCGCCTGCTGTTTCCATTCAGAGAGATCTGGTCTGCACCTTTGCTGACGCTGTATTCCCCTGGAGAAGGAGATATTCTCGGCTTCTTCGGCGATGCCGATCAGGTGGAAGAAGCCGTTGCCGATTTGGACAGCGATTTTTTGGAACCGGAGGATTTCTTCGCGCCGGAAGTGATGACCAGGATCCTGGCTTATCTGCAAAAGCTTGCCTCGAACCACAAGATCGGCTGTACATGCAGTAATCCGGCGGTGGGCATCGATGTCTACCCCGACAAGGTCGAACTTGTGTGTTCCCACTGCGGCAGCGCCATTTTGATGAGCGCTGTCAGCGAGGAGGATGTGAACAGGCTTTTGAGCTTGTCGGAACTGAGAATGAAACCGGCGTCATATATATATTTGGGAGAATGGCTGAAGCCGATTCGGTGATTGAGGAGGAGTTTTTTTGTTAGTATCAGGAAAAGAACTTTTTCAGGACGCTAAACGCCGCAAATACGCGGTAGGTGCTTTCAACATCAACAACATGGAGATTATGCAGGCAATTGTGGAAGTGGCGGAGGAGCTGAATTCGCCCGTTTTCATCCAAGCCAGCCAAGGCGGCATTAAATACGCGGGCCTGGAATACATAGCAGGCATGGGTAAAATTGCCGCAGCCAAAGCCAAGGTGCCTGTCGCCTTGAACATTGACCACGGCACCGATTTCAACCAGGTGGTGCGCTGTATCCGGCACGGTTTTTCCGCAGTGATGATCGACGGGTCGAAACTGCCGTTCGAGGAAAATGTCGCCATCACCAGGAAGGTGGTGGAGGTGGCCCATCCCAATGATGTTTCTGTGGAAGCTGAACTCGGCAAGATCACAGGAGTCGAGGATGACATCGCCGTCGCCGAGCACGAGGGGTTGTTCACCGATCCTGACGAAGCCTATGCGTTTGTCCAGCAGACCAACTGCGATGCTTTGGCAGTTGCCATCGGCACCGCGCATGGGGTCTACCGCGGCGAGCCCAAGTTGGATTTTGACCGGCTGCAGGCCATCGCCAGCAAGATTGACACACCAATAGTGCTCCACGGGGCTTCCGGCGTACCGGATGACGCCATCAGGAAGGCTGTTTCTCTGGGCGTGTGCAAGATCAATATTGACACGGAACTGCGGCTGGCGTTTGCTCAGGCGATCAAACAAGTACTTAACGAAAACCCCGACGAATACGATCCCCGGAAGATTCTCGGCCCGGCAAAAGAGGCCATGAAGAATACGGTCAGGGCCAAAATGCAGTTGTTTGGTTCAGCAGGCAAAGCATAGGGCCGGTTCAATCACTGGGAAACGAGGTGTTCGATGCTTGGATATCGCTGAATTGGAAAGGATGACGACGGCGGAGTTGCAGTCAATCGCCAAGCAGCTGTCTGTTCCCTACTCAAATCTGCGCAAGAGAGACTTGATCATCCAGATCTTAAAGGGAGAGACGGAAAAAGAAGGGCTGCTGTTCATCAGCGGAATTCTGGAAATAATGCCTGAAGGCTTTGGCTTCTTGCGAGTGGATAATTACACTCCCGGTGTCGACGATGTCTATGTCTCTCCTTCGCAGATCAGGCGTTTCAACATGCGGGTAGGAGATGAAGTACTGGGCCAGGTCCGGCCGCCGAAAGATGGCGAACGGTATTACGCGCTGCTGAAAGTGTGCGCCATTAACCTGTCCAATCCTGAACTGGCTCTGTCAAGGCCTCATTTCGACGACTTGACTCCGATCTATCCCAACCAGCGCTTACGGTTGGAAACATCCCCCTCCGAGATTACCATGCGGCTGATCGACATCATTGCCCCTTTGGGCCTTGGCCAGCGCGGTATGATTGTGGCGCCGCCCAAGGCGGGGAAGACTACTATCTTGAAGCAGATCGCCAACGCCATCACCGCCAACAATCCTGATGTGGAATTGATTGTGCTGCTCATCGACGAGCGGCCGGAGGAAGTAACCGACATGGAACGTTCGGTGGACGGGGAAGTCATCAGCTCCACTTTCGACCTGCCCCCGGAAAACCACGTCCGGGTGGCGGATATTGTCTTAGAGAGAGCCAAACGCTTGGTTGAGTCGGGCAAAGACGTAGTGATTCTTTTGGACAGCATCACAAGGCTGGCCAGGGCTCACAACCTGGTTGTCCCTCCCAGCGGGCGGACTTTGTCCGGCGGCGTGGATCCGGCGGCGCTTCACCGCCCAAAAAGGTTCTTTGGTGCCGCCAGAAAGCTTGAGGAACATGGAAGCCTCACCATCCTGGCGACAGCCCTGGTGGAAACCGGAAGCCGGATGGATGATGTGATTTATGAAGAGTTCAAAGGCACTGGGAACATGGAAATCCATCTCGATCGGAAGCTTGCGGAACGAAGAATATTCCCCGCCATAGATATCTACCGTTCCGGCACCCGCAAAGAGGAACTGCTGCTTGATCCAAGAGAATTGGAAGCCATGTGGATTCTGCGCAAGGCCATGAGCTCGCTGGGGCCAGCGGAGACTTTGGATTTGATCCTGGAGCGCTTGTCTGCGACCAAGTCCAACGCCGAATTGATCGATCTAATCATAAATTCTTCGTTTGCGGAGAATCTGAGAAATATGTGAAAGGAATTCGTTAATCTCTGTCGAAACAGTTTTGGAGAAGGGTTTGGCAAAGGAGGAGAATCATGAACGGCCGGCGACGATATCTACGGCCGCTGACCTTGTTTATTCTTATGGGCCTGTTCAGCCTGTCACTGGTGGGTCAGTTGGACAGTAGGTTGAATATCGGTGGGTTCGATTGGGAAACTACTATAGACTATGAAGCGCATTATCAGTCCCGCGGATTCGCTGGGAATCAAACCGATGACTCTTTGGCCGCCGATCAAGCAGAAGATGCGGCCAGCGGACTTGAACAACCTATGACCAGTGCCACCGAAGAAAGCGCACAAGCGGAAAGCCAAGAGGCAGAACCGGCCTTTGCCAACACCCAGGAAGCTGAAAAGGCAGACCAGGAACCGGCCGTGAAAGCAGCGGTCAAAGTGGACTTGAACGATATCCCTCAGGCGCCGATACCCAAACCGGAGCAGGATAGGGAAAAACCCACCATCCTCATTCATACCGTCCGCGCCGGCGAGACCCTGTGGGATATTGCCAAATCGTACGGCATCACGGTGAACGAGATCGTTGCCACCAACAATATCAAGAATCAGAACCGGATCCAGGTTGGCCAGGCCCTGAAGATTCTGACTGTCAAGGGTGTGCTGCACAAAGTCGCCCCGGGCGAGAATCTTTGGGAGATTGCCGAGCGCTACGGAGTATCCTTGGCGGAGATTGCCGATGTTAACAAAATCACCAACCCGTCTCTGGTCCAGGCGGGGCAGGAGATTGTAATTCCCGGAGCCACTCAGCTGCTGATCAAGGATGCCCTTGTGGTCAACGGTCAGCTGCAGAGAGCCTTTGACTGGCCGGTGCGGGGCCGGATCTCTTCGAATTTCGGCATGCGCTGGGGCAGGATGCATAACGGATTGGATGTCGCTGTGGTTACCGGCACTCCCGTGCGGGCTGCCGCCGACGGCCGGGTCACTTTCAGCGGCAGCATGGGCGACTATGGGCTGCTGGTGATCATTGATCACGGCAATAGTGTGGAAACCCGCTACGCCCACAACTCACGGCTTGTGGCCAGTGTGGGGCAGCAGGTGAAACGGGGCGATATCATTGCCTACAGCGGCAATACCGGCAACTCCACCGGGCCGCATCTCCATTTCGAAATCAGATACCGGAACACTCCTGTCGATCCGGTCAAGTACCTGAAAAACTAAATTTTAGCTTGTTTCATTCGCTCTCTTGTGGTATAATTGCTTTTGGTTTACGGAGAGAGAGGTGAAGGCAATGCGGAAAGGTATCCATCCAGAATATGGAGATGCTACTGTCACATGTGCGTGTGGCGAAACCTTCAAGACGAAGTCAACCAAGAAAGAGATCAGAGTAGAGGTCTGTTCGAAATGCCACCCGTTCTACACCGGCCAGCGACAGCAAGTGGTCACCACCGGTGGGCGCATTGAGCGGTTCCGGAAGAAATACGACTTGGATAACAGTAACGCCAAATAAGAACAACTTAAAGCAGGGAAATCCCCTGCTTTTAGTTTTTACAGAATGGTTGGAAACAGGTGGTGATTACCCAGTGGTCATTTTGGCTCCTATGGCAGGCGCCACCGACCAAGCGTTCAGAACAATCGTGAAATGTTTCGGCTGTGATTTGGTTGTCAGCGAGATGGTTTCAGCCCAAGGGCTGCTCTATGATAATGAAAACACAAAAGCGCTGCTTGAGTTCACAGAAGCCGAACGGCCGATTGCAGTGCAGCTGTTCGGCCGTGATCCCAAGGTGCTGGCGAAAGCGGCGGCCATAGTGGCCCAGGAATACCGCCCGGACATGATTGATCTCAACATGGGCTGCCCCACCCCGAAGATTGTCAAAAACGGGGATGGCGCCGCACTGTTGAGGCAGCCGCAGTTGGTGAGCGAGATCGTCGAGGCGGTGGCTGCCGCGGTCGATCTGCCCGTTACTGTCAAGATCCGCCTTGGATGGGATCAAAGCCAGATCAACTGTGTCGAGATAGCCCGCAGGATTGAGGATGCTGGAGCTTACTGGATAGCCGTCCATGCCAGGACGCGGGATCAGTTCTACGGCGGCCGGGCTGATTGGGATTATATCCGCCAGGTCAAGGAAGCAGTAAGCATACCGGTCGTGGGCAACGGCGATGTGGATTCGCCGCAGTCGGCGGCGAAGCTGATTGCCGAGACCGGCTGTGATCACGTGATGGTCGGCAGGGCGGCGCTGGGCAGGCCGTGGCTTCTCAAGCAGATCAAGCACTACCTGGCCACCGGATCTCTGCTTCCAGAACCAAGCCTGGCTGAACGGTTGGAGCTTGCCTTGGCTCATCTGCGGTTGAAGATTGGCTTTCAGGGCGAAGAAAGGGCTGTCAAGGAAATGCGTTCCCATTTGGCCTGGTACTTGAAAGGCATGCCCCATTCGGGAAAATTCAGGGCTGCCATGAATCAAGTGACAGATTATGACGGCGTTAAAGCATTGTTGGAAAATTTCGCAGAGTCTCTTGCCCATGACACCAGAATTTGATATGATTATTGTGAACAATGATGTGCACAGGAGGAACCGTAATGGATGTGATCCGTATCGGCGACAAGCTGATCAGCCGCGAGAAAATCCACCGTTCCGTTGACCGGATCCTATCACTCAGGACAACCGGCGCCTCACAGCAGGAAGTGGCTAATCAGACCGGGATTGACCGCACATTCATATCCCGGTTGGAAACTCTGGGAGAGGTGCGCAAAGGTGGACGGGTAGCGGTTATCGGTTTTCCTCTGGCGAACAAGGCCGAATTGGAGCAGGTCTGCCGGGACTGCGCCGTTGACTATCACCTCCTGCTGACGGATCAGGAACGGTGGCAGTTCGTGGACATCGAAAGCGGTTTGACCCTCATGAACAAGCTGATGGAGATCATCACCAAGCTCCGGGAATTCGATGTGGTGATCATGATCGGCTCGGACATGAGGATTCGCCTTGCGGAGGCTCTTTTCGGAGATGCGGTCATCGGTGTGGAGATCGGCGAATCTCCAATCAAGCAAGATGTTTACTATGACCCAGAACGTCTGGCCGGGTTAATCTCGAGTATAAAAGGTGGAACAGTCCAATGAAGCATGTGGTGAGTGTGAGCATTGGCTCCAGCAAGCGGGATCACCGTGCGGAAGTGACCTTCCTCGGACAGGAATTCATCCTGGAACGGAGAGGCACCGACGGCGACATCAATAAAGCGATCGCCATGATCAAAGAGCTCGACGGCAAGGTCGATGCCTTCGGCATGGGCGGCATTGATATCTGGATCTGGGGCGGGAAACGCCGTTATACTTTCAGGGACGGCAGGAAAATCGCCGCGGCTGCCCAAAAGACACCGATTGTGGACGGATCGGGTTTGAAAAACACCCTCGAACGGCGGGTAATCTACCAGATCATTGAGCGGAATCCGGGTTTGCTGAGTGGCAAAAACGTGATGATGGTCTCCGCCATGGATCGGTTTGGAATGGCCGAAGCCTTGCTTGATGCCGGGTGCAGAACCATGTACGGTGATTTTATCTTCGCACTGGGGATGCCGCTGCCCCTTTACCGGCTCAGCACCCTTCACAATGTCATTGCACCCGTAGTGGCGCCTATCGCTGTACGGCTTCCCTTCAAGATGATTTACCCCACCGGCGAGAAACAGGAGAAAACACACCCGGAGAGCCGCTTCAAGAAATACTATGATTGGGCGGATGTGATTGCCGGCGACTGGCACATGATCAAGAAATACCTACCCTGGCACATCGATGGCAAAGTGATTATCACCAACACAGTCACCCTGGCCGATGTCGAACTGCTCCGCTCCCGGGGAGCCGGTTTGTTGATCACCACTACACCGGAGATCCAAGGCCGGTCGTTCGGGACCAATGTCATGGAGGCTATGCTGGTGGCATATATGGGGAAGCCGCTTGAGCAGATTCGGCCGGAGGACTACATTAAGCTATTGGAAAAGGCTGAGCTCGAGCCCAGGTTTGTGCATCTGAACTAGTTTTTTCCCGAGGTCAAACAGAAGATGTCATTTCCTTGACATCTTTTTTTTTGTTACTTATAATAGATAAGACACATTGCGAAGCGTGGAAAACAGCAGGTTAGAGCAAGCATAAACTGTAATCCCCTCAGCCATATTAACGATAATTGAGGGTCATGATCATCGCATTGACAAAGGAGAGGTTAGCCTGTGACACAAAAGGAAGTCCTGTTGACACCTGAGGGATTGAAAAAGCTGGAGAAGGAGCTGGAGTATCTCAAAACCGTCAAGCGCCGAGAGATCGCCCAGCGGATCAAGCAGGCCCTCGAATTCGGCGACATCACCGAGAACTCGGAATACGATGACGCGAAAAACGAACAGGCTTTTATCGAAGGAAGAATCCTGACGCTGGAGAGAATCTTGCGGAATGCCAGAGTAATAGATGATGAAGAGCATGCCGAAGGAGAGGCAGTGGTGGGACGTTGGGTCACCTTAAAGGATCTGGAGACTGGAGAGGTCTTTGAGTATAAGATTGTTGGTTCCGCCGAAGCCGACCCCATGCACGCCAAAATATCCAATGAGTCACCGGTAGGAAAAGCCCTGATCGGCAAGACTCCAGGCGCGGAAATAATTGTCGATGTAGCCGACGGGATCTTACGGTATCAAATACTGGATGTTCGCCGGGAGGGATAACTGTGGCAGAGGAACACAACGAACATCAACTGCCGTTGGAAGAACTGATGAAAATTCGCCGGGCCAAGCTCGAGGATTTGTACAAGCAGGGGATTAATCCTTACGGAGAAAGGTTTGAACGAACTCATCTCGCCCGGGAAATCATCGATCATTTCGATCAGCTTGCCGAGACCGAGACTAGAATCGCCGGCAGAATCATGTCCTTTAGGACCCACGGCAAGGCTTCCTTTGCCGATTTGGCGGATCAATCAGGCAGAATTCAGCTGTACATCCGGGTGGATCAAGTTGGAGAAGCCAAGTATGAACAGTTCTGCAAGCTGGACATCGGCGACGTCGTCGCTGTTTATGGCCGCATTTTCCGTACCCGCCGCGGCGAGATCAGCGTCGAGGTATATGACTTCCTGATGATGGCCAAGTCGCTGCGGCCTCTGCCAGACAAGTGGTATGGGCTGAAGGACGTGGAAATCCGCTATCGGCAGCGCTACCTCGATTTGATCGTCAATCCTGACGTGCGAAAAGTGTTTGAAACGCGGAGCAGAATTATTCAAGCACTCCGCGGCTACTTGCTGGAGCGGGGGTTCCTGGAAGTAGAAACGCCGATGCTGAATGTAATTGCCGGCGGTGCCACCGCTCGGCCGTTTGTCACCTACCACAATGCCCTCGACATGGACCTCTACATGCGGATTGCGCCGGAGCTGTACTTGAAGCGGCTTTTGGTGGGAGGGTTCGAGAGGGTGTTCGAGATCGGCAAGAATTTCCGCAACGAGGGTATTTCCACCAAGCACAACCCCGAGTTTACCAGTGTGGAAATCTACCAGGCGTATGCCGATGCCAGCGACATGATGAAGCTGACAGAAGAGCTGGTGGCCTATATCGCTCAGGAAGTCCTGGGAACCACCGAGGTGCAGTTCGGCGACTATACCGTCAACCTTGCGCCGCCGTGGCCGCGCCTGCCCATGCTTGAGGCAGTAAGGCAGTATGCCGGAGTCGATTTGGCGGGGTTGAGCGACGCCGAGGCTAGGGCCGCAGCCCGGGAAAAAGGCCTCGAGATTGATCCCGATGCATCCTATGCCCAGGTGCTGGAAGAGTTGTTTGATACATATGTGGAACCGAACCTGATTCAGCCGGTTTTCATCACAGACTACCCGGTGGAGATTTCGCCTTTGGCCAAGCGGAAAAAGGACAACCCGCAGCTGACCGAAAGATTCGAGCCGTTTGTAGTGACCTGGGAGATCGGCAACGGATTCTCAGAGCTGAATGATCCCATTGATCAGCTGGACCGCTTCCGCAAGCAGGTTGAGAAAAGAGAATCGGGCGACGAAGAGGCCCACATGATGGATGAAGACTTCATCGTTGCCTTGGAATACGGGATGCCGCCGGCAGGTGGTTTGGGGATCGGCATTGACAGGCTGGTGATGCTGCTGACCAATTCCCGTTCGATCAGGGATGTGATTCTGTTCCCACATATGCGGCCAAAGGGGTAAAAACGGCTGGCAAGGCAGAAAAAGTACTTGCAATCCATGCTTGGCCGTGGTATACTAATCAATGCAGCAGCCGGTGACGGCCGCTGAAATTGTCTTGGTACAAGATGGCTGTTGACACCGCCCGAACAGGTGTGGTAAGATAAGAAAGCTGTCGCCAATGACAGATGCCGCAAATTGGCAGTTTGCCATGTTTGCCGGCATGGACCTTGAAAACTAAACAGCAGAAGTGCGAAAACGCAAGCAAGACCCTGTCAATGCGCTG
>FIZJ01000006.1 GCA_900019385.1 uncultured Clostridia bacterium
AACAAAAAAGGAACGAGGCTTTTAAAGATTTGTTCATCTGGGAGTAGGTGAAGGTGGAGGTTGTCCCGATATGGGCGGTTTTTGGACGGATGAATCCGGTTTGACATTGTTGGAAGTTGTTGTGGCTTTGGTGCTGATATCTCTGATCACGACAGCTTTTGTTCCCATGATCGCTGCTAGCGTCAAGTTTATCAATCGAGCGTGGGAGCGCTATCAGTATTACACCGAAGCCCGCAGCCAAATGGAAATCCAGATGGCGAAAGCAGCTCAAGGGGTTGCGGTCGGCAGATCTGCCAAGTTTCCCATCAAACCAGAAAGCGAAAGCGGCCCGCCGGTGATGGTTGATGGAGTGACGATCGAGGTGGGCGAAGAGGGTAAACTTGTGGTTTTCATTCCTAATAAGGTCAATAAGTAGAAGGTGGCAGTGTGAGGCAAGTGTGGGACAATGACAAAGGGTTGACCCTGATCGAACTAATGATTGCTTTGAGCCTTTTGGGGCTGGTTGTATCCGGCGGCTACTCTATTTTCTACTTCGCGCACCAATCCTTTGTCAAGTCCACCATCACCGCAGACATTCAGCGGGACATGCAGTTGGCGCTGATTCAGATGGCCAACAGCCTTCGGACTGCCTACCAGGCAGAGTATTTTGACACTCGTGCCAATTCACTGCCCAGGCTGGAGGATCTTCAGCCTGACGAAATCATTATCCTGATCCAAAACGGTAAACTGGTAATGTACAAGACCCCGGCTCCTGTCGTCCTGGCTGGAGGGCATGAGGATTTGGCTCAATATGAAGTGATATTCCGGCCGGTGTGGGACAGCGGAGTGCTGTTGCAAAACGTTGTTGAGGTCGAGCTGAAAGCTGGGGATAATCAGATGGCTGTCAGTGTCATGCTGCTTAATCTTCGGGACAAGGCTATCGAAGGGGATCCAGGTGCGGGTGCCGACGCTTTTCGGTATAGAGCGGTGCGAAGCCTTGATGACTTGGAAGAAAACGGTGGTGGACAGGACCTGCCGGCCAGGTGCTTTATCGCCACAGCCGTGTATGGTTCTGAAGCATGGCCCACAAACACACTGCGCCGGTTCAGGGATAGAGTCCTGCTGCCCACAAGCATCGGCCGGGCCGCTGTAGATTTGTATTACATCTATTCACCATATGTGGCTGTTTTGTTGGGGAAAAGCCATCTGCTGAGGTGGATTGCGGGCACAGCCCTAGTTCCGTTTGTGGTTGTGGCTTTTATCTGCGTAAACTGGCAGTGGGTTCTTCTTGCCGCTTTTGCTGCAGCGCTGCTGAGGCACAGGCGCAGGTTATAAAACAGGGCCGGTTTTTTGCTTCCTTTTCAGCGTTAGGAAAGAGTAGTACAATATGACGCTCATTGCAATCAGTACGCCGAGGATTAAGTAATCAGCCAGCATCAAACTGCTCCGCAGTTTGAGATTCACAAACTGAACAAACGCGTAGATCATAACCTGGATAGCGGTCACCAGCAGAAAATACCGCAAGCTCTTTTCTATATATAGATGTTGAATCAGCAGTATAACAGCGATGACGATCAAACCTAAAACCAGCATGGCGGCTTTGTCCATAAGATTGATCAGATAGCGGTTCCAGCCAAGGCTTTGCATCATCAAAAGGTTTACACCCCGGAACAGCAGGTAGCAGTAAACACAGATTCCAGTGCTGATCAACCATAGAACGTACTTGCCGAATCCTCGCAGGAAATCTTTCACTGACTGCCGACCTCCACGTGCTAACACATTATCTAAACCTAAGTCATTTTTCTCCAGTTTCTTGCTGTTTCCTTGCGCTGATTTTGAAAAAAATCACATATTTCCGGATAAATACTTTACAATAATTTGACAAATATGATAAAATGGACACGAAATGGAAGCGCAATGGTCTGTGAGGCGCTGCTGTTATGGCAAAGCTGGGGGTTGGCAAAGTGAAAAATCTGGTTGTGGACGAGCATAGTCCTGAACGCCAAAACCTTGCACGCATGATTGAGTTGATGGGGTACGAAGCACTTACTTCAGCCAGCAGCGAGGAAGGCTTCGCCATATGGCGCATGGAAGGGCCGAGAATAGTGATTGCCAATGAAGCACAACCTTTGGTCAATGGGCTCGAGCTTTGCCAGCGCATCAGCCGCAGAAGGCAGCCGCTATACATATATCATGATTCTGACCGCCCGGGCTGATACCGATGCCATTGTCCAGGCTTTGGACTCGGGCGCCGATAATTATCTTGCCAAACCGTATTCCCTGGCAGAACTGAAGGCCAAGCTGAGTGTCGGTGAACGGATTGTGGAGATCGAAAGCCGCGACACGGTAATTTTCGCCATATCCAAACTTGAATCGGATACGACAAATTAATGGCTACGTGCAATCACCAGCTAAAGACGGATTATCTGCAAATGGGAGCCGAAATTGCTCTAAGCCATCACGAGAAGTGGGACGGCACCGGGTACCCATATGGTTTGATGGGCGAGGAAATTCCGTTAAGCGCTTGTATTGTGGCAATCGCCGACGTTTATGATGCCTTGATCAGCAAGCGAGTCTACAAGAATGCATACCCGCACGGTGTATCCAGAGCGATTATCGTGAACAGTGCCGGAAAACACTTTGATCCGGTGATTGTGGATGCTTTCTTGGCTCTTGAGAAACAGTTTGTCGAGATACAACAGCGGTACAAATAGTGAGCTTTGCGCAAAGGAGAGTGACAGCATGGCTGTGGGCAAGCTGGACTATACGGTACACAACTACATGGAAGACATTGTCGCAGAACTTATAGCCCAAAGGCAAATGGAGGATACGGATTTTGAGTTCTGCGAACGATGCTTGATGGACATTAGTGCCATTATGCTAAACGCTCTTGAGCCGCAATACGTTAAAGTAAAGGCAAAGCTGGCCGAACTTGATGAAGCTGCGGTAGCGAACCTCAACAGACTGCTTGACGAAGCGGCGCGGCAGGTAAAAGCCAATCCTCACCACGGCCGGGATGACAACGGAGGCTATCATCTTGAGAACTTCAGCGAAAGAATGGTCAAGCAGGTCCTGGAAGAATTTCTGGCAAACCAGTCGGAAATTGAGTTGGAACCGGATATGATCCCGTTGGTGGCGGCGATGGTGTTGAATCAAACCAAGCCGCGCTATGCCGTAACGACACGCGGAGGGGCTTACAAGCGCCTGGCGCAGCTGGATCATCAGTTTATTCCGATGACCATTTCGTGTATCTACAACGTGATCAAACAGCTGAAGGACATGAATTAAACATGGGCATGGTGTTTTTCGTCTTAGGCCTCGTTTTCGGCAGTTTCATCAATGTTTTGATTTGGCGAATTCCAAGAAGGGAATCTATTGTTTTTCCTGGATCGCACTGCCCAGATTGCGGCAAGACACTCAGTGCCAGAGAGCTGATTCCAGTTGTTAGCTATCTCATCCAAAAAGGGAAGTGCATCCACTGCGGCCGGAGAATAAGCTGGCAGTATCCGGCTGTCGAGCTGATCACAGCTGTTGGATTCGCGTTTTATCAGTGGAGAGAACCTTCCTGGGCAGCTTTGGTGTCCAAACTTATACTGTTCTCGCTCCTGATTGTTGCTGCCGCCATCGACTTGAGACACAAAAGGCTGCCGAATGTGATTACAATTCCCGGAATGGTGCTTGGTATGATACTCGCATTTGCCGGTTGGTCGGTCCCTATTGGGTCGAGCTTGCTGGGGTTAATGGTGAGCGGCGGCCTATTGATGGCAATTGCGCTGCTAACCAAAGGAATGGGTATGGGAGACGTCAAGCTTGCAGCGTTGATTGGCGCCTTTATCGGGCCTTGGCCGGCTTTAGCTTCGATTTTCATCGCAAGCTTAGCGGGAGCTGTGGTTGGCTCTATTTACCTTTTGATCACCAAACAGGGGCGCAAGACTCCGATTCCTTTCGGACCTTTCTTAGCCTTTGGGGCGTTGATTGGGTCTGAGATCTTTTTATAGGCAGCTGAAAACAAATCACACAAACCAGCGGAAGCCAGCGCTGAAGCTGGTTTTTTGTTTTTCACACTTCAATTCCCAGGTGAATAGAATACAGGAGAAATTGACTATATGGTAATTAAGGAGGAGTTTGATGTCAAAACAGGGGTGGATTACGATCATCTGTCTGGCGGTGGCCGTCGCGCTGCTTCTTGGCGGTATTGCTGAAGCACAAGCATTGGAAAAGGTCACGCTCAGCGAAGTAGTCCGTTCGGTATTCTATGCACCGCAGTACATTGCCCTGGCACTTGGCTATTTTGAGGAAGAAGGGTTGGACGTCCAACTGGAAACGGCTTGGGGTGCGGACAAAGGAGCAGCGGCGCTGATTTCCGGTTCGGTGGATATTGGATTCTTCGGGCCGGAAGCTGCACTGTACATTTACCAGCAGGGGTCGCCTGAACGGATTGTAGGGTTTGCCCAGCTGACTTGCAGAGATGGTTCTTTCTTCATGACCAGGGATTTGGATGAAAACTTCCATTGGGACAATGTGCGGGGCAAAACGATTATCGGCGCCCGCTTGGGCGGAGTGCCTCAGATGGTCTTGGAATGGGTCTTGAAAAAACATGGTATCCAGCCGTTCGTCGATGTGGAAATACTGACGCATTTCGCCTTCGAGGCAGCCTTGGGAGCGTTTCAAGCAGGAGTGGGCGACTATATTGCCCAGTTCGAGCCGGCCATGAGCCAAATTGAGCTGATGGGTGGAGGAAAAGTAGTCGCGTCGCTCGGTGCTGAAGCAAACCCGATTACTTACACAGTCTACCATGCGCGAGAGTCCACGCTCAACGAGAAACGGGAAATGCTGATCAAGTTCACAAAGGCACTGCACCGTGGCCAAATCTGGGCGGCCCTCCATACCGCTGAGGAAATCGCGGAAGTGGTAGCCCCGTTTTTCCCGGAAATCGACAGTCAGGTCCTGATCAACACAATCCACAACTATAAGACAATCGAAGCTTGGCAGCAAACACCAGTCATCTCCGAAGACGGATTCCGCTTTTTACAGGAGGTGATGCATGCCGCAGGAGAGCTGCTGGAGTTTGTTCCCTTTGATCATTTGATGGATAACTCCATTGCAGAAGCGGCACTGGCCAACTAAGCGATGCCCCTCACGGGGCATTCTTTTTGGAAGGGGGATATTCCATGGCCAAACTAGTGATAAAGAACGTGTCCCTGAAATACCACACGGTGGAAGACGAGATCGAAGCCTTGCGCGACTTCAACCTGGAGGTTGAGCCCAGAGAGTTCATCAGCATCGTCGGTCCCAGTGGGTGCGGCAAGTCAACGCTCTTGTCCTTGATTGCCGGATTGATGAAACCAACCACCGGGTCAATCATTCTAGACGGCAGCCCGATTACGGGGACGACCCAAAAAATCGGGTATATGCTGCAGCAAGATTATCTGTTCGAGTGGCGCACAATTCTGGACAACGCGCTTTTAGGACTGGAAGTGATGCGCCGCAAGACAGATGAAAGTGTCGCTCAAGTAAAGCAAATGCTGAAGGATTACGGGCTTAGTGGCTTTGAACACAGTTACCCCCATCAGCTGAGCGGAGGAATGCGGCAGCGTGTGGCGCTGATCCGCACTTTGGCAACGGAGCCTGATTTGCTGCTTCTTGATGAACCATTTTCCGCGTTGGATTATCAGACTCGGTTGGCAGTGGGGGAAGATGTATGCCGGATCCTATGTCAGCATCAAAAGACCGTGATCATGGTCACTCACGACATCGCAGAAGCGATCAGCATGGCCGATCGGGTTATCGTTTTGACGTCAAGGCCGGGGCGGGTCAAAAGTGAGCATGTGATCGATTTCGGCCCGGAATACAACCACTCATCGCCCCTGAAAAGAAGGGAATCACCTCGGTTTCGCGAGTACTTCGCAGCGATTTGGAAGGAGTTGAACAGCAGTGAACAGTAAAAAAGGGTACTCACTGGAGCACCGCAAGTATTTGCGGCGGATCCGGGTCAGGCAGCGGACCATCCTCGTTCTTCAAATACTACTTTTGATCAGCGTCTTCGCCCTTTGGGAGATCGCCGCAGCTTACGGTTGGATTAATCAGTTTATAACTTCCAAACCTTCCCGCGCCTGGACAGCGGCGGTCAATTTGTTCAATAGGGGAGAATTGTGGCGCCATCTTGGTTACACTATTGGCGAGACAGTTTTGGGATTCACTGTCGGGACTATGGCGGGGATTGTAATCGCAGCTGCGCTGTGGTGGTCTGATTTTATCTCGCGGATTCTGGATCCGTATATAGTGATTCTCAACAGTGTGCCCAAGGTAGCTTTGGGGCCGATCTTCATTGTTTGGTTGGGCACAGGGTTGAAAGCGGTTGTAGCTATGGCTGTCGCCACATCGATCATTGTCACCATCATGGTGGTGCATAACGGTTTCAAAAACATCGATCCGAACAAAATAAAGCTGATGCGCACTTTTGGTGCGTCCAGACTGCAGATCTTCACCAAAGTCGTCATACCTGCCAGTGTGCCAACTATGATATCGGCGTTGAAAGTCAGTGTCGGTCTGTCTTTGGTGGGGACGATTGTCGGTGAGTTTCTCGGATCCAAAGCCGGATTGGGATATTTGATTGTCTACGGCGGCCAGATTTTCAACATGTCGCTGGTCATGGCGGCGGTGATCATGCTTTCGGTCGTTTCAGCGCTCTTGTACTACCTGGTTGTTCTTTTGGAGCGGAAAATTGTGAGATACAACCGATGAGAACCGGTGAAATTATTTTCGTCACAAGGCAGGAAATGTTTCTTTTTCCGCCAAAATACTAACCAGGGGGTGTTGACATTGAACGTCATGTATCAATTGGATGACTATTTTGTCAGAATCCGGGAAGATTCGTCAGGCAGGTTGAAACTGACTGTGTGGAACCAGTATGGGGACAAGGTGGTTAGTGATTATATCAGTGCCGCTACATCAGATTATGTGTGGACGAGCATCGCTAAGAACAGTTCTGAGTCTGTGGTTGAGAACGTCAAGTGCAAATTGATGGGAACATGTTGAGCGTGAAGATTACTGTTGTTGTGACAGTTGAGATAGATTTTGGGGAATGGCTCTGAAGCCGAAATGGCGACAGAGCTTTTTCGTCACAGAACAAGAAGGAGGCATAGAGATGGAAAACTTCAGATTTCTAAGCCCTACTGAGATTGTTTTTGGCAGAGGCACAGAAAGCCTGACCGGAGAACTGGTGAAAAGGTACGCATCGAAGATTCTATTCCACTACGGAGGGGGCAGTATCAAACGGACAGGCCTTTACGATCGAGTGATGTCATCGTTGAGACAACACGGCGTCGAAGTCGTGGAATTGGGGAATGTCCAACCCAACCCCCGTTTGAGCTTGGTACAGGAAGGTATTGAGCTTTGCCGACGGGAAGGGATCAATTTTATACTTGCAGTAGGCGGCGGCAGTGTGATTGATTCGGCAAAGGCGATTGGTGTCGGAGTGCCTTATCCTGGTGATGTCTGGGATTTTTACGCAGGAAAAGCGGAGCCAAAAGAGACTCTCCCAGTCGGCGTAGTGTTGACCATTGCCGCCGCAGGGAGCGAAGCAAGCAAGAGCAGCGTGATCACCAATGAAGACGGGTGGTTGAAACGGGGGATCAACTATGATCTGATCCGGCCGGTTTTTGCCGTTATGAACCCGGAATTGACATTCACCCTGCCGCCTTACCAGACGGCGTGCGGTGTGGCGGATATCATGGCCCATATTATGGAACGGTACTTTTCACCCACCGGTGATCATGAGTTGTTGGACCGCTTGTGCGAGGCGACTTTGAAAGCAGTGATAAGCAACGCTTACCGGGTTATGGCCGATCCCCACGACTACAACGCCCGCGCTCAAATCATGCGGGCAGGCACTCTTGCCCACAATGATCTCTTGAGCACAGGCAGAATTGGCGACTGGGCTTCGCACCAGATGGAACATGAAATCAGCGCCATATATGATCTAGCCCATGGGGCAGGGTTGGCCATCGTTTTCCCGGCGTGGATGAAATATGTTTACAAAAGCAATGTCGGCCGGTTTGTCCAATTTGCCCACCGGGTGTGGGATGTGGACGTCAATTTTGAGAACCCGGAAGCTGCCGCTTTGGCAGGTATTAACCGCCTGGAGCAGTTTTTCACCGATATTGGCCTTCCCACCAGGCTGTCTCATGCCGATATCGGAGCTGACCGACTGGAGGAAATGGCCGACAAGTGCCGCATGACTAACGGTGACAGTGTCGGCCAGCTAGTTAAGCTTACACGCCGCGATGTATTGGAGATATATAAATTGGCTGTGTAGATTCCGAACAAATTAAAAAACATGGCAGGGAATAAACGTCATTAGTCGAATGATGATCATAAAAGCTGGAATAAATATAAGGGGAATGCGGCCAACTGACTGTTAAACACATCAAGACCCCTAACTGTGCGGTTGGTTAGGGGTCTTAATGTTAGGCATTAGCCCGTTCAAAAGAGATTTTCAGCACATTTCCCCATTTGTCGATTGTTGTTTTCATCTGCTGTTTGAAGTCTCCAAGGCTCATGATTTGAGAAATGCTGGCCATGTTTGTGAACATATCATAGATCCCTACAGCGTCTTCATAAGCCTGCTGAAGTTTGGACAGTGCATCTTTCAACTGCTGGTTTTCCGCCTGCAGATTGCTGATGTCTTCATGCCGCTGATAGCTTTTTAGGATTTCCATCAGCGCACCCGCCACAGTTTCCCACCCGCCCCCCCGCCACAGCTTCGTGGCTCGGCTGGTTGATTCGCTGTTCCAGTTGGTCCAGGCGTTTGTGCAGCTTGGATATGTATTCAGGAAGCCCTTGGAATGCTTCAATTAGTTCGGTGTCGATTTTAAGTTCCCGGCGGGCGGGTTTGATAGGAGCCACCGGTATTTCTTGCTCATCTCTTTCTTTGCGCAAGACATTGTAATAAAGCATTCCAATGGCTGCTTCACTACGGTGCGGCAGCAGTTTCGATATTCGGCGGAAGCATTCGGTGAGAGGAAGTCCATCTTGTTTGCCTTTGATTATTTGTTCCCAAACAAGATCCTTCTCCTCTTCAGTCCAATTGCGCCCTGGGCTTCTTTCCACGGTTTCCGGCAAGTTTAAGACCCTCCTTTACATCTATATAGTGTGGCTATATATAAGTATGTCCCCTATATAAGAAACTATTCTTGTTTATATAAAACCAAATCACAAGCGGGGAGGAAAAGATCATGAAACTGGCGCTGTTAAGCGTCTATGACAAGACTGGAGTGGCTGCGTTCGCTCAGAGTCTGGTGGAGAACGGCTATAAGCTAATCAGTACCGGTGGGACTTACCGCCTGCTTAAGGAGAACAACTTACCCGTAACCTATATCTCAGAGGTTACCGAGTTTCCGGAGATTCTCGACGGGCGGGTCAAGACACTGCATCCCAGAGTTCACGGAGGAATCCTCGCCAAAGACACAGATGAGCACCGCCGGCAGCTTGAACAAATTGGGGGCAGTCTGATCGATCTTGTGGCTGTAAATCTATATCCGTTCGAAGCAGTGTCACAGGATCCAAATGCCACAGAAGAGCAGGTTGTCGAGAACATCGACATCGGCGGCCCAACTTTGTTGAGAGCGGCAGCGAAGAATCATGCCCGTGTTGTGGTGGTCAGTGATCCCAAAGACTATGATTGGGTGTTGGAGAAGATGAAAGAAGGCAGCCTTGACCTTGACGACCGCAAGCGCCTGGCGGCGAAGGCATTCAACCATACGGCCTATTACGATACTCTTATTGCCCACTACCTTGGGCAGCCCGTCTTCGCGGACAAAATGACGGTTGCTTTGGAGAAGGCCGCTGATCTCCGCTACGGCGAGAATCCTCATCAGAAAGCAGCCTTCTACAGACAAGCCCCAGTCTGGCCTGTCAGCATAGCTCAGGCTCAACAGCTGCATGGAAAAGAACTGTCTTTCAACAACATCTACGATGCCCAGGCAGCTTGGCAGTTGGTATCCGAGTTTCAGGAGCCGTGCGCTGTCGCCGTAAAGCACAACAATCCCTGTGGACTGGCAGTGGGGGAGAGTTTGTATGAAGCATACCTGAAGGCTTATGAAGGCGACCCTGTTTCGATCTTTGGAGGAATTGTGGCTGTGAATCGCAAAGTGGATGTACCTACAGCCAAGGAAATGAGCAAGATTTTCCTGGAAGTGATCATTGCCCCCGATTTTACTGAGGATGCTCTGGCAGTGCTGACAAAAAAGGCTAACTTGCGCCTGCTGAAACTTGAGCCAGCCCAATCCTCCGATTGGGATTGGAAAAAGGTTTCTGGAGGTTTTTTGATTCAGGAAGCGGACGTTGTTGATCTGGACCACAATCAGCTGAAGGTGGTCACCAACCGTCAACCGTCAGACGAAGAATGGGAAGACTTGTTTTTTGGCTGGAAGGTAGTGAAGTATGTCAAATCCAATGCCATTGTCCTGTGCAAAGCCAAGCAGCTGATTGGTGTCGGTGCGGGCCAGATGAACAGGGTGCAGTCTGTGCGCTTGAGTGTCGAACAAGCGGGGGACCAGGCAAAGGGTGCAGTGCTCGCCTCTGACGCCTTTTTCCCGTTTGCAGACAGTGTCGAATTGGCAGCGTCAAAAGGAGTAACGGCGATCATTCAGCCGGGGGGATCGGTTCGCGATCAGGAGGTAATAGATGCCTGCAATCAGCACGGTATGGCCATGGTGTTCACAGGGATCCGCCACTTCCGCCATTGATTCGGAAAAAAGAAGGGATTTGGACGGCATCGGCGAATAAAATGTAAAAATAAAACAAAGAATAGCCGCAACGCGGCGAGCTAAGATCACAAACAGAGGGCAGGCGCAGACGACCACATGGGGATGGTGAACTCGCTTGCTTTCTGTTTACTTATGACTGATCCCGAGGCGCGGTGAGTCTGCGGGGAAGATTCTCGGCCTTGGTCGGATCGACAATGATCGTTTGGAAATGATCATAAACAACGAATCCAGGTTTGGCCTGGGGAGGCTTGCGGACATGTTTTCTTCTGGTGTAGTCCACGGCGGCCTTGGTGTTTTCCCTGTTCCGGGAGTAGTAGGCTGCCAAAGTCGCAGCCTCCAAAAGTGTCTGTGGGGACACCTCCTTGTCAGTGCACACAATCACATGGCTGCCCGGGACTTTTTGGGCATGCAGCCAAAGATACTCTGGTTTGGCGGCTTTAAAGGTGACAAAATCGTTTTGGCGGTTGCTGCGCCCGAGCAGAAGCAGAGTGCCGTCAGAAGCGAGGTATTGATCATACTGTTTCGAGCGTCTTCCCATATCTGATCTCGCTGTTTTTCGCTTTGTCGAGGAGGTTTCCTCAATCATCCCCTCTTTGATTAGCTCCGTTTCGATCTCAGCCGCTGTTTCCGGATCATCGGCGAGCAGGAGCTGAAGGCTGATCTCCTCAAGGTAATCTATCAAGGCGAGGGTTTCTTTTAACTGCTGTGCAGCCGCATGGGCACTGCGTTTTGCCTTGACATACTTCTTGAAATACAGCTGAGCGTTTTCACTGGGGCTGAGTTTTGGGTCCAGCTCGATCGCAATCGAAGGCTGGCCGGGTTCATAATAATCAACTGCTTCCAGAACGGTGTCTCCTTTTTTAATGCGGTAGAGATTTGCAAGAATGATTTCACCCTTCTTCTGCCAGTCATCGGCCTGTGCCGCCGAGTCCAAGGTCTGCCGGTGTATTTGTTCTTTACGCCGCAAGCGCTGCAAATGGGCATTGACAGCGCCTAGGAGCTGTGAGATCTTCCGACTCAGGCGCTGATCGCGGGCTTGGGCTGTGAAAAAACTGTCCAGAAGCTCGTCAAGGGCAGCAAAACGCTGTACGTTCCCCGATTCTCTGCTGTGAACAGGTTCGTAGGCGAAAAAATCAGGTTTGGGCTCGGTAATCAAGGTTGGCCGGGGTTCGGCACTGATCAGATCCATCATACTTTGCCACAAGGCGCTGACCTGGCCGGGACTCAGGTCGCGGTTTTTACACTCCAAGTCTATCCTTGAGCGGGCGCAGATCTCTGATGCCGCCTGGGGTCCCAGCCCTTGATAGCATTTCACAAGGGCTTTGGCTGCGGGGTATTCCGGAAGCATCCGGAGCGCGGTGCTGAATTCATGCAAGTTGGAGCGCTTCGGGTTGAGTTTGTTGTGTACGGGAGGTAGTTGATAGGTTATTCCAGGCATGACCGGACGTTCATGATTGGAATCGGTATTGCGGTAGATGGCATCAATTATGGTTTGATCCTGATCGATCAGAATCAGGTTGCTGTTTCTGCCCATCAACTCGAAGACAAGGCTTTTTTCTCCCATCCCTGCGTCAAGATCGTATGCCTCAAAACGAATGACTATAATGCGTTCAAATTCAACCTGCCGAACATCCAGCACGCGGCTTGGCTCGAGATGTTTTCTGAGAAGCATGCAAAAAGCCGGAGGGGTTTGGGGATTCGGGTCTGGGGCACTGGTTGTGTGGATCCGGGGTGAGCTGGGATCTGCCGAAATCAACAATTTATGGTTCTGGCCAATATCCCTTAGGTGTATGATTATTGTATGGCGGTTGGGCTGGTAGATTTTGGCTACTCTTGTATTGGCCAGCTTATCGTTCAACTCTGCGACAACAGCCGAAACCGCGATGCCGTCAAAAGCCATGGCTATCACCCTCCTGAACAACAGTATACCAGAGGTGGGAAGCAGGAACAAGGATGAGCAATGTCTAATAACTGTTTGTGTGCTTTTCTATCATTTTATGAATGAGTGGTGATCCGACACCATGCAAAGAAGACTTCTGTGGGCTGTAGTTGTATGTGCTGTGATTCTGGGAACCGCCTTGACCGCAGCCCAACAGCCAGCTGTGCGTTTTGAAAACGCACTGCGTTATCTAGAATACTACACAGCCGGAATGGACCGGCTGATTCCAGGTTTACGCCCACTGCAGCAGGCAGCGAACGCGCTCTCGGAAAGTATTGAACGGGAAGAATCGGCAGACGAGTCTTTGCTGATGCTGGCTTTGGTTTATCAGGAACAAGGCAACCTCGCGGGCGCCAAAGAACACCTGTATGAGTACCTTCGCAGGAATCCAGATCACGGCTGGATTAACGTTCTGATAGGTGATCTCGACTATCTCCTCGGAGATGCCGATCTGGCACTGAAAAGCTATGTCAAAGCTTTGATGGTCGGCGAGTATGCCCGGGCGTATTACGGAATCGGCTTGATTAATTCCCAGCAGGGCATTACCCCTGATGTTATTGGCGCCCTTGCCAAAGCCGTAGAGCTTGCTCCGAACTTCGTGGACGCAAGGATCGCCTTGGCAAAAGCCTACATGGCTTCGGAACAATTCCAGGAAGCCCGCGGCGAGTTAGAGACAGCGTACCTTTACGCACCCCGCCGGGCCGAAATCCATTACTACCTGTGGCAGATTTACACACACGAGGGTGATGTGGGAAAGGCCAAACACTATGGAGAGCTTGCCGTTCAATATGATTCGAGCTATGCGGCTTTGATCGGAGCCAGGTAAGCCAATGCCCGTAGGTTAAAAATGCCGGTTAACCCGGCATTTTTTTTTGCACCCAGGAATAGTATTTACGAGCAAAGGGGTGCATGTAGATGGAACTGCCATACTATACTCAGGAACCGAAAGAATTGGCTCGGACGCTTGGCACGAACTTGGACAGTGGATTGAGTGTTGGCGAAGCAAAGAAGCGCTTTGAAGAATATGGCGCCAACAAGCTGCTGGAGGCGGAAAAAGATTCAAAATGGTCGATTTTTATGCGGCAGTTCGACGATTTCATCACAATAGTGCTCATGATCACCACCGGCATTTCCGCCCTGCTGGGAGAAGTGGTGGATGCGGCAGCCATCTTGGCGATTGTCATTCTCAACGCCATTCTTGGGTTTATCCAAGAATACCGGGCCGAGAAATCCCTCGATGCTCTCAAACAGTTGACGGCACCGAGCGCGAAGGTGATCCGGGACAACCGGAAAATGCAGGTGAATGCGGAAGAAGTGGTCCCAGGAGATATTGTCATATTGGAAGCAGGAGATCGTGTCCCGGCTGATGCCCGCTTATTCGAAGCAAACACCCTGTATGTGAATGAAGCGATGTTGACGGGAGAGTCCATTCCTACTGCCAAAATGGTTGAGGCGCTCAAGGGAGGTAAGGCTGCTCTTGGGGACCAGTCAAACATGGTGTTTATGGGAACTTTGGTCACTAGAGGGCGTGGTGCCGGAGTGGTCGTGGCGACAGGGATGAATACGGAAATCGGCAGGATTGCCGACCTGATTCAGGAATCGGTTGTATCTGAAACTCCCCTGCAGCGCAGGCTGAAAAAACTCGGCGTCTGGCTCGTGTTGTCGTGCCTGGTGATTGTGGCGGCTGTTTTCGCAGCAGGAGTTTGGCGTGGTTTTCCGGTTTACCGGATGTTTTTCACAGGTGTCAGCCTGGCGGTGGCCGCAATACCCGAAGGCTTGCCTGCAGTTGTTACCATCGCACTGGCTATAGGTGTGCAGCGGATGATCCGCTGCAATGCGATCATCAGGCAATTGCCGGCGGTGGAAATTCTGGGCTGTGCAACTGTGATCTGTGCCGATAAAACCGGGACACTGACACAGAATAAAATGAAAACCCAATTGTACTGGATCGGCGGGCAGGCAATCGAAGCAAGCGATACAGGCCGCTTGAAAGCCTCTGCGGCTGCAAACTCGCGTCTAAAACTAGCCCTGGAAATAGGAGCGCTGTGCAGCAGTGTCCAGATCCAGGAGCGGAGCACTGGTGTTAGTCTGGTTGGTGATCCCACTGAGATCGCACTGGTTGAAGCAGCATACAACGCAGGCCTCAGCAAGGCCAGGCTTGTAGCGGAATATCCCCTTTTGCGGGAAGTGCCTTTTGACTCAGAACGCAAGCGGATGAGTGTAGTGCTTCGCCATCATGATCAACTGTTGGTTTATGTCAAAGGTGCACCAGGAACTGTCCTCGAACGGTGTGCTCAACACCTGACCGCCGACGGTATCAAGCCCCTTTCTCCCACTGATCGAAAACAGATCTTGGCCGCAGTGGAGGTCTACGCCGCTCAGGCCCTGCGTATCCTTGGGTTGGCCTACCGTCTGGTCCCGTCGGTGACGGTGCCAGAATCCACTCTGGAAAGCGATTTGATATTTGTCGGATTTGTGGGGATGATCGACCCGCCAAGGCCTGAGGCCAAAAAAGCAATCCGCCAGGCAAAGCAGGGTGGAATCAGGACGATCATGGTCACGGGAGATCATAAACTAACTGCGCAGGCCATTGCCAGGCAGCTGGGATTGGGCCGGGACGGATGTCCCAATGTCATGACAGGTAGTGAGTGGGAGACATTGCCCGCCTATGAGAGACAAGAAGCAGTAAAAACGGTGGATGTGTTTGCCAGAGTTGCGCCGCACCATAAGCTGACCATCGTTAGGGCTCTAAGGGCGAACGGTGAAGTTGTGGGCATGACTGGCGATGGAGTGAATGACGCGCCGGCTGTCAAGGAGGCTGATATCGGCATCAGCATGGGGATCAGCGGCACAGACGTCACCAAAGAAGCATCCGACATGATCCTGGCGGACGACAACTACCAGACAATCATCGCTGCCATCCGCGAGGGACGTATCATCTACGATAATATCCGTAAGTTTATCCGCTATTTGTTAGGCTGCAACGTCGGCGAAGTGCTGACCATGTTTGCGGCAGTCACAGCGGGCTTGCCGCTGCCGCTGATTCCAATCCAGATTCTGTGGATGAACCTGGTCACCGATGGACTGCCCGCCATCGCCCTGGGGATGGATCCCGGCGACGCCGACATAATGGAACGTCCGCCAAGGAGCGCCGATGAAAACATTTTTGCCCGCCGGTTACACCTTAAGATCGGTTTCTCTGGGCTTTTGATCAGCATCTGCACATTGGCGGTGTTCGCGCTTGCCCTGAAACACAGCCCGGAAGACTTGATCAAAGCCCGCACACTCGCTTTTTCAACGCTCGTGATGGCTCAGTTGATCTTTGTATTCGAATGCAGAAGCGAATGCCATTCCATTTTCAAGCTGGGCGTGTTTACCAACCCTTACCTGGTTGCCGCAGTGATGATATCTGCCCTGATGCATATTCTCGTTTTGTACCAACCTTGGCTGCAGTCGATCTTCGGGACGACGGCGTTGAACCTTGAAGAGTGGGTTTTGGTGCTCGTTTTTGCCGGATCCACATTGGTGGCCGATACTGCGTTCAGAGCCGCCAAAAGGCTGATCGCCCGGCACTTTTCTTGGGCGAGGTGGCGCCGGTAGCAGGAGATCGGCACGAGGACAAAGAAACAAAAGGCAGAACACTACCAAACAACAGCGGGAGGCCCAATCATGGTATTCAGCATGACCGGATTCGGCAGTGCCGAAGTGATTACGGATCAATGGTCGGTTAAAGTTGAAGTAAAGAGCGTCAATCACCGGTATTTAGACATACAAATCCGCCTTCCGCGCCAGTACCAGCTGTTGGAAGAGAGTTTGCGGCAGCTGATATCAGTAGGAGTTCAACGTGGAAGGGTAGAAATTTATGTTAAGATAGAGGAATTAAGCCAACAAGATAGAATGGTCAAGATAGACAGGGGTGTTTTGGCAGGTTTGTACAAGCAGTGGCATGAACTGCAGCAGGAGATGGAGCTTCCGGACCTGACGTTTGATCATATTTTCCAGATACCAGATCTGGTCCGAATTGCCGATCCAGAAATCGACTGGGACATCCTGACAGCAGTCACCAAAGAAGCGGTTACCAACGCTTTGGAACAGCTCAATGCCATGCGGACCATCGAAGGCCAAAAACTGGCTCAGGATTTGGTTGTGAAGATGGACCGCATCGCTCAGCTTGTGGTGGAAATAGAGAGTCATGCCCCTCAAGTGGTGGACAACTACCGCAGCCGGCTCCAAGAACGCCTTGACGAGCTGTTGTCAGGGACAAGCCTCCCTGTAGAACGGTTCGAGGCCGAAGTCGCTTTGTTTGCGGATCGCTGCAGTATTGATGAAGAACTGGTGAGACTCAACAGCCATATTGGGCAGTTCCTGGAAACACTTAAACAAAGAGGGCCAATTGGGCGGAAACTGGATTTCCTGATTCAAGAGATGAATCGAGAGGTCAACACCATTGGTTCAAAGGCGAACGATCTACATATTACTAAGGCTGTGGTTGAGCTCAAGAGCGAGCTGGAAAAAGTTCGTGAACAGGTCCAGAATCTAGAATAACCGCTTGGCGCTATTCTAGTTTGGAAATGGATTTTGGCGAACAAGGGAGGTGAAATGGATGCCGCTGCCAAAACTGAGTGCTGACGAGAAGAGAAAAGCTCTGCAAAAAGCGCAGCTGATGCGCAGCAAACGCGCTGAACTGCGCATGAAGCTCAAGAGTGGATCTCTGTCTCTGCAGGATGTCTTGAATTCGAAGGACGATGAAGTAATTGCCAAAATGAGAGTAGCATATTTGATTCAATCGCTGCCGCAAGTGGGCAAGGTAACATCGAAGAAAATCATGGAAGAGATCGGAATCAACGAGAACCGGCGCGTTCAAGGGTTGGGGAAGAGGCAGATTAATGCTCTGTTAGAGCGCCTAGGCTGAGAGGCTAACATGGTAGCAAGGAGGATCTACTAGTGGAAATCAGACTAATCAACATTGGCTTTGGTAACATCGTTGCTGCCAACCGCATAATCAGTATTGTAAGCCCCGAATCAGCACCGATCAAAAGAATCATCCAAGAAGCGAGAGACCGGGGCATGCTTATTGACGCTACCTATGGACGCAGAACAAGAGCAGTGATCATTACTGACAGTGATCACATCATCCTTTCAGCTGTTCAACCCGAAACAGTTGCGCACCGCTTGACTGTCAATGCTCAAGATGCACCATCGGAGGGGAAAGAGTAACTTTATCAAGGATGCAGTTGACGTGGTTCAAACCGGAAGAATCGATTCAGGACGCAGGAACATAGGGGGGATATTGAGGTGAAAGGGAAAGGCTTCTTAATCGTCTTGTCTGGCCCCAGCGGAGCAGGCAAGAACACACTAATTGATCATGTACTCCCTCGTATCCCCAATCTCAAATACTCAGTCAGCGCTACAACCAGGCCGCCACGTCCAGGCGAGGTTCACGGCGTAGACTATTTTTTTGTCTCGGATCAAGAGTTTGACCGGATGATCGCCAATCATGAATTCCTGGAATGGGCTGAGTTTGTCGGCAACCGCTACGGCACACCAAAGGCGTTCGTGGAAAATGAGATTCAACAAGGGCATACTGTTATCATGGATGTGGACATTCAAGGGGCGCTGCAGATCAGAAGACGGATGCCCGATGCGGTATTGGTGTTTTTGCTGCCGCCGACACTGGATGAACTGCGCAGACGGTTGAACAAACGAGGGCAAGACGCTCTGGAGGCTATTGTCAAAAGATTGGAACATTCAGCCAAGGAGCTTGAGTATATAGTCGACTATGATTATTATATTATCAACGATGATCTGGATAAGGCCGCCGAAAGGTTGGCCGTGATCATCAACGCAGAACGGTGCCGTGTGGCCAGGGCCGATCTCAACGCTCTTCAAGAGTTATGGCAAAGGAGGCAAAACGGAGATGACCTTTGAGAAAAAACCAGGAAATGTGGACAATCGCTACACTTTGGTGGTCGCTGCTGCTAAACGAGCCCGCCAGATACTTGCAGGAGCTAGTCCCACCATCGAGACAGAGCATTACAAACCGGTCACGATCGCCTTAGCAGAGATATCATCCGGGAAAATTCAGTGGGTGCGCACCAAAGAAGGAATCAAATAAGAGCGGGCCTGTGGACAACCACAGGTCATTTTCATTCTGAAGCAGGGGGGTGATGGCGATTGCCAAGTTCGCCGGCGTGATTGTAGATGTTAAAGCCAGTGCGGTGAACCGGGTTTTCCACTACTCTATTCCCAAGCATATGGGCACCCTGCGCCTGGGACACCGGGTGCTCGTGCCGTTCGGCAGCCGTAGAGTCGAAGCCTATGTTGTGGAATTGGTCGATCAGGTTGACCTGGAAGCAGCCCGGATCAGGCCGATCATCAGGACACTTGATCCTGAACCTGTGTTGACAGAAGAACACTTGGCGGTGGCCGCCTGGATGGTTGAAGAGTATGCCGGATTGCATGCCCAGGCACTCCAATTCTTTCTGCCGGCAGGAACCCGCTATGGCAAGGAGCGGGTAAAAAGCAAAGAGCAGTTGACTGTCGCCCTGTCAAATCCAGGCTTAATCGAAGAATACCTCCAGTCGCTGCCGCCCCGGGCTGTGAAGCAAAGAGAGATTCTGCTAAGTTTGAAAAAACAGCCTCGTCAAATTGCAAGCGAACTGTGCAGAACCACCAAGGCCAGCTATCAGACTCTCGCGGCTTTACAGGCAAAAGGCTATATCAATATGGCTCCAAGTTTGGTTGAACGCACACTTGAGCTATCCACAGAAAACAAGCCAATTCCAGTTTTGACAAGAATGCAGGATGAGGCGCTGCAAGCTGTTATCGATGAGTTCAGCGGCAGCCGTAAACCGGTATTGATTCACGGTGTCACCGACAGTGGCAAGACCGAGGTCTATCTGCGGGCAATCGCCTACTGCTTGCAGCGGGGCAAACAGGCGATCATGATGGTGCCTGAGATTTCCCTGACGGAGCAGACTATCTCCAGGTTCACCCAGAGATTTCCCGGCAGGGTTGCCGTCCTCCACAGCGGGCTCTCGGAAGGTGAGCGTTACGACCAATGGCACAAAATCAAGAAGGGAGAACTGCCGATTGTAATCGGTGCTCGCTCAGCCGTTTTCGCCCCTCTTGAGAATATCGGCCTGATTGTCATCGATGAAGAGCACGAAGGCACTTACAAACAGGCCGATGGAATGCTGAAGTATCATGCCCGCAGCGTCGCGCTGAAGCGTGCTCTGTATCATGGGGCGGTGGTGGTCCTGGGTAGTGCCACGCCAGCTGTGGAAAGCTATCACCGGGCGCTCAGGGGCGAATACCGGTTGGTGGAAATGCCGAGCAGAGTCCATGATCGCCCTTTTCCGCCGGTGGTCCTGGTCGACATGCGGGAGGAGTTTTCCCACGGCAACCGGAGCATGTTCAGCGCGCTGCTTGCGGAAGAACTAGAACGGACACTTAAGAATCATGAACAGGCGATTATACTTCTCAACAGGCGCGGTTATTCCGCTTTTGTCCTTTGCCGCGAATGCGGTTACGTCGCTGCCTGCGCAAACTGCCATGTCTCATTGACCTATCACCGGGACAACCGGCTTAAATGCCATTACTGCGGCTACAGCGAGGGGTTGAGACTCAGCTGTCCCCAGTGCGGATCTCACCATATAAGACAGTTCGGCACTGGCACGCAGCAGCTGGAAGAGCACATCAGAAAAAACTTTGCTGATGCCCGTATTGTGCGCCTTGATTCCGACACAACCAGGCGCAAGGGTTCACATCAGCGTTTGCTTAACCAGTTCCGGCAGGGTCAGGCAAATGTGCTGATCGGCACACAGATGATCGCCAAAGGGCTGGATTTCCCCAACGTTACCCTGGTTGGCGTAATCAGCGCGGACCTGGCGCTTAATTTTCCGGATTTTCATGCCGCCGAAAGGACTTATCAGCTGCTGGCTCAAGTGAGCGGCAGGGCTGGGCGCGGGCCAAAACCCGGAAGAGTGATTATCCAGTGTTATGATCCTGGACACTATGCCATCAGCAGTGTCCCAAAACACGATTATGCCTCTTTTTACCGTAAGGAGATCGCTTACCGCCGGCAGCTTGAGTATCCCCCATTTGGACATCTCGTCCGTGTGCTGATTCAAGGCCCCGAAGCAGCAGTCCGGAAGGAAGCGGAAAGGATAAGCCAGATAATGCAGACAAAGCTTAGCAATGTCCAGACCTACGGTCCGGCACCTGCCCCGATTTCCAAGTTGAAAGGCAGGCACCGTTGGCAGATCATTGTCAAGTCAAAGCATAAAATCAGCCAATTCCTGACAGAGCTTCCCAAACATGATGGCACTGTCACAGTCAGTATCGACCCGGATCCATTGTTCTTATTATAAGTAGTGTGGTATAATTTATTACATAGGTAGAACGAAAGAAGGTCTCGGTTAATGGCTGTGTTGAAGGTAATCAAAGCTGGTGATCCCATACTGCGGCAACCGACACAACCGGTCACCAGGATCACGAAAAGAGTATCCCGATTGATCGAGGATATGATCGAAACCATGTATGCGGTAGATGGAGTCGGCCTTGCGGCCCCACAGGTCGGCGTGAGCAAGAAGATCGCCGTGATCGATGTGGGTGAAGGGCCAATTGCGCTGATTAATCCGAAAATCATAGAAGGATCCGGTGAAGATATCGATGTGGAAGGTTGTTTGAGTGTTCCCGGAAAACAAGCCTATGTGAAGCGCATGGCAACAGTGAAGGTGCAGGCGTTCAACGAGAAAGGGAAGCCGGTCCAAATCGAAGCGGAAGGTTTGCTCGCCAGGGCGCTCCAGCATGAGATCGATCACCTGAACGGAATCCTGTTCACAGACTTGGTGGATGAAAAGGATATCTTTGAAGGAGAAGAATAGGATGCGGATCATTTTCATGGGCACACCCGAATTTGCCGTGCCCAGCCTTGATGCGGCTGCTCGGCGTCATCAGCTTCTGGCGGTGGTCACACAACCAGATCGCAGGAGCGGCCGGGGCCAGAAGCTGCAGTTTTCACCTGTCAAAGAAAGGGCTCTGCAATACCAAGTCCCTATCTATCAACCGGAGAAAGTAAACACTCCCGGGTTTCTTGAAGAGATGGCCAAATATGAACCTGATGCGATCATCGTGGTGGCTTTCGGCCATAAAATCCCGAAAGCGATGTTGGAACTTCCAAGCCATGGCTGCATCAACGTGCATGCCTCGCTTTTGCCTAAGTATCGGGGTGCGGCTCCGATCCATCATGCAATCATGAATGGGGAACGGGTAACCGGGGTTACCACTATGTATCTCAGCGAAGGATGGGACGAAGGCGACCTTATTCTGCAGGCAGAGGAACCAATTCTGCCTACGGATACTGCCGGAACACTCCATGATCGTCTCGCGCTGAAAGGAGCCGCTTTATTAGCTGAGACGCTGGATTTGCTAAATGCAGGCACGGCGCCTCGAGTTCCGCAGGATCATCAACAAGCCACCTATGCCCCGAAGCTGTCCAAGGCCGACGCTGAAATTGACTGGCGGCAGTCGGCGGAAAACATCGCCAATTTTGTCAGGGGTCTCAATCCATGGCCAACGGCATATACATCATTCCATACCGAGATGATAAAGGTGTGGGAAGCACTGCCGTTGGGCCATGAAGGCGGTTCTCCGGGTGAAATCATGTCGATTTCTCCTGAAGGCATCTTGGTTGCCGCCGGGGAGGGCAGTCTGCTCGTGAAAAAGCTGCAGCGTCAGGGAGCGCGCATCCTGGACGCTTATGATGCAGCCAACGGGCTGCGGCTTCGCAAAGGCCAGTGGTTTGGGAGTAAAACCAGAGATAATGTCAAAACTACTTGAGAGAGGGGTGCTGTGATGTACTTCTACTACGATCCAACCTATATTTTGGTGCTGCCGGCTTTGATTTTCGCCATGTGGGCTCAGTCGAAGGTCAGCAGCACGTTCAGGAGATACTTGCGAGTTTTTGCTTCGTCGAACTACACTGGAGCACAGGTAGCCAGGTATCTACTTGATGCTCATGGGCTGCATGACGTGAAGATCGAAATGGCCCGCGGCTATTTGACCGATCATTACGATCCGCGCAAACGAGTGCTTCGACTGTCGCAGCCGGTATATTCCAGCACCAGTGTAGCTGCCTTGGGTGTCGCGGCTCATGAAACCGGCCACGCTGTGCAGCATGCTCAGAACTACATCCCGTTGGGCATTCGCAACAATCTTTTCCCGATTGCAAGTTTTGGATCACAAGCGGCATTTCCGCTGTTTTTCATCGGATTGTTTCTTTCACTCCCAATCTTGATGGATATCGGCATCTGGTTTTTCATTGCCGCCTTGGCGTTTCAAGTAGTCACGCTGCCGGTGGAATTCAACGCTTCGCGCAGGGCAATGGCCATGTTGGCTGAAGCAGGTTTCCTTACTCAGGAAGAGCGCCCCAAAGCGAGAGAAGTCCTTTCGGCTGCAGCTCTGACGTATGTGGCAGCTGTGGCTGTATCGGCTATGCACTTGATCAGGCTGTTGCTGATTAGAGATTCCCGGAGACGCTGAGCGCCTCCGGTAAGTAAAGCCGGCGCATATGCGTCGGTTTTTTAGGATGTGAGAGAATGCAAGAATCGAACCCCCGTGCCGCTGCGGTTAACGCACTCATGAGAATAGAAAGTGGGGTTGCAATCAGCGACGCACTCGACCAGGCTCTCAAAGCCTACAGACTAAACAACCTGGATCGGGGGCTGGCAACCGAGATAACCTACGGCACTGTACGGATGCAAAAGGCAATCGACTTTGCCTTGGATTCAATCAGCCGCATTAGGATCGACTCCCTTGAGCCGCGAGTCCGGGCCATATTGAGGACGGGCGCTTATCAAATTCTTTACTTGAGCCGTGTTCCTGTATCGGCGGCGGTGAATGAAGCGGTGAAGCTTGCGTCGGCTGGAAAACACCGCAAAGCCGGCGGTTATGTCAATGCTGTTCTGCGCAATCTAGCGCGGAAATCTGAGTCGATCAAATACCCTGATCCAGAGTCAGATCCGGTTCGCCATGTGGCTGTGAAGCACTCCCACCCCGAATGGATTGTTAAACGCTGGCTGCATAGGTATGGACTGGAGAATACTGTCAGATTCTGCCAGATCAACAATACCAGCCCCGAGATCCATGTGCGGGTCAACACACTGATAACATCGCCAGAGACACTAGGCGCACACTTTGTGGAACAAGGGGCTTTGGCGGAGAAAGGCCGTTTTGCTCCGGATGTCCTTGTGCTCGGCCGTTCTTTTTCCCCGGCGGCTGATCCATGGCTTGACAGAGGTTACTATTATGTCCAGAATGAGAGTTCGGCCTTGGTGGCCCACGCATTGGCACCGCAGCCGGGCGAAACTGTCTACGATCTATGCGCCGCGCCGGGTGGTAAGACTACTCATCTTGCACAACTGATGGACAACCGCGGCCGGATTATTGCTGTTGATCAAACCGATGAAAAGGTGGCCATGATTGAAGAAAACGCTGCCCGGCTCCGTATTTCGATTATCGAGCCCATGGTTGGTGATGCTGCCGTGCTAAAGCTTCCACCGGCCGACCGGGTCTTAGTTGACGCACCTTGTTCTGGTTTGGGAGTCCTCAGGCACCGGCCAGATGCAAGGTGGCGCAGGAGGGAAAGGGATATTCTCAGCCTGGCCGAGCTGCAGCGCCGGATTTTGGCCAATGCCGCCGCCATGGTCAAACCTGGAGGTACACTGGTGTACGCGACCTGTACCACTGAACCTGAAGAAAACGAGGACACAGTCCGGTGGTTCCTCAAGCGTCATCCCGGTTTCATTTTGTCGCCGCTGCCGCAGTGGTTCCCTCCGTCTCAACATGTGGGAATGCTGTCGATTCTTCCGTTTATTCATGGAATTGATGGCTTCTTTATCTGCAAATTGCAGAACAATCAATTCTGAGCAGGAAAGTGGAATTTTGCGTCGAATAAAAAATATTAAACTCTATTGAAAGGGATGATGGTACTTAAAATGAATCGAATCTTAGTAGTTGACAACAATGTCGAATTGTGTAGCATATTAGCGGAATTTTTTGATAATCAAACGGACATGGAGACAGCTGGAGTAGCCTACGATGGAGAAGAAGCATTGGTGAAACTAACCGAACTACAGCCTGATGTGATGATCCTGGACATCACCATGCCTCATCTTGATGGTATCGGTGTGCTTGAGCGCATGGCCGAAATGCAGCTGAGTAATCGGCCAAGGATCATCGTTCTCACAGCATTCAGCCGCGACGAACTCTTAAGCCGCCTCACTGAGCTTGGTGTCGACTATTTCATTGTAAAACCTTTCAACCTTTCCATGTTGGCGGATAGAATCCGCGAGTTTGCCCAGGAAAGGACAGATACAGGCGTCCGCGAAGGCGGGTATCAAGATTTGTCGAAGTACCAGAGATTCCCTCGGGAATCGGCAGAAAAGCGGATTGTGAGAATTCTTCATGAGATGGGGATTCCGCCGCATTTCAAAGGATTCACCTATTTGCGGGACGCCGCACTGATGTGCCAGTCCCGAGGCTATGTGGGCGGAGCGCTGACTAAAGAGATTTACCCTGCTTTGGCCAGCAAATACAATGCAACGATCGGAGGCGTGGAGGCGGCCATCCGCAATGCTGTGGTGGCGGCATGGGAAAACGGAAACACAGAATATATCAGCAACTTGTGCGGCACTCATAGGGGTTCTCGTGTACCCACAAATTCGCTGATCATTGCCAAACTGGCTGAGGAAATCAGTGTGGCGGCAATGTAAACGGAAAGAACCTACCAGGATAGAGCCAGCTCCGCTTTCGCTGTGATGCATTGACAAAAACATGTTTTCAATGTATACTATCTAAGTAGATAGCGGGGCGTGGCTCAGCTTGGTAGAGCGTCGCGTTCGGGACGCGAAGGTCGCAAGTTCAAATCTTGTCGCCCCGACCACTTTTGATAAAAACTGGATGAGCGATCATCTAGTTTTTTTTAATATCTGTGCCAAATTGCCCAAATCCAGCATTTCGCTGCCGAAATGAAAGAATCTGCGCAGAGTTTTCCGAAGCCGGTTTTGATAAGAAGGCGTTTTGGCTGACTGGTTTATGAAATCGCGCACATCATTTTCGGTAATATTAGCTAACAAGAACCTGATAAAACGGCTGGCGTCGCCAACATAATACTCTTCTGAGCGAATGCCTTTATTCATCAGGTATTCGACATAAGCTGTGAGGAAATGGACTTTGCTGCTGCGATGCATCAAGATCACCTCTATGTTAGCTTGTCCCTGCGGTTGTGATCTATCCCGGCGGCCCAAGGAGGAAAAACTGTGGAAAAAAAGGGTACACTAGAGATAAACAGTATTTCATTGGAAGCTTTGGAGCGCGATTTTGTTGAAATGGAGATACCAAAATACCGCGCGGCGCAGGTCTTTCGCTGGATCCACAAGTATGCGGCAGCGAGCTTTTCGGATCTGAAAAACATTCCAGGCACACTGCAAACAGCCCCAGCAGCCCATTTCTATATTTCGGAACTTACGCCCATGGCTGAACGCACCAGCGCAGATGGTACTGTCAAATACCTTTTCGGCCTTTTTGACGGACAGACCGTGGAAACAGTCCTAATCCCCGAAGAGGACCGGGTCACCGTCTGCGTATCAACGCAGGTAGGGTGTGCCATGGGCTGTAGTTTTTGTGCGACAGGGCATGCAGGGTTTGTCCGGAATCTGTCCAGCGGCGAAATCGCAAAGCAGGTGGAGTACATTAACAAGAGCAGTCAGGTCACCAATATTGTGTTCATGGGTATGGGCGAACCCCTCCTCAACTATGGGGCAGTGATCGGCGCGATCAGATTGCTTAACTGTGAAGCGGGGATAGGTTTGGGCTTGAGGCGCTTCACGATTTCCACCTGCGGCATTGTGCCGCGGATCTATCAGTTAGCCGATGAGCAGGGACAGGTTGGCTTGGCAGTGTCGCTTCATGCCGCTGATGATCAAAAGCGCAGGCAAATCATGCCCATTGCGGAAAAATACCCATTGGAAGAGCTGATGGCCGCCTGCCGGTATCACGTTCGCAAGACGCGGAGGCGGATCACTTTCGAGTATGTATTGATTGCCGATTTCAACGATGGACTGGATGATGCCGCCGTACTGGCTAGGCTGCTGGCAGGTTTGAACTGTCATGTGAACCTGATTCCAGTCAACCCCGTTGGCGGGACTTGCCAAAGGCCCGATTCAAAAGTGGTCCAGTGTTTTGCCAGATATTTGAGTCAACACAGCATTCCCACCACCATTCGGCGCGAGCGCGGCCTGGACATCGAAGCGGCATGCGGCCAATTAAAGCAGGCCGCTAGGGAGGTTGCACATGAGAATACTCGATCGGATTGAATCCCTGCTGGAAAACGTCATTGAGGGGAAGAACCGCAAAGGCCATCCACAGATTCAGCCCGTACAGATCGGGAAGAAGCTTGCCAAAACAATGGAAGCAAACCGGCGTGTCAGCATCGCCAAGACATATGTTCCAAACATTTATGTGATCAGGCTTCACCCTAGCCAGCTGCAGGGCCTGGAGTCCCTACAGCAAACCTTGATTACTGAACTAAAAGGATTTTTGCTGGAAAAAGCAGAAGAGAAAAACCTAAGCTTTATTGGTCGCCTTGAGCTTTCATTTGCAGCGAGCCCAGATCTGGAACCTGGAAGTGTGGATATTACGGCTGCGTTTCTGGAGGCAGGCCCTTTATCAACAGCAGAGTATTCTGCGCTCGAGCAAGGATCTTCTGGAACCGAACGCACACAGGTGTTCACCTTGCAAGAAGTGGGCAGGGGACAGCCGGTGCTTGTCATCCAGGGAAAAGAGCCACAATCAGCATATCGCATAAGTTCGGGGCGACAGAGTATTGGACGCAGCCTCAAGTGTGATCTGGTAATCGACGATCCGAGCGCCAGCAGAATACATGCCTGGCTGGAGCCGATTGACGGCAAATGGAGATTGATTGACAACAACAGCACAAACGGCACATTTGTCAATGAACAGCGCATTGATGAACGAGTATTGGATGACGGTGACCAAATCAGAATCGGCACCATCATCATGGTTTTCCAGGCTGGTGATCGCTAATGCAGCTGATTCAGTATGCCGTCAAGGTATTGATTGCACTGTGGCTGCTGCGGTTTTGTTACAAGATGGTGCAGCGTATGCTGGAACAGTTTGACTGACAAGAGGTGAGGAAAATGCGGGTGGGAGCTGCAACAAGCAATGGACTCGTCCGAGATCACAATGAAGACGCGTATTGGGTTTCAGATAATGTATTTGCTGTCTGTGACGGCATGGGAGGGCATCAAGCCGGCGAGGTCGCCGCGGCGATAGCCGTTGATGTGTTCAAGAGTTGCGATTTTTCCGCCAAGCCCCCCATGGACGCTGTTATGGACGCTATTATGTCAGCCCACCGGGCTATTCAGGCCCAAGCCAAGGCTCCTCACTTGCGGGGAATGGGGACTACCGCCACCTTGGCCTATATTGTGAAGGATGGGACAGCCTACCATCTCTATTTAGGCCATGTTGGCGACAGCCGCGCTTACATGCTGCACAACGGCAAACTTACCCAGATCACTTCCGATCACTCTATTGTCGGTGAACTGGTAAGAAACGGCAATCTGTCGAAAGATGAGGCGTTTCACCATCCCCATCGGCATGTTGTTACTCAAGCTTTGGGAATCGGTGAGATTGAAATAGAAACTTTTTCGGCCCCGTTGGTCCCTACAGACTGGATATTGCTGTGTACGGACGGACTCACCGATGTGGTGGCCGATGAGCAGATCGAAGCGGTATTACTGCAGCATGATCCTGAAGGTGCCGCTTGCGAATTGATTGAAATTGCCAACGCCAACGGAGGCCCTGACAATGTTACGGTAATCCTGGTAGAAATCCCCTAAGGGGTGACTGAATGACACGCCGCACGGCCAATACCATCGCAGAACTAGGCGCACTATGCTTCGCAGCACTGCTGTGGTTGTCTCAAACAGTTTCCATGGCACACGGGTGGCAGTTGGCCTCGATCTGGATTACACTGGCGGTCACGGCAGCAGCCTTAGCCCATGCCCGCCTGCCGGCAGAACCATTGGTCAATACCGGAGTGCTGTTAATCACCGGTTGGCTGTTTATGGTGCGGCTTGATCCCCAATCTGGCTGGGAGCATTGGCGCGGGATCATGTTCGGATTAGCCGCTTTTGCCGCCGCCCTGCCCTTTGATTGGCGATTATTCCGGTTCAAATACCTGGCCGGCTGGTCCGCGGTATTGCTGCTTGCCTTCACCATCATCTTCGGTGAAGAGGCGGGTGGAGCCAGGGCATGGCTGCGGATTGGCGGGCTTAGGTTTCAACCGGTTGAATTGGCCAAGATCGGGATGTTGTTGTTTGCGGCAGCTTATATAGGAGAGCATGCTGCTGTACTCTTAAGCAAAAAACAGCTGCGCCTCAAGCCTTGGGTTCCGCTTATGGTATTGCTGGGCTTCATGGTTTTGTGCCTGGCTGTGTCAAGAGATTTAGGGCCAGCGCTCCTGTTCGTTCTGGTCACTGCCAGTATGGTGTTTTTCCACCGCTTTGACTGGCGGATCTTTTTGGCTGCCGCAGCGGCCGCAGCCATAGGCGGAGGGCTGGCATGGCTCGGATTTGCCCACGTCCGGCAGCGTATCGTGTTGTGGCTCAACCCTTGGGCGGAACCGGCCGGGCTTGGTTTTCAAACTGTTCACAGCTTGTTTGCGGTTCACAACGGCGGACTTTTCGGGCGCGGCCTTGGCTTTGGCCTGGGAGCCGATATTCCGGCGGTCCATACCGATTTTATTTTTGCTTTGATTTGCGAAGAAATTGGTTTGTTGGGCGCAACAGCGTTATTGGGGTTTTATCTGCTTTTAGTGTTCTTTGGCTTAAAGACCGCCGCGAAACTGACAGGCCCAAGCCAGGTTTTGACGGTCGGTATATCACTGCTGTGGGTATACCAGGTTTTCTTCGTTGCTGGAGGAGCTTTGAACGTAATACCCTTAAGCGGTATGACTCTGCCGTTCGTAAGTTTCGGGTCGACATCGATCGCGGCAAATATGTTCCTGTTGGGAATTGTGACTAGGCTCTCCGCATCGCCGGCTCAAAAAGTTGACGCCCTTTACGAAAGTTGGAGAGTGAAGCGGGTTTTTCGATTGGCTGTGGCTTTGTTCGCGGTTTTATGGGGAGCAGCAGCCTATTGGCAGTTGATTCGGGCTGATCTTGCCGATCACCCCATCAACCCAAAGGTGATGCTCGCATACAAAAGCAGCCGCGGCAGAATCTACGATCGCCGGGGAGTACTGCTGGCCGATTCCGATTGGGATGGGCAGCAGTACATCCGCGCATATTTCGGGCACCCAAGCTTGTCCCATGTGATCGGTTACTTCCATCCACGCTTCGGCATGACAGGGGTGGAAGCGGCATACAATTCGCAGCTAGTCAAAAACCGAGATATATATTTGACGATCGATGCCGAACTGCAGGCCGCCGTCGGCCGGCACATGGGCGGACAACGGGGGGCTGTGGTGGTTACAAACCCATGTACCGGCGAAATCCTTGCTCTCTACGCAGCGCCGTACATCGATCCGAATCATTTGAACGAGTATTGGGAGGAGTATGTAAGCGATCCATCAAGCCCATTTTATAACCGGGCCACCCAGGGGGTTTACCCGCCAGGTTCAGCCATCAAGCCGTTTATTCTGGCTGCCGCTTACCAGACAGGGCTCGCTGCGGCCGACACTAGCTGGATGGACGAAGGGATGGCCAGTTTTGGCAGCAGGGAGATCAGCAATTATCAGGGCCAAGCTTTTGGTTTGATTTCCACACAGGAAGCACTGGCTTACTCCTCCAACATCGTCTTTGCCCAGTTAGCGGTGGAGCTTAAGGCAGAGGGATTGCGATACCTGAAAGAATTTGGTTTTGGTGACCGTCCAGGCAGTCTGCCAGCCCCTCCCCATGACGAACTGGGATGGGCTCAGATAGGGATCGGGCAGGGCGAGATCCTGGTCACGCCCCTCCAGATGGTTAGTGCTGTCGGCACCATCGCCAACCGTGGTATGCGCATGGGATTGTATTTGGTCAAACCCGTTCCACCATATTGGTTGACCGGCATGTTTTTCGGACCCAGAGCCCTGGGCCAGGTTGTCACCCAGCGCACAGCAGCTCTGGTTCGAGCAGGAATGGTGGACGTAGTGGCGTATGGGACAGGCCGGGCCGCTCAAATTCCCGGTACGGCAGTTGCAGGTAAAACGGGGACTGCGGAGAATGCTCATGGTAGGGACCATGCCTGGTTTATAGGATTTGCCCCGGCAGAAAATCCTAGAATCGCTGTGGCAGTATTGGTTGAGCATGGAGGGTATGGAGGAGGCTCAGCCGCTCAAATCGGCGGGCAAGTGCTTATGGAGGCGCTTGACAGGTTATAACGAGAGGTTGGTTTCATGATCGGCAGCATTCTTTCGAACAGATATGAAATAGTGGAGAAAATCGGCGACGGCGGCATGGCATTGGTCTACAGCGCCAAGGATACTCTGTTGAACCGGTTGGTTGCAGTGAAGATCCTGCGGGAGCAGTATGCCAACGATAATGAGTTTATCGGCCGATTCTACCGGGAAGCTCAAGCAGCCGCCAGCCTTTCCCATCCAAACGTTGTCACGGTTTATGATGTTGGGACGTACGGCAAGACGCCCTTTATCGTCATGGAATATATTCACGGCAAAAACCTTAGCGAGGTCATCAAAACGGAGGGACGGCTCGCCGCAGCTCAGGCAGTGAAGATCGCCATCCAGATCTGCTCGGCGCTTGCCCATGCCCACCGCCATGGTATTGTTCACCGCGATATTAAACCCCACAATATATTGATCACCAATGACGGCCAGGTTAAGGTGACCGACTTTGGAATTGCCGCCGTATCGTCAACAAGTATCACACAAACAGGTGTGGTGCTTGGCTCTGTGCTCTATTTTTCTCCCGAACAGGCTCGAGGTAGTAAAATTGACCATTTGTCCGATCTCTATTCGCTGGGAGTGGTCATGTACGAGATGCTCTGCGGCACTGTGCCGTTTAAGGCTGAAACACCCATATCAATCGCTTTGAAACACATTCAGGATCAACCGGTGCCGCTAACCAGCATCAATCCCGATGTCCCGCCTCATCTGGAAAAGATCGTCCTGAAGCTTTTGGCCAAACGGCCGGCGGATCGATATCAATCTGCCGCGGAACTGAGCGCCGCATTGGAGCGTCTTGATTTCAGCGCCGGAGTTGACATAGATCAAACCCAGAAGCTGACCGTGGATATGGTTGACATCAATGAGGAACAAATGCTGGAAGAGGAGGAAGCAGAATTGGCCGCGGTAAATAAGAGGACATCCGGTAAGAGCCGAAAGAAAACCAAGTCGCGGGCTCCGCTCGTTCTGTTTTCGCTGCTGCTGTTTGCCGGATTGATTTATGGACTTATGGTTTTCATTCCAGAATTCCTGTTTCCTGATGACGTCCCAGTTCCCAATGTCACGGGATTAAGCGTTGAAGAAGCCGAGCGTATCCTGGCCGAGAGCAGGTTGAGAATGGCAGTGGAGCTTGAAGTGTTCGACAACGAGGTTCCGGCTGGGCATATCATCAGCCAGGATCCGAAAGCCAACCGCATGAAAAAAGAGAACCAGGTTGTGTTTGTCAGAGTCAGCAAAGGGCCTGAGCATGTTTATATGCCGAGTGTGATCGGCTTGTCGCACCGGGAAGCGCAGCTGGCTTTGACCCAGGCCGGGTTCACGCTTGGTGAGGCAAAGTTCGTGCAAACGGGAGACCACCCTGTGAATACGGTGATCGACCAGGAACCAAAACCTGACGAATATGTGGCTTTGGGCTCGCCGGTTGTGCTTGTGGTCAGTCAAGGGCTGGATACGATTCCAATCGTGGTTCTGCCGAACTTCCGCGGCAAGGAATTGGAGACTGTGCGGCGGGAAATTGCTGAACTGGGTTTAAGGGAAGGGAAACTGATTCCGGAGTTCAGCACCACAATTCCCAAGAATCATGTAGTTGAACAGAATCCACCGCCTTTTGCAGAAGTAGAGATTGGCTGGGAGGTTGACCTTGTTTATTCAGAAGGCTCTCCTGCCAGCGGCAAGTCCGATGCGGAAGGGATTCAGCGTTGGACCACCAACGGAGATTGGCATGTCAAGCAGGTTAGAATTGACGTTCCGGAAGGCAGGGATCAAGAAATCGCCATCATCGTTGTGGATGATTTCGGGGCAAGGGAGGTCTACCGCCAGGTGCACGCCGGAGGCACCAGTTTTGACTTTACCGCCCAGGGCAGAGGGGAACAAGCCCGCATACAAGTGTATATAGGAGGAAGATTGTTTATTGATCGTGATTTTGTCGAATGAGTCCGCTGATGAACCCGATTATTGTCCGCGGCATAGGTGGGTTTTATGATGTGCTAACACCAGACGGCCAGTTGATCCGCTGTCAGCTCAGGGGCAAACTGCGGCTCAGTCATGATAAAGTTTTAGTAGGCGACTGGGTTCAGCTGAGCATTCTTGAGTGCGGAACAGGAGTTATCGAGGGGGTGCTTCCGAGGAAAAACCAACTGGTGCGCCCAGCCATCGCCAATATTGATCAGGCGGTAGTGGTCTTGGCTTTTTCCGACCCCAAGCCCGACTGGCTGTTCCTTGACCGGCTGCTGACGGTAATCGAAGCCAGCAGACTTCAGACAGTGATCTGCATCAATAAGCGGGACCTGCTTGAACATCCCGATCGGTTCCGCGAGATGATCGGGGTGTATGAGAGCATTGGTTATCCTGTTGTGGTTACCAGTACCGTCGACAACCAGGGAATCGATGAACTGAGATTGCTGCTTAAGGACAAGGTAAGTACGTTCGCCGGACCTTCCGGTGTCGGCAAATCTTCGCTTTTGAACAGAATCGAATCAGGCCTGGATCTACCGGTAGGTTCCATCAGCCGAAAACTGAAACGGGGCAGGCACACCACTAGACAGGTGGAGTTGGTCCGCCTCTCCGGCGGAGGTCTGGTCGCAGACACGCCAGGCTTTTCCCAACTGTCATTGTCAGGAGTAGGCAAAGAGAGTCTTCAGTCATTGTTCCCCGAAATGAAGACTGCAGCTTCCCTTTGCAGGTTCGGCGGATGCCTGCACCGATCAGAACCGGATTGCGAAGTCAGGAAGCTCGCTGACTCGGGCCGGATCGCACCATCGCGGTATCAGAACTACTTGACACTCTTGGCGGAAATAGAGCGGATGAGGTGAAGGGAATGGACAAGCTGTTAATATGCCCATCGATTTTAGCTGCGGATTTCAAGAATCTGGCTGCTGATTTGGGCAAGGTGGCGAACGCAGATTATATCCATGTCGATGTGATGGATGGCCATTTCGTGCCGAACATAAGCTTTGGGCCCATGATTGCCAAGGCAGTCCAGGAAGTGGTGGACATTCCTCTTGATGTTCATCTGATGGTCACGAACCCCGATGAGTGTATTGAGCGCTTTGTTCCGCTACGCCCAGGATTCATAACTGTCCATTACGAGGCGTGCACTCATCTGCAGAGGACTCTGGCGAGGATCAGAGAGGCAGGTGTCAGAGCGGGGGTGGCTTTGAACCCTCATACGCCTTTGACAGGGTTGGAGTATGTATTGGATGATTTGGATCTGATCCTCGTGATGACTGTCAATCCTGGGTACGGAGGTCAGGAGTTTATCCCCAGTATGGACCAAAAAATCAGAGCGGCGCGGCGGCTGATTGGCGATCGTCCGATCCGGCTGCAGGTGGACGGCGGGATCAGCCTCGATAACCTTGGCTACATCGTGGAGTGCGGTGCGGATACAATAGTGGCAGGTTCGGCTGTATTTCAGGCTCCAGATCCTGGTGATTATATCGACAAAATGCGTGCTGGACAGCGTTTGGATAACTTTTTGTCATATTAATTGGGAAATTTTCATTTTAACTATTGACATATCTGAAAATTGGAGCTATAATTAAACCAAACGATGCACTCCCACAGTCATCAAAAGGGGTTGTGACTGGAAAGAGGGTGATAGATGCGAAAAATTGACAGAACAGAAGAGAAACCAAAATAAAATTACAAAGGATTATCACATAAATAAACCGTCTCCCTTGGGTACTTTTAGATACTGCATAGGGCAGGAGTGAACGATAGATTCGGCTTAGGCAAGACATCGTCTTGGGTTTCGCAAAAGGTAAACCAATGGTTCCACCTCAAGCAAAAAGCAAAATCGTCTCCCTTAGGATAAGATAGACGGCGATTCCTGAGGATGGAAAAGGGTATCGGCAAGGCAAATTCCAACTTCCTTCCGGACGCTAGTCTGAGAATACTTAAGTCACAATCTCTTTTGATGGATATAAAAGGAATTTCTCACTTCACGGCGAATATATTATCAACAACACAAAATCATAATCCGCTGGGGGAGCCTGGTAAAAGGCTGAGATCAGTGCAGACTGAAACCCTTGGAACCTGTCAAGGTAATGCTTGCGGAGGGAAGCGGTGATGCTTGGGGATAATATGTCGCCTTGATAAACTGTGGCTTCCGCGCCACAGTATTTTTATGCATTATGAGCTATGTTGAAAAATTGGCGAAGGAGGTATTTGCCTTGAAGCGCTTTAATCTGTATGCTCAAGTGGAGGTTGCAGTCGCTGTCGCTTTGGCGGTGGCGTTGTCATTCTGGAAGGTTCTTACAATGCCGCAAGGAGGCTCGGTGTCTTTAGACATGATTCCACTGCTCTTGCTTGCGGCGCGGAGGGGGACCCCCGTAGGGCTTTTGGGAGGGTTGCTGTTTGGATTGATCAAGCTTCTTTTGGGGGCGTATATTGTGCATCCTATCCAAGCCATTCTCGACTATCCGCTGGCTTTTACCGTCCTGGGGTTTGCCGGGCTGTGGGTGAGATACGGAACAACGTACAATGATTATCTGCGCAATGGTTTTTCCCTTGCATTCGCCCTGATGCTTAGGTTCGTCAGCCATTTCATCTCCGGCATGGTCTTTTTCGGTGAGTACGCTCCGGAAGGGACACCAGTATGGCTGTATTCTCTGACGTACAATGCCAATTATTATATACCGGAAATGATCGTGGCGTTGGTAGTAGTTCTGATACTGTTGGCTCGAAAGGAGATCGCCCAAGTTGGCCAATCCGCAGCCTAAATGGGATCGATGCCTGATTATTGGCCATGGTGAGGATGTTCCTGACAATCCCCCTAAGGTTGACGGCAGCACCTTGATTATTGCCGCCGACGGCGGCTTGATCCGCGCCCGGCAGTGGGGGCTGGTTCCTCACTGGCTGCTTGGAGATTTTGATTCGCTGGACCCAGGTTCCAGCTGCGAACTGCCGGCCGATAGGATCATCGCTTACCCCGCAGAGAAAGATCAAACCGATCTTGAGCTGGCGGTGGACTTCGCTCTCGGGCTTGGCGTGAGAGAGATTGTGATGACGGGGGTATGGGGCGGGCGGATCGATCACAGTCTGGGGAACATCGAAATACTGTGCAAACTGGCTGGTAAACATGTTAAAGCGCAAATGATCACCAGCAGCGCCGACTTGTATCTCGTTGATCGGTCGCTGAGGCTTGAGCTTCCGATTGGTACCACCGTCTCACTGCTTCCTTTGACGTCCAAGGTAACCGGCGTTACCACCAGCGGGTTATACTATGCTTTGCAAAACGCTGTGATTAAAAAAGGCAGCACCAAGACAATCAGCAACTATACCGTGTCATCGTGCATGGAGTTGAGGTGTGAAACTGGTGTGCTGCTGGCGATAGTGTTAAAAAAAGACCCCAGGTAGGATTACCTGGGGCTTGTTGTCAAAGGTCAGGGGTTATGTTAAACGACTCGCTCGATTTTATTGCTTTTAAGGCATCTCGTACAGACATAAGCCCGTTGCGGAACTCCGTCGATTCTGACGCGAACGCGCTGCAGGTTGGGCTTCCAGGTACGGCGAGATTTATTCATGGCGTGACTTCTGGTGTTGCCGAACACGGTACCTTTGTCACAAACAATGCACCTTCTAGCCATTTAGCTAACCCCCTTTGATTCATCATCGAACATCATTCTAACACACCGCAAGGGAGTTTGCAAGCCAAAAATGCTTTACATTTCAACGGTAAACAGATAAAATGTAGCTGTGGTTAAAAAGCATTGGCAAATATAGGGGGGATAGTTTTTGACCCAGAAGCTTCAGACTGAACTTGGCAGCATTAATATAAGCGAAGATGTCATCGCGGTCATCTGCGGCGTAGCGGCCATGGAATGCTATGGCCTAGTAGGAATGGCCTCCCGCAACGTCCAGGATGGGATTAGCGATTTGCTGCGCAAAGACTATTATGAACGTGGTGTCGATGTTCAATATATAGATGATCATAAAGTCAGTGTCACCCTCTACATTATCGTTGAATACGGAGTAAGAATCTCGGAGGTTGCCCGGAACATCCAGGAACGAGTCAAATACGCTATTGAAAACACAGTTGGCCTGGAAGTGGAAAGCATTGACATCCGCGTCCAGGGAGTCAGAGTGACTGATGCGAAACGCAAGTGAGCAGGAGGATACCAAAGTGGACGTAATAAACGGCGTAGAATTCAGAAGGATTATCACCGCGGCAGCCCAGGTTTTGGCAGAATCCAAAGAGCAAATCAACGCCCTTAACGTATTTCCTGTTCCCGATGGTGACACGGGAACCAATATGGCACTGACCCTTCAGTCGGCCTTGAGAGAGCTTGACAATATGGAAACAGACAGTATCTCCAAAGTGGCGCAGGCTATCGCCAGAGGGTCCTTGATGGGCGCGAGAGGCAACAGCGGAGTAATCCTTTCCCAGTATTTCCGCGGCTTCAGCGATGGATTGGGCAAGTTGAAGGCCGCGAACGGCCGCCAGCTTGCCAAAGCTTTTGATCAGGCATCGAAAAGAACATACAAGGCAGTTATGAAGCCGGTGGAAGGTACGATGCTCACCGTCGGCAGGGCAATCGCCGAGGCTTGTACCAACGCTTGTGAAAACGAAGCTCTGTCGCCAGTCGAAGTGTGGAAGGTAGCCATCGAGGCAGGCACCAAAGCGTTGGAAAACACTCCCAACATCCTACCGGTCCTGAAACAAGCGGGCGTTGTCGATGCTGGAGGCAAAGGACTGATTGTGGCGCTTGAAGGAGCGTACAAAGCACTTGTGGGTGAGATTGAGGTTTCGGGCAAACCTGTACTGGTGCCGAAACAGACGCAGGAAGCAATCACCCGTATTGAAGGTGTCCTTGTCAACAAATACTGCACTGAGTTTTTTATCAAGGGCGAAAACCTGGATGTGGACCAAATCCGTTCGGCTTTGGAGCCAAAAGGCGAATCGCTGCTCGTTGTCGGGGATCAAAAGGTAGTCAAGATCCATATCCACACCGATCATCCAGGTCAAGTATTGGAGTACTGCATCGGCTTAGGCGATTTGGCGGATATTAAAATAGACAATATGCAGTTTCAAAATGAGATGGCAGCTGAAGAACTGGAAAAACAAAGCGGCAACGGGCTGCCTTCCTCGAACAACACAATTATTTCCCGCAATTCGTCCAAGGAGAAGAAGGCAATCGGTGTCGTGGCAGTTGTCCCCGGTAACGGTTTGGCTGAGATCTTCACAAGTTTGGGAGTGGATGTTGCCCTTTACGGAGGCCAGACCATGAATCCCAGCACCGAAGAGCTTGTGCAAGCCGTGGAGGAAGTCAGCGCCGACGCTGTGATCATCTTGCCGAACAACAAAAATGTCGTTTTCTCAGCCGAGCAGGTTAAGGAGTTTGTCGACAAGCGGGTTGAGGTAGTCGCCACCACGACAGTTCCGCAGGGGATTGCCGCTATGGTCGGATTTGCCGAACACATGGACCTTGAGGCCAATTTGCAGGCCATGCAGGAAGAATTGGCGCACGTCCGGTCCGGTGAAATCACCTTTGCGGTCCGCTCCACAAAAACCGGCGAACTGAACATCGAAGAGCAGGACTACATCGGGCTTGCCGACGGCAAAATCGTTGCAGCCGGACCATCTTTGACCGAGGTGGGGATTGCGCTTCTGGAAGACCTGGTGGATGACGGCTCTTCACTGATCAGTATCTACTACGGCAGCGATGTTGATCAAGAAACGGCCGAATCTTTTAAGGAAGAGGTGGAAGGGCGGTACGGCCAGTGTGAAGTAGAGCTGTACCACGGCGGCCAACCACTGTATTTCTACATTATCTCTGTGGAATAATCAAAAAAGAGGTGCAATACCATGCCTAGAGTTCATGTTGTTACCGATACCGGAAGCGATCTGCCGGCTTCTGTCAGAACCAAATATAACATTCACCTGGTTCCGCTCAGCATCCAATTCGGTGAAGAGATCTACCTGGACACCTTTGAACTGAGTTCGGAACAGTTCTACCATCACTTGGCGGAATCCAGTGCGCTGCCGAGTACCTGTCAGCCGTCACCAGCAGACTTTGTCAAATGCTACGAGCAGATTTCCCAGCCGGGAGATCACATTGTCTCGGTCCATCTGAGCAGCAAGCTGAGCGGGACTTATCAATCAGCGGTGCTGGCATCGACGATGGTGGAAAAACGGAGCATTCATATCATAGACACCAAATCTGCTTCGATAGGCATTGGAATGGTGGCAGTGGCTGTCGCCGAGGCTCTGGAGAACGGTGCTTCTGTGGAAGAAGCATTGGCGGTAGGTGAGAGGGTGATGGAAGAACTGCAGGTGTATTTTGTAGTTGACACCCTCGAGTACTTGCGCCGCAATGGACGCATTGGGGCAGCCGCCGCCATGGTCGGGTCTCTTTTGAATATCAAGCCTGTGCTGACCTTGGCCAACGGAATAGTCACACCCTTCGACAAAGTGCGGGGCAAGGCAAGAGCCATCAATCGGATTTGTGATCTGTTCGCTGAATATGTCAAGGCGCGCCCAAACCAGAAAATCAGAGCCGCACTCGTCCATGCTAACTGTCAGGATGAAGCGGAGCAGATTGCAGAAAAGTTAAAAGCCGAATTTGGCATCGAGGATATGCTGTTTGGACTGATCGGCCCTACCGTTGGGGTGCATGTTGGGCCCGGCACGATTGCCCTGCTCTGGCATCCGATATAAACTCTTGCCCCTGGGGAAACCCGGGGGTTTTGGTTGTAACGGAGGTGCGGTATGTTAGAACAACCTATCACCGTCATTCCGCGCGTCGGAACACGAAAGGCGCAGTTGGCGGCGAAGTTGGAACTGCACACCCTGCGTGATGTCTTGTTTTCCTTCCCCAGAGCATACAAGGACTTCACTGCCGCCTTAAGTCCGGATCAGGCAGAAATCGGTGCGGAAGCCTTATTTCACGGTCAAATAGCCGATCTGATCGAGCGTGAACTCTCCCGCAACCGGCGCTTGATTCAGGCAAGGCTTCTGGGAAACAGGCGTGTGTTGAACCTCAGCTGGTTTACCGCTTCCTACCGCCGCGGCTTCAGCTACCAATACATGCAGCTGTCAAGAGTGGACGAGCTCTGGGTTTACGGAACGGTGAAACCAGGCCTTTATGGCCCTGAAATCGTTGGCGGAGAGTTCTACACAAGCAAGCCAAAATACAGCTGTTTTGTGCCGGTCTATCCTTTAGCGGCGGGGATCACCAACCGGATGCGCCTAGATTGGATCGAGTTTGCCCTGAAGCATCTTGATCAAATTCAAGAATGTCTGCCCGAGCATCTATCGAGCCGCTTCCTCGGACGCCGAGAAGCTCTGCGTGCGATTCATTTTCCTCGCAGCGAGGCAGAACTTGCTGAAGCAAGGAAACGGCTGATCTTCGAAGAGTTTTTTCTTTTTCAGGCAAGTCTCGGCGCGGCTGTGGCCAAGCGGCGGGAATCGGTTAAGCACCAACCGGACGGGACAGTGACCAAACGGTTTCTGGAACGGCTTCCGTTCAGGCTTACAAACGGTCAGGTCAGTGCCATCGATGATGTCCGCAGGGATATGGAATCACAGCAGCAAATGCGGCGCCTAATCCAAGGCGATGTTGGATCCGGCAAAACCGTTGTTGCTGAATATGCCTGCCTGAAAGCAGTTGATTCAGGTGGGCAGGTGGCGGTGATGGTGCCGACAGAGATTTTGGCTAGGCAGATGTACGATCGGTTTACGGCCGATTTCGCCCCGCTGGGGGTATCCACGGGCTTTTTGGTCGGCAGAACTTCTTCAAAACGGCGGAAAGAAATCCTTCGTAAGGCGGCGGAACGCGACATATCAGTATTGATCGGCACTCATGCATTGATTTCGGATCATGTCCAATTCGATAATTTGACTCTTGCCGTAATCGATGAACAGCACCGCTTCGGGGTACGGCAAAGGCTGGCCTTAAGCGACAAAAGCAACGCCGATTTGCTGGTGATGTCTGCCACACCCATACCACGGTCATTGGCGCTGACCTTGTATGGAGACCTGAACATATCGATCATCCCCGAGCTGCCTGCAGGCCGCAAACCAATTGACACCAGGCTGATCCACCCCAGGCAGAGGGATGATGTCTACCGGTTTGTGGTGCAGCGGGTGAAACAGGGTGAACAGGCTTTTGTCGTGTTCCCCCTGGTGGAAGAGTCGGAAAAACTTGATGCCAGGGCGGCGATCCAGGAGATGGAAAGCCTGTCAATACAGCAGTTGGCAGAGGTTCGGGTCGGGCTTGTCCACGGTCAGATGGGAAAGGAAAAAGATCAGGTTATGCAAGATTTCTACGACGGTAAACTCGATGTGCTGATCACGACGACCGTGGTAGAAGTTGGCATGAATGTATTGAAAGCCACAGTGATGGTGATCGAGAACGCCGATCGGTTTGGCCTGGCACAGCTGCATCAGCTCCGCGGCAGAGTGGGGCGGGCGGAAAAGCAAGCATATTGTTTCTTGATCGCTGAACCCAAAACGGAGCTGGCCAGGCAGAGATTGGACATAATCAGGCATACTAATGACGGATTGAAGATCGCGGAAGAGGACCTGAAACTGCGGGGCCCAGGAGACCTGCTCGGTACCCGTCAGTCTGGTGATCCGTGGTTTAAACTTGCGGACCTGATCCGAGATCAGGCGCTGTTGGAGCAAGCTGCTCGTGAGGTGCAAAAACTTATCCGGGACGACCCTGAGTTGGAACGGCATCCTGAATTGCGCGCTGAAATAAAAAGACAGCAGCCGTAACCAGCTGCCGTCTCTGGGAGAGGAGAAACCGGAGGAAGAATAGAACCAAATTATTGGTCGCACTTCCTGTGCCTTTTGGGGAGGGTCAATCTCTTCATTGCTATTATGTGGCAGCAGCCCCATGGAATATACAAGGGTGGTGGCGGTATTTTTTTCCAATAGGTCAGGGAGGAGTAACTGTGCGAGTGATCGCGGGACATGCCCGGGGCAGACGGTTGAAAAGCGTGCGGGGCAGCCGCACGCGGCCGACTACAGATCGGGTCAAAGAGAACTTGTTTAACATTATCGGCAATCAGATTGTCCAAGCCAAAGTCTTGGATCTGTTCGCCGGCAGCGGCGGAATCGGAATCGAAGCACTGAGCCGCGGTGCCGAAAGGGCGGTATTTGTCGATAAAGAACGCCTATGCACAGAAATCATCCGCTGCAACCTTTCGGCAACAGGTTTGTCCGAACGGGCGGAAGTCTACACCAACGACGTGTTCCGGGCTATAAAGACACTTGGACATAAACAAAGGCGGTTTGATTTCATTTATCTTGATCCACCTTATACAAGTGGTTTGGCTGACAAGGCTCTGGCAGAGATAGCACAGGGCAATCTGCTCGCCGACGGGGGAATCGCTGTTGTGGAACACAGCAGTAAAGAGGATATTGCTCAGTCCACGTTGAACTTAATTCGCATAAGACAAGCACGGTATGGAGATACGGTCCTTTCATTCTACCGCGTTGAGGGGGATAACCTTGAAAATCTGCATATGTCCAGGCAGCTTTGATCCGGTCACATACGGTCACATCGATATCATTCAGAGAGCCGCCGAACTTTTTGATCACGTTTATGTGGCAGTACTGAAAAATCCGGAGAAGCAGTCGTTTTTTACCATAGACGAGCGCCTGGAAATGCTGCACGTTTCCGTCAAAGCTATGGCCAACGTGTCAGTGGAGAGTTTTGACGGTTTGGTGGTGGAATACGCTAGGAAAAAAGGTGCGCTGGCAATAGTCCGCGGGCTCAGGGCTGTCAGCGATTTTGAATATGAGTTCAAACTGGCGGCCATGAATCGCAATCTCGCTCCGGACATTGAAACGGTTTTCATGATGACCAGCAGTCAGTTTTCATTCTTGAGTTCTTCTGCTGTCAAGGAGGTCGCAAGTTTCGGCGGCGATGTGTCACAGTGGGTATCGCCGGAGGTTGCGCAGCGTTTGTATGCAAAGTATCAAATCAACGAAAGGGGTAGGCGGGATTGAACAGGATCAACTTGATCATGCTGCTCGACAAATTGGAAGAAATCATCGACAAAGCACCAGAGATTCCTTTGACCGGACGCATCCTGGTCGATTCGGACGAGCTGTTGGAGTTGATTGAAAAGATTCGCAACGCTGTTCCTGAGGAAGTGAAAAGAGCGGAAATCGTTTCAACGGAAAAAGATCGCCTGATTCTCGAAGGTCAGCAGCGGGCTGAAAGAATTATCGCCCAGGCCAAAGAACAGGCGGCAAGGATGTTGAAAGAAAGCGAAATCTACCGTCAGGCCCAGCAGGAAGCTAAGCAGATTTTGGCCGAGGCTCATCAGAGGGCGCAGGAATTGATCAAGGGTTCCGAAGAATATGCCTTTGGTGTCCTTTCCCAGCTGGAGGAAACCTTGAACAAGACTCTGAAAGTGGTAAGCCGCGGGCAGGAAGAGTTGAAGAAGGATAAAGGCGGCAGCGCAGCCGCTGCCGGCAGCCAGTAGCGTCACTTTATCCGGAAGATGACGATCCGATTGACAATCACTGCAAAAAGTGCCAGAAGAACTATGACAGCCGTCGTCAGGCCGGCCGCCGCGAGGGACACAAAAAGAACGGTGGGGATGGAAACACAGGCCTGACCAAGGCCAGCGATTGCTGGGATCGTGTGGCTCAAGCTTTCCCAGAGATATCCCGCAGGACGGTACAGCAGCGCCGCTGCTGTGCCTGCGCAGACAGCATGAATGATCCGTCCAACTATATATGGTTTAATGCTGATATCAGTTCCTTGGAGCATGGCCGCCACCTGCGCATGAACCGACAAACCACTCCACCCGATAACGGCACTGACAGCCACCAGTTGTTGGATTGGCGTAGCGTTTGCCATGCTGATGGCTTGGATGCCAATGTCGATTTCCAAGATACCGGCTATCGCGGCGCCTGCCAGTTCTGCATTTATACCCAAAACACCAAACACCGATGCGGTAAGGCGAGCCAACAGGGGGATGATCCCTACAACGCTCAGTGTCCGGGCCAAGACAGAAAAAAACGTTATGCAGCCGCCGATAAAGATCAGTGATTTGAAGCTGTTTAGGACCACTTCGTAAAAAATTGAACCGAAGCTGTCAACTTTCGCCCTGGTGTTGAACAGGGCATTTGTTTTGTTATGAGGCTTGTGTTTCTGTTCAAAAGAACCATGAAAACGCATGCAAATCCCGACTGCCAAGGTGGCGGCATATTGGGCTGCCAGCAAGGCCAGAGCCGTTTCCGGACGCCCCAACATGCCAACAGCAACCGCCCCGGCGATAAACAAAGGGCTTGCTGTGTTTGCGAAGCTTACCAACCGTTCAGCCTCAACACGGCTGATCAGTTGATTTCGGCGCAAATCGGCGGTGACTTTCGCCCCTAAAGGAAACCCCGATGCCAAGCCCATGGCCAAAGCCGCGGCGCCAGCGCCGGGAATGCGGAAAAGTGGGTACATCACTGGCTCCAAAAGAGTGCCCAACCAGTGGATTACTCCGAACCTGATTAACAATTCTGCAGTGACTAAAAACGGAAAGAGCGCCGGGAGGATCACATCGAACCAGAGCTTAACACCTTCCAGTGAAGCTTGGAATGTGTTTTTGGGGAACACTACGAGAGCAAAGGCAAACAACACGCCCACCGCAGCCGTGGTGTATCTTCGGATCCGCAAGCGGAGTCCGGCTTTCATCACAAACACCTCGGTTCTTTGTCTCTGAATTATAGATATGGAAGCCATACACCCTTTTATACCTTGCTGGAACAGAACAGGTATTGCTTGACAGGATCAGGCATGGTATGTATAATTTATAAGGTGATTTCTATGCGGATCAGAGTCTCGGCTCTTGGAAAAATAGGCAGTGTGCTGGATTTCGAGGAAGTCGCCGCCGCCAGCCAGTTCCCCGAGTTGACCAAAATCGGCTTGTCCCAGTCACCGCTCGAGCTTAATGGCACGGTGCTGAAGACAGAACTCGGTTTTTTGGTATCCGGAACGGTATCGATGAGCTTGACACTGACTTGTTCCCGGTGCCTGACCGCCTTTGAATATCCGGTAAAAGCCGAATTCAGCGAGGAATTTGTACCGGGTGGGAAAGGGGATCACAGCGAAGCTGACGAACTAGGCGATGCGGCCCCTACATTCCAAGGTGATTGCATTGACGTTTCGGGCCTTGTCGCAGAGGCAATAATCGTAGAGATACCCATGAAAGCGGTTTGCCGTGAGGACTGCAGGGGGCTTTGCCCGGAATGCGGCCAAGTGTTAAACGACAATCAGTGCAAATGCAAGGTAGTTCAGCCGGATCCTCGCTTGGCGGTATTGGCTGACTTGTTGAAGAATCAATGACGACTATTGTTTGCAAGAGAGGGGGATTAAGTAAATGGCGGTACCAAAGCGAAAAGTATCAAAAGCAAAAGGACGGAGTCGGCGTACTCACTGGACGCTCAAGGCTGTAAACGCTGTTGAATGTCCTCAGTGCCACAAGCCCAAAATGCCGCATCGGATCTGTTCCAACTGCGGTTATTACAAAGGGCGTCAGGTTGTGGAAGTGAAAAAAGCAGAATAGCCAGTTTTGTTGATTGGCAGCGAAGGATGATAGGGAGCGACTCTCTATCATTTTTTTTTGCTTTACAACGCCGGCATATTTGGTTATACTGAGATTGATTAGTACCAGGTATTAACAGGAGGTCAAAAGTATGGTATCCAGGCGCCAACGGCGGCGCAGCGGACTTCAGGCACTCCTCGAGAAAGAGCCGTTCCTTACCGACAGGCAGATTGCCGAATTGCTCGAAGTCAGCGTGGCAACTGTACGGTTGGACCGAATGGCGTTGGGTATCCCTGAGCTAAGGGAACGCATCAAGGCTGTCGCCGAGGAAAACTACGCCAAGCTGCGGGCATTAGAAGGCCATGAAGTAATCGGTGAACTGATCGATCTCAGTATTGGGCGGGAAGCGCTTTCAGTATTGACGACGACTCCAGACATGACCTTTAAACGCGCTGATATTTTAAGAGGCCACTATCTGTTCGCCCAGGCCAATTCCCTTGCAGTCGCCCTTGTGGATGCCGAAATCGCTTTGACAGCCTCAGCCCGGATCCGGTTCCTGCATCCTGTGGCCGGCGGCAGGCGGGTGGTTGCTAAAGCGAAGCTGGAAAAAAAGGTCGGGTCAAGACACACAATCAAGGTGGAGAGCCGTGTCGAGCAGCAGAAAGTTTTTGAAGGCGACTTCGTCGTCGTTGCACTGGAGAAAAAGGAGAGTGATACCCATTAAAATCGCGGTTGACGGTTTTGGAGGAGATTACGCCCCCGAGCAGGTGGTTGCCGGATGCCTGCAGGCGGCGAGTGAGGATCGCATCCCGATTCTGCTTACCGGGGATCAGGCGGTGCTGGCTCCGTTGATCGCCGGAAGACCGGGAAGTGAATTGATCGAGATAGTCCATGCTTCGGAACAGATCGGCATGGACGAAGCTCCTGTTGAAGCGGTACGGGCGAAAAAAGACGCTTCGTTGACTGTGGCTGCCCGCTTGGTGAAGGACAAGGAAGCTGCAGGCTTGGTCAGCGCGGGCAACACAGGCGCATGCATGGCAGCGGCGCTGTTTATCATAGGAAGGATTAAAGGGATTGAGCGCCCGGCGATTACCTCCTTGATGCCTACCGTCAAAGGGATATGCCTAATGGTCGATGTGGGTGCCAATGTCGACTGCCGGCCGAGCCATCTGGCTCAGTTCGCCCAAATGGGGGCAATCTATGCTCAGAGGGTTTTGGGACGGCCTAATCCCAGAGTCGGATTGTTGAACATCGGCGAAGAACCTTCGAAAGGCAACGACGCAGCCCAAAAGGCCTATCAGCTTTTGAGCTGCGCTGATATCAACTTCATCGGCAACATCGAAGGCCGGGACATTCCCGGTGGAGAAGCTGATGTTGTAGTCTGTGACGGTTTTGTAGGCAATATCGTGCTGAAGTTTGCCGAAGGATTGGGGTTGGGAATGTTTTCCATGCTCAAGGAAGAACTGACCGCCTCCCTGCCCCGGAAGCTGGCTGCAGCAGTGCTGCGCCCGGGATTAGCCAAAATCAAAAAGAAGATGGATTATGCTGAGTACGGTGGAGCTCCGCTTTTGGGTGTGAAAGGGACCGTGATCATTGCCCACGGCAGTTCCAATGCCAAGGCCATACGAAATGCAATCCGTGTTGCGAAGGAAGCGGCCTCAAACGGAGTGGTGGATGCTATAGCACAATTGATGGCAGGTGGAATTAGTGAGTAGTGGTGTTGGGATCCTCGGCCTAGGAAAAGCAGTGCCGGAGAAGGTGTTGACTAACCAAGACCTGGAAGCGATGGTAGATACCAGCGATGAATGGATTACAACCAGAACCGGCATCAAACAGCGGCACATCGCCGATCCGGACACAGCAGCGTCCGATTTGGGGTACGCAGCGGCTGTGGAGGCATTGGCCAACGCTCATGCTGACGCAGGTCACATTGATTTGATCATCGCCGCGACAACCACACCTGACATGCCTTTTCCTGCTACGGCCTGCCTTATCCAGGACAGGCTGAAAGCAAGGCATGCGGCGGCGTTTGATGTGGCGGCTGCCTGCTCAGGGTTCATGTACGGAGTTGAAGTTGGCAAAGCCATGATGGCGGCGGGTTACCAAAAAGTGCTGGTGATCGGTGTGGATGTGATCAGCAGGCTGATTGACTACAAGGACCGCTCCACCTGCGTTTTGTTCGGTGATGGAGCCGGGGCGGCTGTATTGGGCGCTGTCAGACCAGGCTATGGCATTCTGGCATCAGAAATCGGAGCTGACGGATCCGGGGCAATGCTCTTGCACGTTCCGGCGGGAGGATCTCGGATTCCCCCGCAGATTCAAAGCATAGAGGCTGGCCAGCACTATGTGAAAATGTGCGGCCGGGAAGTCTACAAGTTTGCAGTGCAGATTATCTGTGAGTCAACGGAGAGAGTGTTGGAAAAGGCAGGAGTGTCGGTTGACCAAATCCGCTGGTTCGTGCCGCACCAGGCGAACGTGCGGATCATTCAAGCGGCGGCGGAAAGACTAAAGCTTGATGCTGATCGGGTTTATGTCAATGTCGATCGCTACGGCAACACCTCCGCCGCCAGTGTACCTATCGCCTTGGCGGAATTGGTGGAGAGTAGGAAGCTTAGCGAAGGAGACTTGATTCTGATGGTAGGGTTCGGCGCAGGGTTGACCTGGGGTTCGGCAGTATTGCGCTGGGGAGGCTTCGAACTATGATTGCAGTCGCTTTTCCAGGCCAGGGTGCGCAGTATGTGGGAATGGCCGGAGAGCTGGACCAGATGCGCTTAGAGTATTTCGCCCGGGCAAGCGATTTATTGGGCTATGATTTGCTGGAGCTGTGCCAAAAAGGCCCAATCGAACAACTCTCCAACACCCGTTACGCTCAGCCGGCGATCATGGTGGCTTGTATCAGCCATTGGGCAGCTTTAACCCAGAATGTAAGGCCCGATGTGCTGCTTGGGCACAGTCTTGGCGAACTAACCGCATTGGTTGCCGCCGGCGCTGTTGGTTTCGACGATGGAGTACTGATTGCCGCCAAGCGGGGGGAGTTGATGGACGTGTACGGCGGCGAAGGCCGGATGGCCGCTGTCCTAGGTCTGGATTTGGACGCTGTGGAAGCGATTGTGGAACAAGCTTCCGGGCATGGAACGATTGTCGTAGCCAATTACAACAGTCCAAGCCAATTTGTGCTGGCAGGCACGGATCAAGCGGTTGAACAAGCGGAAAAACTCGCTTTGGAGCGAGGAGCCAAGCGGGTAGTCAAGCTTAGAGTAAGCGGCCCGTTTCATTCGCCGCTGATGCAGGAGGCGGCAGAACAGTTTGCATGTTATCTCCAGAGCATCGTGTTCGCAGATCCCATGATTCCAGTGATCAGCAACGTCAACAGTGGCTTGATTACTCGTGGAGATCAGGTTAAAATGGAACTGGTCAACCAAATCGCCAGCCCGGTGCGGTGGATCGACAACATAAAGGCTGCTGAACGGATGGGCGTCCGAAGATTGATCGAAGTCGGCCCAGGAAATGTCTTAATCAACCTTGCCAAGCGGATAACCAAAGACATGGAGCTTGTCTCCTTTCCATGAAGAATCCAGGGAAGAGGTGGACAAAGTGAATGAGTTTGCTAGAGCAGCGATCGTTACCGGGGCATCCCGCGGCATCGGCAGGGCTATTGCTTTAAGGTTGGCTGAAGCAGGAATGCGCGTTGCGGTGTGTGCCCGCAGCGCTGCGATTATGTCAGCATTTGACGATCCCCGTATCATGCCATTTCAGGCTGATGTGGGAGACGCCGGGCAGGTTGAGGCGCTTGTCAACCGAGTCTTGGAGCGATACGGCCGAATCGATGCGGTAGTCAACAATGCCGGCATCACGAGAGACGGTTTGCTGATGCGCATGAACGACGTTGACTGGGAGCAAGTCCTTAAGGTCAACCTAACCGGCACGTTTAATGTGTGCCGGGCAGTGATCCGGCAAATGTTAAAACAGCGTTCAGGCCGAATTGTCAACATAACTTCGATCGTCGGGGTGGCCGGGAATGCGGGACAAACCAATTACGCAGCCGCCAAAGCCGGGATAATCGGGTTTACAAAATCGCTGGCCAAAGAAGTCGCTTCGCGGCAAGTGTTAGTAAATGCAGTGGCTCCAGGGTATATTGATACCGAAATGACTCAGGTATTGAACAGCCAGCAAAAAGAGGCCATCGTGAACATGATCCCTCTCGGGCGGGTAGGCCGGGTGGAGGATGTGGCAGAATTAGTGAATTTCCTGGTATCCGATGCCAATCAGTATATTACAGGCCAAGTCATTCATGTCGACGGCGGCCTGGCAATATAATCAGTTGGAGCAAGGAGGTGACATTGGATGGAGTTTTTGGACCGCATCAGAGATATTTTAGTTGAGCAATTAGGGGTGAAACCTGAGGATGTGACTTTGGAAGCATCATTTCAGGATGATTTGGGCGCTGACTCCTTGGATGTTGTGGAGTTGGTGATGGCCTTTGAAGAGGAATTTGACATAAAGATTCCGGACGAAGATGCTGAAAAGATCAGCACAGTGGGAGACGCTGTTGAATACATCAAAAACCACACGAGTTAATGCCGATTGAGACCCCTAGGTAAGCTAGGGTCTCATTTTTAGTATGCAAAGAGGTGGAATCATGGAACGGAGAGTTGTTGTGACTGGAATCGGAGTTGTCTCACCTTTGGGCAATAAGAGTCAATTGTGGGAAAATCTGCTGAAAGGTGTGAGCGGCATAGGAAAAGTCACACATTTTGACGCATCTGAGTATCCCGTCCGGATCGCCGCCGAAGTGAAGGATTTCAATCCTACTGAATACCTGGAACCTAAAGAAATGCGGAGGATGGATTTGTTCTGTCAGTACGCCGTGTGCGCAGCCGTCCAGAGTCTGTCCGACGCTGGCCTTACTATTACAGACGCAAACGCGCACCGCGTTGGTGTGCTGATTGGTTCCGGCATAGGCGGTGTCAGCACCATCGAAAAACAGACTCAGATACTGCGAGAGAAAGGTGTGGACAAAGTCAGTCCATTTTTGGTGCCGATGCTGATTCCAGACATGGCCAGCGGGCAAACAGCAATCCTCACAGGCGCCAAGGGGCCCAATTCCTGCACTGTCACCGCCTGCGCCTCAGGTACTCACTCCATTGGCGATGCCTATCGGATTATCGCCCGAGGCAATGCAGACGTAATGCTGGCAGGAGGGTCTGAAGCCGGAATAACACCCTTGTCCATGGCCGGTTTTATCGCCGCCAGGGCATTGTCGACTCGCAACGATGCTCCGGAACGAGCCAGCCGGCCTTTTGACCGGGAACGGGATGGATTCGTTATGGGTGAGGGAGCATGTGTGCTGGTGCTGGAAGAGTTGACCCATGCCCAAGACCGTGGTGCGGAAATATACTGCGAATTAATTGGCTATGGCGCCAGCGGCGACGCTTATCATATCACATCGCCGGCGCCGGAACACGAAGGCGCGCAGCGGGCTATGAAAGAGGCGATGGCCGACGCAGGCATCACTCCCGACGATGTCGGCTACATCAACGCCCACGGAACCAGCACAAAATACAATGATTACTTTGAAACCTTAGCCATTAAAAAAGTATTCGGCGAACGTGCCTATCAGATACCTGTCAGCAGCACCAAATCCTTGACAGGCCATCTATTAGGAGCGTCAGGCGCTTTGGAGGCGGGAATATGCGCCCTGGCCTTAAAGAACCAGGTTATTCCCGGCACGTATAATTATGAGCATCCCGACCCAGACTGTGATCTCGATTACGTTCCAAACCAGACACGCCGCCTGGATTTCGAAGTGGCCCTCAATAATTCATTCGGCTTTGGGGGGCATAACGCGGTTTTGGTTATGAGGCGCTGGAGTTGATGCTATGCATATCGATGACAGTTTGCTCAGGCTTCAGGCAAGCCTTGATTACAGATTCAACAATATTACTCTTTTGGAACAAGCCCTTACACACCGTTCATGCCGCCCGGGAGATCCGGACGGCAACAATGAGCGGCTGGAGTTTCTTGGAGACGCTGTCCTGCAAATAGTGGTCAGTGATTATCTATATCACCAGTACCCAAAACTAGGCGAAGGCAGGCTGACTAAGATCAGGGCATATCTGGTCAGCCAGCCCACTCTAGCCGGCCATGCCCGCAAACTTGGGCTGGAGCAATACATGAAAGTCGGCAGGAATGAAGCCATCAGGCGTGCGTACGAACTAGATTCGCTGCTTTGTGATGTGTACGAAGCTGTGATCGGCGCTGTCTATCTTGATTCTGATCTTGACACGGTTAAACCAATCATTTTAGAGCATGTAACCTGGGCCGACAAGGAGCACCTGGAAAAACAGCTGTCGATCATTGATGCCAAGAGCACGCTTCAAGAACGGTTTCAGCAATTGGGGAGGGAACTGCCCACATATTATCTCGTTCAGGAACAAGGGCCTGATCATGCCAAGGAATTTGTGATGGAAGTAATCTTTGACGGTAAGGTGTTGGGAAAAGGTGTGGGAAGGTCAAAAAAAGAGGCTGCGCAAAACGCAGCCCGAGAAGCGCTTGCCAACCTTGACAATAATCACGATTGAGGCCAAGAGCGCCACAGCTGAATGATACTTCCCACTTCAGCAAGACCGGCGCGGGAAATGGGAGCGAGTGTGTTCGCATTAAGAATCCTGTGATTGGCCTCGCGCCGGCCGATCAAATATGAACGGCCTTTCTTCAGCAGGACCCAACAGGAGTTGTTTTTACCAATAGTGGTGTTCACAATGATCAAATCGCCGTGAATGAACCAAGGTGCGAACTCATTTGTTTCAACGCTCATCGCGAACAATCCTTCCGGGTTGGGAGCGTGGTAAAACAGGTAAACCCAGTTTTGCGGCATATCGTTTTTCCGTTGACTCCACGACCTGACCGGTACTTTCACCAAGAACCTGCTCTCACCGTTTTGGATTACAGAGAAGCCTTCCAAGCTGTCGGCATGTTCTTTCAAAACAGCTCGTTTGAACTCACCTATGCCGTGGTAGTTGCCCTTGCTCAACCAATAATAAACCGACTTGTTGTCGGCAAATTTCAGGTGGTTGGCGATTTCCCGCACGGTTATGTTCGGGTTTTCCCTGATTAGGGCCGCCATATATGCCAGGGTTTCGTTCAGCTGCAAAGGTCTTCCCACCCATCTTCGCGCAATGTTCCAAGGTTGCTGTAGAATAATTATCATCTGAGGGCGGAAAACCTTTACATGAAACATGGATATATTGGCCGTCGGCTGCGGATTAGCGACGATATTTCCATGATTTATGGAAAGTTCAGCTGAGCACTCGGGAAAAGTGAGCATAACCAGAGTTTCTCCTCAATATAGATAATACGGAAAGACATGCTGTGGACACTCCGAGGAGGAGAAACAATGGGAAAGACAAATGGCATTGTTGATTCCAATCAACAATGGGATTACAGCTTGATCACCAGAATCCGCCTAGGTGATGAAGAAGCAAAGGAAACGCTTGTCCTTAAGTACATCCCAATGGTCAAACATATTGTCCGCAATTATTACGCCAGTTTCCTCGATTTTGACGATCTGCTGCAGGAGGGGATCATCGGGCTTCTGCACGCAATAGACGAGTACCGGCCCGATCTGTACGATGTCAAATTCAGTTCGTTCGCCTATATCTGTATCATCCGGAAAATCTACAACGTAATCAAACACACTTCCGGCAACAAACACAAAGCGCTGAACGACGCTATGTCGCTTCAGTCGCAGCTGGGCGGTGATGATTCTCGGACCGTCCTGGATCTAATCAGCGACGATAATTCTCTGGTGGATCCAGAACAGATGATTGAAGAAGAGTTTGTCTTTCAATACCTCGACCGGCTGCTTGCCAATCATCTGTCTCTGCTGGAGTATACGGTGATGAAGATGCTTCTGAGCGGCTATTCCTGCGGTGAAATCGAGGCTGTTGTCGGAGTGGGAGCGAAAGTGGTGGACAATGCCCGGACCAGAGTGAAAACAAAACTGCGCAAACTGATCGAAGAATACGGTTCGCTGCTTAACCCACAGCTCCCTTTGACGGTGCGAAAACGAAAGGATCTGTACTTGAAACTGGGGGGATGATCCTCCAGTTTTTATCAAATATTGAACAATTTGTGGTACAATATGTAAGGTGATCATTTTCATCCGTGGAGGTTATCATGCGCTTAAAACGGCTGGAGTTGGTTGGTTTCAAGTCATTCGCAAACCGTGTTGCACTTGACTTTGGAGATGGAATCACGGCAATAGTGGGCCCAAATGGTTCGGGAAAGAGCAATATTTCCGACGCCATCCGGTGGGTTTTGGGCGAGCAGAGCATTAAAAGTATCCGCGGCTCCAAACTTGAGGATGTGATCTTCGCGGGCAGCGACGGAAAGAAACCTTTGGGAATGGCCGAAGTTCAGCTGACCTTGGACAACAGTGACGGTTTTCTTCCGATCGAATTCAGTGAAGTGACCATTACCAGGCGGGTGTACCGTTCAGGCGAGAGTGAGTTCTTGATCAACCGCCAACCATGCCGCTTGCGCGATATTCAGGATTTGTTCACAGACACAGGCTTGGGGCGCGAAGGGTACGCCATCATCGGACAAGGGCAGGTTGATGCCATATTAAGCGTTAATCCGCTTGATCGGCGCTTTGTTCTGGAAGAGACTGCCGGGATCATCAAGTACCGGCACCGCAAGGAACAGGCTCAGAAGAAATTGGCTCAGACCGAATACGATCTTGTGCGTGTGTCGGACATTCTATCGGAACTAAAGGATCAGCTGGCGTCATTGGAAATCCAAGCCAAGAAAGCCAGAGAATACCAAAACCTGTCTGGTCAGCTCGAGCAGGTGATTTTGGACAGAATTGCCTTGAAACTGCGAGACCTTACTGAGCAAAAAACACGCCGCTCTGAGGCACTCGAGTCCTGCCGCGGCGACGCTGAAAAGCTCAGTGCCGAGCATGAGGCTCTGGAACAGGTTTTACTGGCCGATCAGGAGCAGTTGTTTGTCATCGAGCGTATGCTTGATGAAAGACAGCAAGAACTCGACCGTTTGAATGAACAGCTCAACCAGGTGATTCAGGCGATCGGGTTGATCGACGAACGTCTGGCTCACAATCAGCTCAATCAAGAGCAGCGCCTTAAAGCAAAAGACAGCCACTTGGCGCAAAATGAACAACTTAGGCTCAGGTTGAAAGAGATCAACCAAGAATTGGCTGAAAAACAAGAACAGTACAGCTCCTTGGAACAAGGTGTGTCAGAAGCCGACCAGGCACTGAATCGGAAACGGGAGCTTCTGCAGCAGCAAAGGCAGCAGTTGGAGACAGAGAAAAGCGCCTTTATTGAGTTTGTCAGTGAATTGGCGGCCGCGCGGAATTCCGGGCAGAATTACCAGCAGCAGATCCAGCAGTTCAAACAGCAGATCCAGTTCATAGTCCAAGAATCCCATGAACTGGAAAAGGAATTGGAAACTCAGCGCCACTATCATCAAGAGCTTTTACAAAAGCACAGCCAACTGATCAGGCAAGATCAAAACCAGGAACAGCAGCTGGCCAAATTGCACGAAGAGTGTCAAAGAGCTGAGGAAAAACTGGTACAGGCAGTCTCCGAAGAGACGAAGTGCGTTGACATATATCAGCAAGTCAGATCGCGCCTTCAGGCCTTAAGAGATTTTGAACGGGAATACGAAGGCTACAGCAACAGTGTCCGCCGCCTGATGCAGGCAAAGCAGGCAGATTTCAAGGTGTTGGGCACGGTGGCAGAGGTGATCAGTGTTGCTCCTGGATTGGAGACAGCGATCGAGGTTGCCCTGGGTCAGGGCTTGCAGTACTTGATCACCCCTGACGAATCCGACGCCAAAAAGGCGATTGCCTGGTTGAAGAAACACCAGGCAGGGCGATGCACATTCCTGCCCTTGAATACAGTCAGCGGAAGAACATTTCCCAAGGAGCACCAGGGGTTTTGGCAGGATGAAGACTGTTTGGGGCCGGCGATGGACTTGATTCAGTTCGATCCAAAGTATACACCAGCGTTGTCCGCGTTATTGGGCCGAGTTGTGGTGGTAAAAGACTTGGATGCAGCTCTGCGCCTGCAGCGTAAGATCAAGGATTTCAGCCGGATTGTGACTGTAAGCGGAGAAGTTGTGATGCCAAACGGTTCTCTGACTGGAGGGAGTATCAGTCAGAGATCTTCCGGGTTGTTGGCACGCAAGAATGAAATCACCGGGTTGGAACGGGAACTGGAAAAGCACGAAGCCGAACTGGAACGCTTGGCGTGCGTGAAAGCCAGTTTGGAGGCTGAACTTGCTGCCAATAAAGAACAGCAGGAGCAGATCAGGGACATGCTTTACCGGATCAAACTGGACATTCAAGCGGCAGAAGCGGAAATCAGCAAACTTGTGGGGGAGCAGCAGCGGCTTTCGCAGCTTATAGACGCCAGAGCGAAACAGATCAATGACTATCAGCTCATCATGCAGGAGTTGGAGGAGCAGGCCGCCGCGGCAGGAGACACCATTTTGACGATGGTGCGGGAAGAAGCCATAAAGAGAGACAAGATCCATCAACTTGAGGCTGGAATCGCCGAACTGGATCAAGAACTGCAGCAAGCATCGGCGGGGTTTGCGGACCAAAGAGTTGCCTTGACCACGGCTGCCGCCGAGATTAAGCGGATTGAGGAGCAGAAGCGGGTGGTTACCTCCCAGATCAGCGCCAACGAAACTGCTGTTGCCGAAATCGAAAAGGACGTCGAGGAACTTGAGTCTCAGCGCAGGCAGCTTAGACAAGAGCAGGCGGCTTGTCGTGAACGGGAAGGGCAGCTGCGCGGCGAGAGGGAAAAACTGATGAAACAAATCACCGCTGGCAAAAACACTCGTTTGGAGCTTCAGGAAAAGGTAAAGCAGTACAACCAACAGCTGAAATCCCTCCAGTCACGCATCGGCCGGATCGACAGGAACATATACAACCACCGTCTAGAACTTGATCGAATCGACTTGGAATTGAGAAGGCTCGATGAGGATCTTGCGGAACGGGAACTCTCTCGCATCGATGTTGAGGGCAGAGGGGTCTCTCAGGACCTAGATCAGCTGTTGGAGAAGGAGAACAGCTTGAAAAACGCCATTCGGGATCTGGGCCTGGTAAACTTGGCTGCGCTTCAGGATTACGAAGCGGTCAAGGAAAGGGTGTTCTTCCTGCAAAACCAGTATGATGATCTGGTCAAGGCTAAAGAAACACTGTATGAGACAATAGCGGAAATAAACACCACTAGCGCGGAACGGCTGGCCGAGACATACAAAACGCTGAGGCAGGAGTTTCAAACGATGTTCAAGCTGTTGTTCAAAGGTGGACAGGCGGACTTGCAGTTGACAGATCCTGAAAAGATATTGGAGAGCGGGATTGAAATCGTGGCGCAGCCACCTGGGAAAAAACCGCAGAATCTATTGCTGCTGTCAGGGGGAGAAAGGGCTCTTACGGCTATTGCACTGCTTTTGGCTATCAGAAAAGTAAAGCCGACCCCGTTTGTTGTCCTGGATGAAATCGATGCCAGTCTGGACGAGATTAATCTTAGACGCTTCACTGAACAGATGCGGTTTTTGGCAGAAGCCACCCAGTTTTTGGTGATCACTCACCGGCCAGGGACCATGGAAGTGGCGGACCGCCTCTATGGGGTCACCATGGGCGACGACGCCACGAGTCAGTTGATATCGGTGCAGCTATCATAGGAACAGGAGTCGATTGTGGATGCTTAAGAAACTGTTTTCAAAATCTAGCAAAAAAGACGATCAAGCAGAAGCGAAATTGGCTGAGGAGCATACAGATAAAAGCCAAGGGCTTGAGGACAATGTCGAAAAAGAGACACCGGCGGGATTGTTTGCCCGGTTAAGGCAGGGATTGGCAAAAACCAGAGCGGGATTTGTGGATCGCATCGGGCAGGTGTTGTCCGGGCGCAGCATAGACGACCAACTATTTGATGAGTTGGAAGAGATCCTGATTCAAGCCGATGTGGGCGTGACCACGACTCTGGAATTAGTCGAAAGAATCAGGCGGCGGGTAGAAGCGGAAAGAATCACAGAAGGCGGGGTGATCAAGGAACTGCTTAAAACCGAGATCACTGAATTGCTGTCCAGGGATCACCAGCCACTTCGTCTGCCTGAACACACTCCAGCCGCATTTATGGTAGTGGGTGTCAATGGGGTTGGTAAAACAACAACCATTGGCAAACTGGCTTATCGGTTCAGGCAAAATCAGGCGAAAGTGGTTCTGGGGGCGGCCGACACATTTCGGGCGGCAGCAGTGGATCAGTTGAGGGTATGGGCGAACCGGACCGGAGCCGACCTCATCGCGCATCAAGAGGGAGCGGATCCAAGCGCTGTCGCGTTTGATTCTGTGGCAGCGGCGAAAGCGCGGAAGGCGGAGGTCTTGATCATTGATACTGCCGGGCGGCTGCACACCAAAACCAACCTCATGGCCGAACTTGGAAAAGTATACCGTGTGGCGGCCAAGGAACTCGGGCGCGAGCTTGATGAAGTGCTGCTTGTCGTTGATGCAACCACCGGTCAGAACGCCTTGTCCCAAGCCAAGCTGTTCAGCGCATCGGTCCCATTGACCGGTATTGTCCTCACCAAGCTCGACGGTACTGCCAAGGGCGGCATAATTTTGGCTTTGGCTAACGAACTGAAGCTTCCGGTGAAGCTGATTGGTGTTGGTGAACAGCTGTGGGATCTGCAGGATTTTGATCCCGCCAGTTTTACTAACGCTCTGTTCACATAGCTGGCAAGGAAAAAAACTTGACAGATCCGCCACACTTCGATATACTACCTCTGTAAAGTTAATATACTTAACAGGGGTATTATTATGGAAGATGCAGTGCGAAAAGCCTTGATGTATGATTTCTATGGCCCGCTGTTGACCCCTCGGCAGCAGGACATTTATGAAATGTACTATGGGCAGGATATGAGCCTGGGAGAGATTGCCGAACAGCTGGATATCTCCCGCCAGGCAGTCTGGGATATAGTGAAGCGCTCTGCTGTGATCCTTGAAGAGTACGAGCAGAAACTCGGTCTGATCGCCAGACATATGGAGCAGCAAGAACATCTGGCCCAGGTTGAGAGTTGCCTAAAAAAGCTTAGGCGGCTGATTGAGAACCAGGAAAGAGCAGCTTCCATCGGAGCACTCGCAGAAATAGAACAGCTGATTCACCGAATCCGGTTTGAGGCCTAGGAGGGCGAGTCTGATGCCGTTTAGCAACTTAACCAATCGTTTGCAGGATACATTCCGCAAACTGAGGGCCAGAGGTAAACTGACAGAAAAAGATGTCGACGCCGCACTGCGGGAAGTCCGTTTGGCTTTGTTGGAAGCAGATGTCAATTACCTGGTGGTAAAGGATTTTATTGCGAAGGTCAAGGAACGGGCGGTCGGGCATCAAGTTTTGGAAAGCCTCTCTCCAGGGCAGCAGGTGATCAAAATAGTCCATGAGGAATTGACCAGCCTGATGGGGGGGACGCAGAGCAAGATCAACCTGGCCTCAAAACCGCCGACAGTCATCATGATGGTTGGACTCCAAGGTTCAGGTAAAACCACCACCAGCGGCAAACTCGCGCTGCATTTCAAGAGCAGGGGCCACAGGCCGCTGCTGGTTGCGGCGGACATCTATCGGCCTGCAGCTATCAAACAGCTGATGGTTGTCGGTGAGCAGGTCAAGGTACCGGTATTCAGCATGGGTGAAACCAATCCGGTGGATATTGCCAAAGCAGCTGCTGCACATGCCAGGGCACACGGAAACGACATTGTGATCATCGACACTGCCGGCAGGCTCCATATCGACGCCGAGTTGATGCAAGAGCTCGCAGAGATCAAAAACACCGTCAACCCTCATGAAATCCTGTTGATTGTCGATTCCATGACCGGGCAGGAGGCTGTCAATGTTGCATCCAGCTTTGATCAACAGCTTGGTGTCGATGGTGTGATTCTCACCAAGCTTGACGGCGACGCCCGAGGCGGCGCAGCGCTGTCCATCAAGTCTGTGACAGGCAAACCCATCAAGTTTGCTGCCATGAGTGAGAAGATGGATGGGTTGGAAGTGTTTTATCCAGACCGGATGGCATCCAGGATCTTGGGGATGGGCGATGTTCTAAGCCTGATTGAGAAAGCGGAAGCCGCCTTTGATGAACAAAAGGCTAGAGAACTGACGGAAAAGATGCGGCGTGACGAGTTCACCCTTGAGGATTTCCGGGAGCAGCTGGCTCAGATTAAGAAAATGGGGCCTCTGGATCAATTGTTGGGCATGATTCCCGGAATGGGCAGGCTTAATCAGATGCGCGACTTGGCCGTTGACGACTCCCATTTAAAACGTATCGAAGCAATCATCAATTCCATGACTGGCGAAGAGCGGCGCAATCCTGACATCATCGGGGGTTCGCGCAAACGCAGGATTGCCGCAGGCTCAGGAACAAGCGTGCAGGATGTGAACCGGCTGCTCAAACAGTTCAACCAGACCCGGCAGATGATGAGACAGTTTTCAGAGCTTGAAAAACGCGGCCGTAAAGGCAAGTTCAATTTATTCCGCTGATCATCTCTCTTTGAGAGTGACATAGAAGCTTGAAGCAGCAGAGGAGGTGACAAAATGGCAGTCAGAATCAGGCTGAAAAGGATGGGGGCAAAGAAACGTCCATTTTACCGGTTGGTAGTTGCTGACTCAAGAGCGGCACGGGATGGTAGATTTATTGACACCCTCGGGTACTACAACCCGATCACCGAACCCGCTCAGATTGAGATCGACAAAGAAAAGGCATTAAGCTGGCTCAAGAAAGGCGCACAGCCCTCGGATACGGCGAGAGCGCTCCTGAAGAAAAGTGGTGTGTTGTAAATCAAGCCCTAAACTTAGACGATAGGAGGCAGTACTTTGAAGGAATTACTCGAATTCATGGCTAAGTCATTGGTGGAAAAAGCGGATGAAGTAACAGTTTCGGAAGTCGAATCCGACGGTGAGACAGTATATCAAATCCAAACCGCGGAAAGCGATATAGGCAGAGTAATCGGTAAACAAGGAAGAATCATCAAGGCGATCCGCACTGTCGCCAAAGCTGCGGCCGTCAAGGAAGGAATCAAGATTCGGGTTGATGTTGTGGAATAATGGAGCCGCGATGGATTCTCATTGGTGAAATTGCCGCTGCACACAGCAGCAAAGGCGAAGTCCGGGTCATCCCCCACACCGAGTTCCCCGAAAGATTCCTCAACATGGAACGCGTGCAGTTGTTTAAAGAATCGGACGCGGAACCGGCACTCAGCTTCACAGTGGAAAGAGCGCGGCTGCACAAGCAGTTCGTTCTGCTGAAACTGGCGGGAGTCGACAACATCGGACAGGCACAAACTCTCAAGGGAATGCTGATCAAGGTGGATAGCCGCGATGTGGTGCCTTTGCCACCAGGCCGGCACTATATTTTTCAACTGATTGGGTTGAAAGTAATAACCACCGAAGGCTTGGAGTTGGGTGTAATCACCGATGTGCTTCAAACCGGCGCCAATGATGTTTATGTGATCGATCCCAATCCCGGTGTCACCAAGCAGCGGGAAATCTTGATTCCCGTGATTGAGCCGGTGGTGTTGGATGTAAACCTGGAAACCGGAGTCGTTTTAGTGAATCTCCTTGATGGACTGCTAGATTGAGGATTGAGACTATGCGCATAGATATCCTGACGCTGTTTCCTGAAATGTTTGATGGAGTCTTGGGCACCAGTATTCTCGGCAGGGCGCAGTCTGCAGGCTTGCTCACTGTTCAAGCCTGGAATATTCGAGATTTCGCATTTGACAAACACCGCACCGTCGATGATGTACCCTACGGTGGTGGGGCTGGGATGGTGCTGAAACCGGATGTGGTCACCGCTTGCCTTGAGCATGTCAAAGCGGTCAATCCGGGAAAAGTCGTCTATCTGACACCACAAGGCTCTGTGTTCGATCAGGTTAAAGCGGAAAGCCTGGCGCAGGAAGCCAGCCTGATTCTCCTCTGCGGCCATTATGAAGGCATTGATCAGCGCATCCGCGACGGATGGGTTGACGAGGAGATTTCGATCGGAGATTATGTACTGACTGGCGGTGAACTTCCTGCCATGGTGGTGATCGACGCTGTAGCCCGCTTGATTCCTGGAGTGCTTGGAGACGAAGCTTCAGCCCGGGAAGACTCTTTTGTCAATGGATTGTTGGAGTACCCACATTACACACGGCCTGCCGAGTTCCGCGGCCGTCAAGTCCCGCCGGTGCTGTTGAGCGGGAACCATGAAATGATCCGTAAGTGGCGTCTTAAGGAGGCTTTACGCCTAACTCTCAAAAGGCGCCCGGATTTGATCGAGAGGCGCCTGCTCTCCGACGAAGAGCGGCAGCTTTTACGGGAAGTATTGAAAGAGGAATGCAACGAAGGGAGGTAATTGCCGTGAATGTGATCGAGGCCATCGAAAGAGAACAGTTGAAGCAGGATCTGCCTGATTTCCGGGTAGGAGATACCGTACGGGTTCATGTCAAAGTTGTCGAAGGCTCCAATGAGCGGATTCAGATTTTCGAAGGCGCGGTGCTGCGCCGGATGGGGTCAGGAATCAATGAGATGTTCACTGTGCGGAAAGTGACTCAAGGAGTGGGCGTCGAAAGAACTTTCCCGCTGCACTCACCACGGGTGGCAAAGATTGATGTGGTTCGCCGCGGCAAAGTACGCCGTGCCAGGCTGTATTATCTGCGGGAGCGCTCCGGTAAGGCTGCCCGCATCAAGGATCAAAGATTTTACTAGGATATTGGGGAGTGAATCCGGGCACTCCCTATCCTTTTTTGCTTCTTGATTTTGGCGAGATGGGGTGCGCTGATGAGCAGAAGTGAGATCCGGGAATATGTCGAGGCGTTTGTCATTGCTGTACTGCTGGCCTTATTTATTATTACCTTCATTGCCCAATCGTTCCGGGTGGAAGGTTCCTCGATGGAACCGACATTACACGACGGGCAGCGGTTGATCGTGGATAAATTGTCATATCGCTTCAGCACTCCCAAGGTGGGTGATGTCGTAGTCTTCCGTTATCCGACGGATGTGACCCGGATGTTTATCAAAAGGGTGATCGGCATTCCCGGTGATGAGATTCTCATCGAAGACGGGATTGTTTACCGCAATGGGCGGCCGCTGGTGGAAAATTACATTAATGGTCCCACACATGGAGCCTTTACCCGCAACTATGGCCCGGTCATTGTTCCGCCTGAAAGCTATTTTGTACTGGGCGACAACCGGCTTAACAGCGATGACAGCCGTTATCCTGACGTTGGCTTTGTCCCCAAGGCTCTCTTGGTTGGGCGCGCTGTTTTTGCCTACTGGCCGCTGAACACAGTGGGAACTATAAGAGTCCCTGATTCTTTGAAACAGGAAAGGTGAATCTGGAGGATATTTATGAGCATTCAATGGTATCCCGGACATATGGCCAAAGCACGGCGTGAAATCCTGGAAAACCTGAAACATATCGATGTCGTGGTCGAGCTTACTGATGCCCGGATTCCAGCCAGTGCCCGGAATCCAGATATTCCTGAAATTCACCGCAAACCCCATATACTTGCTGTCGCCAAATGCGATCTTGCCGATCCAGCCTGCACTGAAATCTGGTGCCAGTATTGGCGCCAGCAGCGCGAAAAAGTTGTTTTGCTTGATTTGATAAATGGAAAAGGTATTAATGTTTTGCGCAAAGAAATAACAAAATATCTGACAAAACAGAAACGTGAACCGAGAGTCTTGGTTGTGGGGATACCCAATGTAGGCAAGTCCACCTTGATTAATCGTCTGGCCGGGCGCAGCAGCGCCAAGGTCGGAGCGAGGCCCGGTATTACCAGGGGAAAGCAGTGGATTAACGCCGGTGGCTTTAGGCTTCTGGACACTCCCGGGCTTTTGTGGCCTAAGCTCGAAGATCAGGAGGCTGCAAAGAGGCTTGCTGTTGTGGCGGCGATCAAAGATGAGCTTTTTGACGCAGAAGAGATTACATATTGGCTGCTGGAATTCCTTCAGGAGAACTATCCAAAACTTCTAGCGAAACGATACGGCCTGGAGGATCCGGCCGTTGAAACCGGAGAGGTTTTTGCCAGCATTGGTTACCGCCGCGGGTGTTTGGCAGCGGGAGGCGACATTGATCGGCTGCAGACCGCACAAGTGATTCTCAAGGATTTTCGTCAAGGACTGATCGGACCAATCACACTTGAATTGCCGCAAAGGAATGAACAGAATGAGGGATCTTGAAAAAGAACTCTTGGGCAAAGGTTACTGTCACATCGCGGGAATTGACGAGGCAGGGCGAGGGCCGCTGGCCGGCCCGGTTGTGGCTGCGGCAGTAATTTTGCCTTCAGGCAGTGAACTGACAGATGTCAAGGATTCAAAGCAGTTGAGCGTCAAGCGCCGTGTTAGGGTTTACCAGGAGATAATGGAAATCGGAACAGTCGGCATTGGTGTCGCATCCTCCGCAGAGATTGATCAAGTCAACATTCTGCAGGCTACCTTCCTTGCTATGCGGCGGGCAGTGGCCGAGCTTTCCGGACAAGTCAAGGTGGATTATTGTATTGTTGACGGCAACCAGCCCATTCCAGACTTGGAAATTGCCCAATCGGCGGTTGTCAAAGCAGACGCCCGCTGTTACCTGGTGGCGGCGGCGAGCATTGTCGCCAAGGTCTACAGAGACAAGCTGATGGAAGAATACGACAGGCAGTATCCCCAATATGGGTTTGCCATACATAAGGGCTATCCCACCAAAAGCCACATCCAAGCGTTGAACAGATACGGCCCATCACCAATCCACAGGCATTCTTTCGACCGGGTCAAAGGAGGCCTGATTTCATGAAATATGTGTCGTGCAAGGATCTGCAGCCTGGTATGTGCATCGCACGTCCAATATACGGTGACGACGGCCAAGTACTCCTTAACAGCGGCGTTATTCTCAACGAAAACCATATTGCCCGCATGTACGGCAACGGTATCCCCGGTGCGTTTATACTGACAGATCACGACGAGGATGTGGCAGTTCCGGAAGTCGTGACCCAGCGGACTCGCCAGAATGTGATCAGCCATGTCAAGCAGGTGTTTGAATCCATCGAACTTGGGAAAACTTTTGACATGCAAGAGCTCAGCGCAAGTGTGACTGCCATCATCGATGAAATTACCGCCAATCCCAATGTCTTGATTAATCTGACTGATATCCGGACTTTTGATGGGAATATCTTCGCCCATTGTGTCAATGTGTGCATCTTGTCGATTATAATTGGGGTCAAGTTTAACTTGAACGAGCTGGAACTGCGCGAATTGGCGATCGGCGCTATTTTGCACGATATAGGCAAGATCAGCATACCGACGCAGGTTTTGCAGAAGCGCGGACCATTGACCCGGAGCGAGTTCGATTTGGTGAAGCGGCACACGGTCAATGGTTGGCACATTCTGCGGAATAATCACGGGATTCCTCTGTTGAGCGCCCATATAGCGTATCAGCATCACGAACAACCTAATGGGAAAGGCTATCCACGAGAGCTGCTCGATGAACAGATCTATCTGTACGCCAAAATCGTGGCAGTGGCGGATGCGTACGATGCCATGACTTCTGCAAGGGTATACCGCCAGGGGATGATGCCCTTCCAAGCTCTGCGGGTGATCAGACAACTGCGGGAGATTCAATTCAACGCAGCGGCGGCTGATTACTTGCTCAGCACAGTGGCGCCATATCCAATAGGCTCCAGGGTCCTGCTCAGCAACGCTGAGATTGGTGTGGTGGTGGACGTCAATACGGTTGATCGGGAACGGCCGGTTGTACGGCTGTTGTTCCGCGCTGATGGCAGCAAGTACCAATACCCCAGGGAGATTGACTTGATGCAAGAAACCTCCCTGAAAATAGTCAGGAGCATATAAGTGGCGAAAACCAAAGGGGTGTTGGGAGAAGAGCTTGCCCGTACCTATCTGGAATCGCGAGGGCTGGCCACCAGAGAACGGAACTATCGGACCGAATATGGTGAAATCGATCTAATCATGCAGGACCAAGACGTCTTGGTCTTTGTTGAAGTGAAATACCGCGCCTCCGACCGCTACGGTAATCCTTTGGAAGCGGTGAGCCCCCGCAAGCAGGCAAAGCTCAAGCAAATAGCCCGGCGGTACATTGCCCAACTAGGTTACGAACCGGTTTGCCGTTTTGATGTCATAGGGATCTTGGGAACGGAAATCTACTGGGTGAAGGGAGCATTTGAATGAGATCCAGATTCGTAACACTATTGATTGCTGTTTTTTTGTCCATCGGCTGTTTCAGCCCGGTGCTCGCGCAAAACTTTGCTGTGGATGCGGAAATCGGGCTTTTATATGATTTCGACTCCGAACAGGTGTTGTTTGCCCAAGATGCGGACAAACCTTGGACACCTGCAAGTTTGGTTAAAGTAATGACCTTGTTTGTGGCGTTTGACCGCATTAAGTCAGAAAACATCGACTTGAACAGCCAAGTCACGGTGAGCGAACGGGCATGGCAAATGGGTGGTTCCCAGATGTTTCTGGAAGTGGGCGACAAGGTTACATTTGACGACCTCTTGCGGGGAATAGCTGTCGTTTCAGGCAATGATGCCTGTGTGGCCATCGCCGAAGCTCTGGCCGGTACGGAAGAACTGTATGTCCAGTGGATGAACAGCAAAGCGGAGGAGCTTGGGCTCAACTTGCATTTTGTAGACGTCCACGGATTGTCGGATGCCAATCAGATCACAGCACTTGACTTCGCAAAGCTGGTGAAGGCTTATCTCACAGATCATCCTCAGGCTTTGGAGTATCACAGCCAGCTTTCTTTTTCCTATCAGCCTCGGTCGAGTAGAAATCCTATTGTCCAAGCGAACCGCAATGGTTTGCTGAAAAGTTATGAAGGGGCGGACGGGCTGAAGACGGGCCATCTGAGCAGCGCCGGGTATAATCTTGTGGCAACCGCCGAGAGAGATGGCAGAAGGCTTGTGGCAGTGATCCTGGGCGCCACAAGCGAGGCGAAACGGGAGCAGGAAGCTGCCAAAGCGTTGGACTATGGTTTTAGAAGTTTCGAATCGGTGAGTGTTGATCAACTGCTCCCTCAAACGCAGGCCCGGGTTTATAAAGGCCGCAGCGACTATGTGGCACTTACCACCGACGGAGCTCGAGTCACTGTCCTGAAAGGCAGCCGCGACAAATTGAGCGTGGATGCAAAGATAGAAGTTCTACAGGCTCCGATAGCCATCGGAGAAAAGGTTGGAACATTGACTGTCTATCTAAACGGTGAGGTGCTGAAAGAAGCGCCGTTGTTTGCTGCCGGGTCTGTCGAGCGGGGCAATTGGTTTACTATTCTCGTCGACTCAATTGTTCTGTTCTTCAAAAAGCTGTTTAGTTAGGCTGAAGAAGGACCTGCGACGCGGTCCTTCTTTTCTTACAGACAGAAAACATGGTCGCCGATGAGATACACGATATCCCTGGTCCGGATCCAGTTTGTAGGACTCACCTTATCGGGGTTGTAAAAAAAGAGTGCTCCCCCGGTCGGATCGGCGCCGGCCATGGCCATTTCAGCCGCCTTGACGCTGTCGGGATGCACATCGGTGATCTGGAACAGCCTACCGTCGCTTACTGGAGAAAATTGCTGCGGCTGGTAGATGATTTCTTTAATGGAATTAGGGAACCGCGGGTCTTTGAGGCGGTTCATGACCACTGCTCCGACCGCCACTTTGCCTATGAAAGGCTCACCTTCGGCTTCAGCGTGAATCAACCTCGCCAACAGTGTGAGGTCATCGTTCATTTTATTCACCTCCAGTATACAATACTCGCCTGGATTTTTATTGCCACGCCCATTTCTTCTGACAGGGATACTACGATTTTCGTCGAATTGAATATGAAGAATGACAAATTTAGGATTGTCCGTGCCGGCAAGGGAGGGAATACGCATGCAGATTGACGATTTGGATCGCAAAATTCTGCAGCATCTGCGGGACGACGGTAGGGTGAGCTATGTTGCGCTGGCAAGTAAGTTCAACGTATCTGAAGGAACAATTCGCAAAAGGGTCCGGAAACTTGAGGAAAACAAGATCCTGCAAATAGTGGGTGTAACTGATCCCTTCAAAGTGGGATTGGATACAGTTGCCTTCATATGGTTGAAAGTTGAGCGCAGTAAACTGGAAACCGTGATCAATGAATTGAAAACAATTGACGACATCCGGTACCTAGTCATCACTACCGGCTCATATGACATTGTCGCCATGGCTGTGCTCCCAAACAGAGAACGCCTGATTCAGCTTTTGAACAAACAGCTGGGGCAAATACCGGGTGTGCAGAGCACCGAAACATCGATTGTACTCGAGATTCACAAGCAAATCTATCACTGGAGTCCCTTTGATCAAGCTTTGAAGCCAGGGGGTGAAGCCGATGCCGAGAGTTGAGATCGATGAAATCGACCGCAAGATAATTCAAATGCTCCAAAACGATGGAAGAGTACCGTTTCTGACCATCGCCAACCAGTTGGGCCTGGCCGAAGGCACGATCCGCCGCAGAGTGGCCCGCCTGCTTGATGAGAGAATATTGGAAATCGTCGGGGTGACGGATCCGCAGAAAGTGGGAATGCACACAGTAGCTATTGTCGGTTTGAACGTAGAGAGGCGGCGGATCGAAGACACCATCGAGCGTTTGAGGCAAATGCCAGAAGTCCGTTACATAGCCGTTGCCACTGGGATGTATGATATCATCACCGAAATAGTCGTGCCGAGCAACGATGCGCTGCTGGAGTTCTTGATTGCCAAATTGAACGAGATACCGTGGATTATGAATACCGGGACATCGCTTGTCTTGAAAATCGCCAAACAGGATTTCGCCTGGAACCCTCACGACTAACTGAAAATATTCACGGCTTCCCAACGGTACCGCAGCGCCTCCGCCACATGCCGAGGTTCGATCCTGGGCGCTCCGTCCAGTTCGGCAATGGTTTTGGCGATCCTGATTGTCTTGTAGTAACCTCGGCCTGACAGTTTCAGGCTATGCAGGGCTTTTTCCAGCAAAGCCTGTACCTCAGGCGACAATCTGATTGCTTGTGTCTGCTCATCAGAGAGCAGCCCGTTGCGATGGCAATTTCGTGCAGGAACTGGAATTGACCCCTGTTGCAGCCGCAAATCCTCGGCGGTGACTGGCTCCAGGAATGTGAACAAGTCGATCCTGTCCAAAAGGGGGCCGAATAGTTTCTTCTGATACCGGCGAATCTCAAGCCAAGTGCAGCGGCATTGGCGGTTAGGGTCTCCGAGGTAACCACAGGGACAGGCGTTTGTCGTAGCGATCAGTAAGAACTTGGTCGGATAGGTGACCCTTTCATTGGCTCTAACTACCGTAATTTGCCTGTTCTCAAGCGGCTCCCGCAGCCCCTGCAAGACATCGTTGTCAAACTCCAAGAGCTCGTCCAGTATCAAAACGCCGTTGTTGGCGAGAGACACTTCACCCGGTTTAATCGGGCTGCCCCCACCTAGCAACCCCGCTTTGGAGATGTTGTGGTGCGGCATGCGGACCGGCCGCGAGGTGATCAAGCCTGACCGGGGAGGAAGCAGGCCGGCGCAGCTCAGCACTTTAGTAGTCTCTAGTGATTCCTGCCGGGACATGGGCGGCAGCAAAGCGTGAACGGACTGAGCCAGCAGTGTCTTGCCTGTCCCGGGCGGGCCAATCAGCAGGGCATGGTGATGGCCTGCTGCGGCAATGGTCAGCATACGTTTGGCAGTGATTTGGCCTTTGATGAGAGTGTTAAAACGGGGCGGCGCCGCTGTCGGTTCAAAATCTGGTTGCTTAAAAGGCAGAAAATTGGTATTATTAGATAAGACAGAGCAAGCTTGGCTCAAATTCTGCACAGTATAGGCTTGTCCGGTTACCGCTGCTGCTTCAGGCCCGTTTTCAGCTGGCACTAGAAGTTTTTTGCCCTGCTGCTCCGCTAGTTCGGCTATGCTGATCATTCCGGAGACACTCCTGAGTTCTCCATTCAATGAAAGTTCGCCAACGATGATATACCGCTGCAGCTGTTCCACAGGCATGCGGCCCATACCGGCTATGATGCCCAGCGCGATGGGGAGATCGTAAAGTGTGCCGTTTTTTCTGATGTTTGCCGGCGCAAGGTTTACGACAATCCTCTGCAGCGGATAGCTGAAACCGCTGTTTTTCAAAGCAGAACGGATCCTTTCCCTGCTTTCTTTCACAGCTTGGCCCGCCAATCCGACGATCTCAAACGCTGGCAGCCCCGGGCGGATGTCGATTTCAACCTGGATAGCGACAGCTTCTATGCCGACAATGGCTGCGCTTGTTACTGCAATCATCTTCATGCCTCCTATTGTGCTGTTAAAATTATGAATTCTCCGAATGTGAGAAAATTCCTGCAGAATCATAGAAGTGCTGGGAAGATGGAATGCTAACACAAAGATGACACGGGAAGGAGTCCAGAATGGATTTTGAGATTGGCAGCACACGGATTTTCCACTGCCCCGTTTGCGGTGTGGACACACCCCACACCATTCGTGCCCATAAGGACGTCAATTACGGAATCGTCTGCACCAACTGCTCAAGCGGTGCGATCGTGCACGAGCTTGATCTGCGGATATATCAGCTGAAATGGGAAGAGGAACTGCGGGAAATACTGGACAATCTTGTAGAACAGTCATTCGGCAAGGACGATGATTGAGCAAAGAGTTCGGGGGAGGAGATAGCCTTGCGGTGGAGTGAAAGAGACTATGTCATAGCCTTCAACATGCTTGATGGCGTAGGCCCAAAAAGGCTTTCGGCATTGGTTAAGTTCTTCGGCAGCCTCGAACAAGCCTGGCATGCCGATTGCCGCGATCTGATCCGAGTACCGGGCTTTGGAGAGGTGCTGGCGCGCCACATTGCGGACCAGCGGCGAGAGATCGACCCTAATGATGAAAAAGGGTGGGCAGCATCCCATGGGGCGAGAATAATAACTCTCCTTGACAGTCAAGAGTACCCTCCATGCCTGAAACATTTGCCCAACCCTCCTCTTGCTCTCTACATCCGCGGACAGCTGCCGGATCGGCTGGGGATTGCCATCGTTGGTTCCCGGAAGGCTACTCAGACAGGAAAAAAACAAGCGTATAATTTCGCCTACAGGCTGGCTGACTGTGGTATTCCCATCATCAGTGGCCTGGCGGTAGGAATCGATACCCAAGCTCATTTGGGAGCACTTGCCGCCCAGGGATTCACCGCGGCGGTGATGGCCACTCCCATCAATGTCATTTATCCGGCGCACAACCGCAGGCTGGCACAAAGCATTGCCGATTCGGGCTGCATAGTTACTGAGTTTTCCAGCCGCACCGGTACCAAGCCGGGCAATTTCCCCCTGCGCAACCGTCTGATCGCCGCTTTCTCCCAAGCGATTCTAGTTGTAGAAGCAGGTCAAAAATCAGGGACCCTCTCCACAGTAGATGCCGGGTTGGATCTCGGGCGGGACATCTGGGCTGTCCCAGGCGATATCGGCCATCCTCTTAGAAAAGGCACCCATGCTTTGATCAAACAGGGCGCCGGGCTTGCGGACTCGCCCGACGATTTGCTTGCCGCTTTCCCCCAAAACTCCATAAATTTGGAGGAAAACCTTGACCGTGATCATGAAATTGTGCTTAAATATTACCTGCAAGGGTACTCGCCGGACAAAATCGTTGCGTTGACAGGTATTCCGATTCACGAGGTGCAGAATGCTATCACAATGATCGAGCTTGACGGTTTGTCGAATTCAGGTAGAGAACATAGATTATAGATTATTGCCTAAGGAATGTTTGCATTATCCTGCCAAAACCACTACAATAAGAAAGAATGATCTATCCATGGGCAATGAGTCAAGTGGGAGGTGAAGACGTGGCAACATCTCTAGTCATAGTTGAATCACCAGCCAAGGCAAGGACCATCAAGAAATTTTTAGGAAGCAGATACACTGTCAAAGCGACCATGGGACATTTGAAAGATCTGCCCCGCAGTCAGTTCGGAGTAGATGTGGACAATGATTACCAGCCTAAATACATTACCATCCGAGGTAAAGGGAGCATTCTACAGGAGCTGAAAAAGGCGGCCAAGAAAAGCGACCGGGTCTTCCTGGCAACAGACCCGGATCGGGAAGGGGAAGCCATCGCCTGGCATGTGGCGCAGGAACTGAATCTGGATGGTGAAAAATGCCGGATCGAGTTTAGAGAAATCACCAAGAACGCGGTGACCAACGCCATCAAAAATCCACGGTATATATCTGACAATTTGGTGGCGGCACAGCAGGGACGGCGGATCTTGGACCGGATCGTCGGCTACAAACTTTCGCCGCTTCTGTGGGCTAAAGTCAGGAAGGGTCTAAGTGCAGGACGGGTACAATCAGTCGCCGTCCGCTTGATCTGTGATCGGGAAGCTGAAATTGAAAACTTTGTGCCGGAGGAATACTGGTCGGTGGTGGGGATACTGGAGAACGCTGCCGGCAGCCAGTTTGAGGCGAGACTGATCCAGCGCCGCAATGAAAAAATCGAGCTCAAAAACGAAGCAGAAGCCGTGCAGGTAAGGGACGAGATCCAGGGTTTGCCCTGGATTGTATCGTCAGTCACCCGCAAAGACCGAAAGCGTCATCCAGCGCCACCTTTCACTACAAGCACACTGCAGCAGGAGGCTGCCCGCAAGCTCAATTTCGCTCCCGCGAAAACGATGAGCATCGCTCAGCAGCTGTATGAGGGGCTCGATCTGGGGGAAGAGGGCAGTGTCGGTTTGATCACCTACATGCGCACGGACGCTGTCAGAGTGGCCGAGGAAGCTGTGCAAGAAGTGAGGCAGCTTATCGAGCATTCGTTCGGGAAACCTTTCGTGCCTCCCAAACCCAACTATTACAAGTCAAAGTCCCAAGCTCAGGATGCTCATGAAGCGATCAGGCCCACAGACGTGTGGAGGACGCCCGACAATGTCAAAGCATATCTCAGTCGGGATCAGCTCCGTTTGTACCGCTTGATTTGGGAACGTTTCGTCGCGAGCCAAATGGAATCGGCGGTCATCGACAGTGTCTCGGTGGATATCGCTGTGGGCGGTTATACCTTTAGAGCTACAGGTTCTTCTATCAAATTCCCCGGATTCATAAAAATCTATGTGGAGGCCAGCGATGAGCAGGAAGAACAATCGGCAATGCTTCCTGAGTTGACTGTGAATGAGACGCTTGGATGTAAGGAACTGCAGCTGAATCAGCATTTCACCCAACCGCCGCCCCGGTACACCGAGGCAATGCTGGTCAAAGCCTTGGAGGAAAAGGGTATCGGCCGGCCGAGTACATTCGCCCCAACTATCGACACAATCCTGAAACGTGGATATGTCGTACTGCGGGATAAACGGTTCGTGCCGACCGAATTGGGCAGAATCGTTGTGGACATTCTCAAAGAGAATTTCACCGAACTGATCGACGTTGATTTCACTGCTTCGATGGAGCAAAAACTAGATGAGATCGAAGCTGGACGGGCAAAATGGATTGACGTTATCGACGAATTCTATAATGAGTTTGCACAGCTTGTGGATCGAGCCAGTCACGAGTTGGAGAAGGTGGAACTGCAGGAGGAAGTCTCCGACGAGCAATGTGACAAATGCGGCGCATACATGGTTGTCAAGCATGGTAGATTCGGCCGTTTCCTGGCTTGTCCCAACTATCCAGAGTGCAAGAACACAAAACCACTGCTGAAAAAGATCGGTGTGCCTTGCTCTTTCTGCGAAGACGGTGAAATTGTGGAGCGCAGAACTAAAAAGGGCAGGTTGTTTTATGGATGCTCAAACTATCCGGCATGCGAGTTTACCAGTTGGTACAAACCTGTCAAGGAAAAATGTCCGCACTGCGGGTCCAATCTGGTGATGAAGGCTCGCCAGTCCAAGCCGGTATGCGGCAACAAGGAGTGTCCGGGGAAAAATCGGTAAACAACTGGCCATGCCAAAACCGAAGGTGTGAAGTCCAGCATGGAAAAACTCGTGGATCGTTACCTTCAGTATCTCCGCGTTCAGCGAAACTTGTCAGAGAATACACTCAAGGCGTATCAGCGGGATCTGGCTGCCTTTTCAGACTTTGTACGCCAGTACTGGGAAAGGCAGCTGACGGAAGTTGACCGCCACCTAATCCGCGATTATTTGGCAGTGCTGCACAGAAAAGGATGTAAAGCTGCCAGTATTGCACAGAATTTAGCGGCACTGCGCAGTTTCTACGGTTATTTAAAAAGATTCGGCCATATCGAGACGGATCCCACCCAAGCGGTGCGCATCCCCAAGCAGGGCAAGCACTTGCCGCAAATCCTGTCCGTGGATGAGGCCGATCTGCTCCTGTCCAGCATTGACACATCAACGCACTTAGGCATGAGGGACCGGGCGATATTTGAACTGCTGTATGCCACAGGAATCCGCCTCAGTGAACTGGTTGGCCTGGACGTGGACGGAGTCGACTTGGATATGGGGTTCGTTCGTGTTTATGGCAAAGGGCGCAAAGAACGCATTGTTCCTATTGGCGAGTATGCCGCGGACGCTCTGCGAATCTATCTTGCCCAAGCCAGGCCAAGACTCTGTAAACCCGATGAAACTGCCTTGTTTGTCAATCACCGGGGCGAACGTCTGAGCCAGAGAGGTGTCCAATACCTGCTTGACAAACGCATACAACAGTGTGCGATTGCCAAACAGGTTTCGCCTCACAGCCTACGGCACAGCTTTGCTACGCACCTGCTTGATGCGGGAGCCGATTTGCGGGTGGTGCAGGAGTTGTTAGGCCACGTCAACTTGTCTACCACTCAAATCTATACAAGAATCAGCCAAAGCAAACTGAAATCGGTGTACAACCGGGCTCATCCCCGGGCGTGATCAAGCGCAGCAAAGGAGGGGAAACATGGGTCAGTTCAGAGGGACAACGATTATAGCCGTGCGCCGAGATGGCCAGATTGCCATGGCCGGTGACGGTCAGGTCACATTCGGAGAAAACACGATAATTAAACATGGGGCCAGGAAAATCCGAAAACTGTACAACAACTCTGTCCTGGTCGGTTTCGCCGGAGCCGCCGGCGACGCTTTTGCTTTGTTCGAACGATTTGAAGGTAAACTGGAAGAATTCCACGGCCATTTGGATAGAGCCGCGGTAGAGTTGGTCAAAGAGTGGCGCACCGATAGGGCCATCCGCAATCTTGACGCTTTGATCATTGCTGCGGATGCTGAGAAAATGCTGCTGATTTCCGGCTCGGGAGATGTGATTGAGCCGGACGACGATGTGATTGCTATCGGCTCCGGGGGGCCTTACGCCTTGGCTGCCGCCAAGGCGCTGATCAACCATTCCAATATGTCAGCGGGAGAAATCGCCCGGCAGGCGTTGGAAGTTGCTGCCAGCATCTGTGTTTACACAAATAATCAGATCTATGTTGTGGAGCTGACAAAAACAAAGGAGGCATCCGGCAGTGGAGTTGACTCCTAAAGAAATTGTGGAGCATCTCGACAAATACATAGTAGGGCAGGAAGAAGCCAAACGGGCAGTGGCTGTGGCACTGCGCAACCGCTACCGCCGGAGCCTGCTTCCCGAGGAACTGCGGGATGAAATCATGCCGAAAAATATTTTGATGATCGGTCCTACCGGCGTCGGCAAAACAGAGATAGCAAGACGTTTGGCCAAATTGGCCAACGCTCCGTTCATCAAAGTGGAGGCCACCAAGTTTACCGAGGTAGGCTATGTAGGCCGAGATGTGGAGTCGATCATCAGGGATTTGGTGGAATCGGCAATCCGGATGGTGAAGGCTGAGAAGTTCAAGGAAGTTGAGGACCGGGCAAGGACAGCCGCCCAGGAAAGAATCCTCAACATCTTGGTGCCCATGCCTGGAAGTGAAAAACGAGCCAACCCATTTGGATTGATGTTTGGCATGGGCCAGCGCCAGTATTCCACTCCAGAACCCGAGACAAGCGATGAAAAAGCGCAGGAAATCAGAGAAGAGCGGCATCGTTACCGCCGGCTTCTAGAACTTGGAGAATTGGACAATACTATGATTGAAATTGAGGTGGAAGACCAAAGCAATCAATTCTATGAGGTTTTCTCCAGTATGGGCATGGAAGATCTCAGTGTCAATATCCAGGATGCTCTCGGAGGTATTCTGCCTCGACGTAAGCGTAAACGCAGGACAACCGTCAGGGAAGCCCTGAAAATCCTCACGCAAGAGGAAGCGGACAAGCTGATTGACATGGATGCGATCGCAGCCGAAGCCGTCAACCGCTGCGAACAGACAGGGATTGTTTTCATCGACGAAATCGACAAAATTGCGGGCAAATCAAACCAAACCGGTCCGGATGTTTCCAGGGAGGGGGTGCAGCGCGACATCCTGCCGATTGTTGAAGGTGGAACAGTGATGACCAAATACGGCCCGGTAAAAACCGACCATATCCTTTTTATTGCCGCGGGAGCGTTTCATATTGCCAAACCGTCGGACTTGATACCGGAACTGCAGGGGCGGTTTCCAATCCGAGTTGAATTGTCAAGCTTGAAGCGGGATGACTTAAGACGCATCCTGACTGAACCGATGAATGCATTAATCAAGCAGTATTCCGCATTACTAAAAACCGAGAATGTGAAACTGGAGTTCACCTCCGACGGTATTGACGCCATAGCCCAATTCGCGGAAGAAGTGAATCAGAACACAGAAGACATAGGTGCCCGCAGATTGCATACGATCATGGAACGCTTGCTTGAGCGCTTGATGTTTGAAACTGATCAAGCCTCGCAAAAGGTAGTGATTGATCGAGCATATGTGCAGAGAGAACTTGGCCCGATCGTGGCCGACAGAGACTTAAGCAGGTACATTCTGTAGAACAACATGAATCTGAGATTGGAGGTTATTTGCAGATGAGCGATTTATTGGAGAAAACGAGAAAGATCAGCAAGTCGATTCAGCATTCGGCAGGTTACGAGGTAGACCTGAATCAAATATCCGAAGTGCTTTCTGATGTCATAGGCGCCAGTGTCTATATCTTCAGCCGGAGAGGCAAGCTTTTGGGATCAGCGGTCTATGAGCCATTCGGAACGAGTGTCATGGAAGATGAGGTGCTGGCTGCCGGAGCGCTGGCATCCGATTTTAACCAAGAACTGTTGAAAATAGACATGACAAGCGCCAATCAAAAAGGGCAGGGCCAGGTAGTTTACAATCCTGATGTCTCCAGCCCCTTTGCCGACAAAACCATCACCATCGTCCCTCTTGCCGGAGGCGGTGAACGGCTGGGGACATTGGTTTTAGCCAAAGTGGACAGCGAGTTCACCGATGATGACCTGATTCTAGCTGAATACGGCGCGACGGTTACCGCGATGGAAATCGTAAGAGCCAGATCCGATCAAATTGAGGACGAAGTTCGAAAAAAGGCGGCCTGCCAAATTGCCATCGGCACACTTTCTTTCTCGGAACAGGAGGCGGTGGAACACATTTTCGACGAATTGGACGGTGAAGAAGGCCTCCTGGTCGCCAGTAAAATCGCGGACAACGTGGGGATCACCCGCTCTGTGATTGTCAATGCCTTGCGTAAGCTGGAAAGCGCTGGAGTGATCGAATCACGCTCTTTGGGAATGAAAGGCACATACATCCGTGTCCTTAACGAGTATTTCCTGGATGAGTTGTCAAAACACCGTACACGGTAAAGGTTTTCGGTATGCGGTTTGATCAGAGCAGTTCTATTTGGAGCTGCTCTTTTTTTAGTCTGTAATAATAATTGTTCGTGTTTTAAAGGATTCTTAATCGAAACTGTAGAATTTTATGCCATAAATATCCATTTAGTCGGAGGATGAAGGTTATGTTCAGATTGGTCGATTTGGTCACCCAAGGTTTGGATGCTGCAAGTTTGCGCCACAAGATCCTGAGCAACAATCTTGCCAATGTCAACACACCTGGATTTCGCCGCAGCGATGTGGATTTTTCCGATCTCTTCGAACAATCCGCCTCCATGCCCATTCGGACCACCCATCCTCAGCATGTCGCCAGCAGCCGCAGGCAAGGTTCTGGAATCCGCATTGTGCAGGACAAGGCTACTTCAATCAGGAATGACGGCAACAATGTTGACGCCGATCGGGAAATGATCCTGCTGCTGGAGAACCAATTGCATTATCAGGCTATGGCTGATGTGATAACCAGAAACCTGGGAGTTTTAAGGCTTGTAATTGGAGAAGGGAGATGACAATTGTGGGTCTGTTAGATTCGTTAAGGATCAGCGGCTCCGGCTTGACCGCCGAACGGGTGCGTATGGACACTATTGCGAACAATCTGGCAAACGCCAACACCACTAGGACCGAGCAGGGAGGGCCGTACCGCAGGCAAATGGTGCTTTTCTCCGCAGTGGAGTCCGATCGCCGGCAGAAATTCAGAGTCGGCGGCGGAGTCCGGGTTTTAGGGATTGTGGAGGATCCCACCGCGCCAAGGCTGGTGTACGATCCGCAGCATCCAGATGCCGACAGTGAAGGATATGTCCAGATGCCCAATGTCAATGTCATCACCGAAATGGTTGATCTGATCAGTGCCACGAGGGCTTACGAAGCCAATATCACTGCCATCAACGCCGCAAAAGCGATGGCCATGAAAGCTCTGGATATAGGGCGAGGGTAGGAGGGGTGAACGGTGAGAATTGAAAGCGAGATAAGCCGTATCAGTCTGATGACCAGGCAGACAGCTCGTCAAGTAGAAGAGCCTGGTTTTGGAGAGCTTGTCAAATCGGCTCTGTCCACGGTTAACAGTCAGCTGAGCAAGGCTGAACAGGCCGGCCTCCTTTTGGCAAAGGGAGAAATTGACGTTCACAATGCCGTAATCATGGCAGAAAAGGCAAATCTGGCTCTGCAGCTTACAATTGCGATCAGGAACAAAATTATTGAGGCCTATCAGGAAATCATGCGGATGCAAGTATGATAAAGCCTAAAGACAATTGAGCTTAAGGGGAGCACCATGGAGACGTTAATTACTTCATTAAAGGAAACCTGGAACAAGTTGTCTGTGCGGACACGGATTGCCGGTGGTGTCATCGCCGCTGTTGTCTTCATCTCGCTGCTGCTGATCGCTGTCTTTTCCGGCACTGATTACCAACCGCTTTACACCAATCTCGATTTAAGCGATGCCGGAGCAATCATCAACGTATTGAATGAAAACAACATTCCTTACCGATTGGCGGACAACGGCAGTTCGGTTCTGGTGCCGGCCGAAAGCGTCTACCAGACCCGTCTTACCTTGGCGGCGCAAGGTTTGCCCGCAGGAGGCGTAGTAGGCTTTGAGACATTCAACACCACCAGGCTTGGGGAAACGGAAGCAGACCGTCAACTGCGTTACCGTATTGCCCTGGAAGGTGAATTGACCCGGACAATCAGAGCGTTGGACGAGGTAGAAGACGCCAGGGTTCATTTGGTGATTCCTCCGAGCAGCCTGTTTATCAGGGAAACACAGCCTTCGACAGCGTCGGTGTTGTTAAGGTTGAAACCAGGTGCCGCTCTTTCGCAGCAGCAGGTACGGGGGATAACGCATCTATTGGCTACAAGTGTCGAACGCTTGTCACCTGAGAACATCACCATCGTCGACACCGGAGGGAATATCCTGAATGATTTCACCAGCACAAACGGATTAAACGGTAGTGCAGTCAGTCAGCGGCTGGAATTGACCGCGTTATATGAGCAGCGGTTGTCTGCCAACCTGCGGGCAATGCTTGAACGGGTATACGGTTTCGGTAAAGTCGTCTGCTTGGTCAGCGTCGAGCTCGATTTCGACACCGTCGAGCAGTACCAGGAGATTTTTTCAGCGCCCACCCGGGATGGGGGCCTCATCCGCAGCCAGCAGAGCTTTGTCGAGTACTATGCGAACGACTCAGCCGCTGGTGTGCCCGGTGTCACTTCCAATATTCCTGGCTATGTAGAGCTGGACCCTGAAGAGTTCGGCGCATTTCGTCAGGAATCGACCATCAACTATGAACTGAACCGCACCGAGATTCACCAGATGACACCGCCCGGCGCTATCAAACAGTTAAGCGTGTCGATCTGGATAGACGGTGAACTGACTCAAGCGGAACTGGATACTGTACGTGCATCGGTTGTAGGGGCTCTGGGTATCAACCTTGAGCGGGGTGACACTGTTGCCATATCAGCCATTCCGTTCCAGACTGATTTTGCTTTTGCTCCCAGTGAAGAGCTTTTACCGACCGCTTTCCCGCAGATGTGGGTTTACCTGCTTGCGGCGGGCTTGTTAATCGCAGCAGCGGTGGCGCTGGTACTTTGGCGCCGTACCAGACGGCGGACCGCGCTTGACGAACTTGTTGAGATCGCAGTCAGCACCGAGGAAGAGACGGTGGAAGACAAGGCGAAACTTGATGTAATCCAGCGTTTGAAGCGCTATACCGCGGAACGCCCGAAAGATTTCGCCCAAATGATCAGAAGTTGGCTATTAGAAGAGTGAGGAGATGGGGCCAAATTGAAAGGTAAGTTAACAGGCAAAGAGAAAGCTGCCATCCTACTGATTTCACTAGGGCCTGAAGCCTCTGCTCAAGTTTTCAAGCATTTGTCTGATGAAGAAATCGAGGAACTGACTCTGCAAATTGCAAGTCTCCGCAAGATCGAGCCGGAAATCCGGGAAAGAGTGCTCAACGAATTTGACGGCATGATGCAGGCTCAGGAATACATAGAGCAAGGCGGAATCTCCTATGCCCGAGAAGTGTTGGAGGCTGCTTTAGGTAAGGAAAGAGCGCGGGTCATAATGGAAAGGCTAACGGCTACGCTCCAGGTAAGGCCGTTTGATTTCGCGCGCAAAACCGAACCCACCCAGATTTTGAACTTCATCCAAAATGAGCACCCCCAGACTATCGCATTGGTACTGGCCTACCTGAAGCCTGAACAAGCGAGCTTGATCTTGTCGGCCTTGCCTCCTGAGCGGCAGGTGGATGTGGCTAAACGGTTGGCCACACTAGACCGGACCACGCCAGAGGTGCTGGAGGATATCGAAAGTACACTCGAACAGCGTTTATCCGCATATGAAGTGCATGATTACACTGTAGCCGGTGGAATCGACGCGGCCGTAGAGATCCTCAATCATGTAGACCGGGCCACCGAAAAGACGATTATGGAGGCATTGGAAGAGGACGATCCTGAATTGGCTGAGGAAATCCGGAAGCGGATGTTTGTCTTTGAAGACATCGTAAATCTTGATGACCGCGCAATCCAGCTGATCATCCGGGAAGTGGAGTCTAGAGACTTGGCGTTGGCCTTGAAGATTGCTTCTGAGGAGGTGTCCGACCGGATTTACCGCAACATGTCCAAACGGGCGGCAAGTCTCTTAAAAGAAGACATTGATTACATGGGGCCAGTTCGCCTGCGGGATATCGAAGAAGCCCAATCCCGCATTGTCGCCGTTGTGAGACGGCTTGAGGAAGCGGGTGATTTGGTGATTTCACGCGGTGGGGAGGATGAGCTGATTGTCTAAGATCATCAAAGCTGCACAACTGCAGATTTTGGTTCCAAGCAGCCAGGATCTGATCTTTCGGCCTGAAGCGGAAGCTGAACAAACCACCGTCAATGGTTCTGAACAGGTTGAAGGCACCATTTTGCAAGCGACACAATTAATAGAAGAGGCAAATGAAAGAGCCGCAGAGATTATTGAGGCTGCTCAGCGCCAGGCAGCTGAAATAATTCATCAGGCAGAAGCAGATAAGGTTAAAATCGAACAAGAATTGGACGCAGTCATCGCCCAAGCGCGTCAAGAAGGCTATGCGGCCGGTTATCAAGATGGGCTGGAAAGCGGATATCAAGAGGTTCGGGTGAAGGCGGCGGAATTTGTTGCAAGCTTGACAGAAATCGTCGAGAGCGCGGCTAAGCAGCGCAGTGCGGCCTTGGGCAGGTTGGAGGAAGATTTCCTAAAGCTCAGCCTGCATATTGCCGAAAAAATAATCAAGAGGGAAGTTGAATCAGTTCCTCGTGTACTTCTGCCGAGCATCAAAGCCGGATTAGAGCGGCTGGGCAGCTGTGAGCAGGTCATCATCCGTGTCAGCCCCAAGAATTATCAAGCGCTCAAAGATGCGTCATCGTTTGCGGATGTCTTTAACGGCAGGATTCTTTGGGAAAGCGATCCTGCCTTACGCGACGGGGATTGCGTGCTGGAAACGGAGTACGGTGCGATCGACGCCGGATTTGAGCAGCGCTTCGCCAAACTAAGCACAGCACTGCAGGAGCAGATCTATGTTGAACAGCAGTCGTCTTGAACACTATTGCAGAGTGATCGGGAGTCACAATGACCTGGAGGTTACGGGCAAAGTCGTCAAAGTGGTGGGGTTGACTATCGAGGCGAACGGGCCTGCTGCCAACATAGGCGATGTTTGTGTCATAGCGGCTCAAGATGGCGCTCAGGTGTATGCGGAAGTTGTCGGGTTCCACGAACGCTCCATCGTCTTGCTTCCACTTTCGGACATGACGGGGGTTGGCCCCGGATGTTATGTCAGCAGTCTGGGGCATCCACTGCGGGTTGGGGTAGGGCCCAAACTCCTAGGCAGAGTCCTTGATGCCTTCGGCAATCCGATAGACGGGAAAGGGCCCATTGAGGCGGAAGAATACCGCCCGCTGCACAACACCACAATCCAGCCACTGCACCGCCAGATGATCCGCGAACCGCTCTCGGTGGGAGTCAGAGCAATTGATGGTCTCTTGACCTGCGGCAAAGGCCAAAGATTGGGAATCTTTTCCGGAAGCGGCGTGGGAAAAAGCACTCTTTTGGGAATGATGGCCCGGCACACTTCGGCCGAGATCAACGTAATCGGATTGATCGGCGAACGGGGGCGGGAAGTCCGGGAGTTTATCGAAACAGATTTGGGGCCTGAAGGATTGGCTAGGTCTGTGGTTGTAGTCGCCACTTCAGACCAACTGGCCATGATTCGTTTGAAAGGTGCGCTGACAGCAACCACCATTGCCGAGTATTTCCGCGACTGCGGCAAGGATGTGCTGTTCATGATGGATTCGGTGACCAGATTCGCCTATGCACAGCGGGAAGTCGGTTTGGCATCTGGTGAACCGCCGGCGACACGGGGCTATCCTCCTTCGGTTTTTGCACTTCTTCCCAAACTAATGGAGCGGACCGGCCCGGGTGACAAAGGGACAATAACGGCGTTTTATACAGTGTTGGTGGACGGCGATGACTTCAATGAGCCAATTGCCGATACGGTTCGCAGTATCTTGGACGGGCACATAGTCCTCTCGCGGAAACTGGCCCAAGCTCAACATTACCCGGCTATCGACATCTTGGCCAGTGTCAGCAGGGTCATGCCGGATGTGATCGATGAGCGCCACAATCAGCTGGCGGCTAAGTTTAAAGCCAGGCTGGCCACATACCGCGAAGCGGAGGACTTAATCAATATCGGGGCTTATGTCAGCGGTGCGAATCCAAAAATCGACGATGCAATCCGGTATATTGACGCCATGAACGGCTATTTGCTGCAGCCGGCTGATCAAGGCTCCACTTGGGCGGAAGCTCTAGAGCTTTTGGAGCAGATCATGGATTAGTGAGGCGAGGCAAGATATGGCCAGGTTCGTGTTTCGGTTGCAAAGAGTAAAACAGGTCCGCACCATTCAGGAGGCTATAAAAAAACAGCAGTGGGCGGAAGCGAACAGGGTTCTGCTCATGGCTCAGCAGAAGCTGGCTGACTTAAAACAGGAAAAAACCGATGTGCTCGCCTATTGCAATCGCCAGGCGGATGCGAGTGTCCGGCCATTGGCCTATCTGTATATAGCCAAGCTTGAGCGCATGATCTCCCGGCAGATCGAGCGGGTTCAAGAGGCGGCGATAGCCGAGGCAGCGGCGCGCAGGGAATGGCTTTGGGCCAGAACAGAAAAAGAAAAGTTGGAACGTCTTGAAGCGAAGCACTATGAGGAGTTTTCGTATGAGCAGCTTCGCAAAGAACAGCGCATTCTGGATGATATGAAAAACCATCTGCGGGTGTGAGGAGGATCTCCGTGGTTCGGTGGCTGGCTGCAATTTATACATTAATAACATCACTGATCATCGCATTTGTGTTGTTGACAATTACCGGTTTGATCCATCCGCAGGATAAGCTGATCGAATATAGCAAAGCGATTCCAGCCTTTGCCCCGTATATTGAGACATATTACATCGGTGCCCAATGGCAGGACTGGCATGCAGAAAAGCAAGCTGAGCTTGGGATCCTGCAGCGGGAAATCGAAGAGCAGCGCACATACCTGCAGGCCAAAGAAGAGCAGCTGCAGAATCTAAGCCAAAGCTTGGCCCGGCAAGAGCAAGCGCTGAATGAACAACGGGCCAAAAGCCTGTCTGCTGCCAATCTGGCCAAACTGTATTCCCAAATGCGACCCGAAGAAGCTGTGGCGATCATGGAACTAATGGACCAGCAGCTTGTCCTTGATGTGCTTTTGGCGATGGATCAAGACACCGCAGCTTCCATTTTGGCTGCCTTGCCCCCGAGCATGGCAGCTCAGTTAAGCATGAGATTTCAGGAAGGGAGGTGAGAAGTATCAAAATCGGATTTGAGAGCCTAAATCCGGTTCCATCCAGTTTCGGCGCGCATTCCAACACGAATGCTGAAGGCAGTGGTTTTCAGATCATGCTGGATAGGCTGCTGTCACAATCACCTGAAACGTCCGGCATATCTGGACATGCAAGGAAAGAAAACTCAAGTGTTAAAGAGCTGCTTTCAGCCCTCTCGGCCTTGGAATCGGAACCTGCCGAACTCGACGGACCAACAGCGACCGACGCTGACCTGCTCTTGCAGCTGGCGTTGATGCTGGCTCTCAATGGTAGTTCTGAGCTGGGAGTGATTTCCCGTGAATCAGCCAGTGACCCACAAGCGTTAAGCAGTACGGTTGAAGCTGTTGAACCCGGAGCGACACCTCTCGGCATACCGACGGCAGACGAAGTCGCAAACATGGTGCAGCCGATACATGATCTAGAAGACGAAAAGACCGAAGCCATCGGCTTTTCTGAGAAAGAAGCAAGTTTTGACGCTGAGAAAGCGGTTAAACCTGAAGATGGCATGGCAAGTCAGCCTCCATCCAAAATGGCTGCTCATCCCGAAAACAGTCTGGAAACAACCCAAAACGGCCTTCAACCTGCCGCCGCAGGCGCTGGAGAACCCGCCGGTGGGGCGATGCAGCCTGGCTATAGTCTAAACCAGCCCATAATCCAGGCGCCGGTGCAGCATCAGACTGCAGAATCTAAACTGCCGGTAATCGTGGATTCAGCACCCAACCAGGAAGCGGCTTACCTCGAACAACCACCGCCTGGCCGCGTAACCGCGGATGACAATGCAACGAGATCAAGTATCGACATAGACACAGGGGTCATCACCGATCAGAGGCTGGCTTTAGAAGGACCGCAGCTCAAAGCCCAAGCTGTTTCAGCACCGGAACAGAAACCAGAGGCAAGTGCCGCAGCAGCCGAGGCTGTATTGGAGTCATCGGAGGAAGCGGCGGAACCGTCTCAGTATGACACGGATGTCGCTGTGGACGAAAATACGGAGAGGTCCGACACAGCAGGCAGCGTTGTGCCAGAAGAGATACCAATTGACTTTGATAACCAACAGACAATCCAGGCTGCCGCAGACGAACCTCGAAACGACAAAGCCCGGGATCATGTCAGTACCGACGATGACTCGCCAATAAGCCCGGAAGAAGAGTGGGAGGCCATCGAGTCGGTAAACCGCGAGGCGAGAGCCGCCCAGGCTGAAAGCGACAGAGTGGATGCCGGAAGCGGCCGGGAACACAATTTGGTAAGGTATCACAGCGTGTCCAAAGTAGAGACTACCACTGACGCTTCAGACTTAAACACAAACATGACATTGGCCGGGAAAGAAGCTGGGCACGTGTCTGAACCCAGCCAGTCAGCAAGCGGTACAAGCTTCGCGCATCAGATGCGGGAAACAATCATGGTTCAAATCGTGGAACACATGCGGGTGCAGCTTGGCGGCGAAGAGCAGCAGGTACACATTCAGCTCAAGCCAGAGTATCTCGGCGATGTGCGGATTACGTTAACGGTAAAGCACGGGCAGGTCAGTGCCGAGATCACAGCTCAGAACCCACTAACCAGCGAGATCATTCAGGCAGCAATCCCAGAACTGCGCTTTAACCTGCAGCAGTTGGGTGTGGATTTAGGCGATGTCAATGTTGGCAGTAGTTTTCAAGACAACCAGCAGGGATTCACCGGTGAAAGGCGGCATTCTTTCAACAGACAGAGCCGCTTCGAAGCTAAGCTCGACCAGTTCCATCTCGGGGTGGATCACGACAGTCTTCTGCAGGTGAACTTACGAGTCTAGAGGGAGGTGAAGAAGTGCAGGTAAACGCGACAGGCTATTCGTATCGAACCGCCGGCTCACAAGAAAATCAAACCAAGAACACGCAGACCTTAGGCAAAGACGATTTCTTGAAGCTCCTGATTACACAGCTGCGTTATCAGGATCCGACAAGCCCGGTGGATGATAAAGAGTTCATAGCTCAGTTGGCCCAGTTCAGCAGCTTGGAACAGATTCAGAGTCTCAACCAGAATCTTCAGCTGATGATGGAATCACAGCAGAAACTGACAGCGCTGGCACAAGCGACGGCTATGATCGGCAAGGTGGTAGAAATCTTCTCCTATGAGGGTGAAAGCTTGTTCGGAAAAGTAACCGGCGTCCAGTTCAAGAACGGATGGCCTGAACTGATCGTCGACGGCAGGCTTTTCAGCTTTGCGGAAATTGTCTCCATCATGGAGGAGGGGACGAACGTTGGAAACTAGATTTCAAATACCAAACACAAACCCTGTAAGCCCTGTAAGCAAACCAACGCCTCCACAGTCCAGGCAGGCGTCCAGCGCGGCTGCCGGCAGTTTCCATGAGGTCTTGCAGCAAAAACTGGAGCAGTCTTCGCTCAAGTTCTCCGCCCATGCCCAAAAGCGGATGGTGGCAAGCGGCATCCGGCTTAGCGAACACGACATAGCGCGCTTAAGCGACGCGGTGGACAAGGTGGAAGCAAAAGGGGGCAGGGAATCGCTGATCCTCCTTGGCGACCTGGCCTTTGTGGTCAGCATCAGAAACAGGACAGTGATCACAGCTATCAGCCATGAGCGGCTGAGAGAAAACATTTTCACCAATATTGACAGTGCGGTGATATCATAGGGCTGGACCTGCAAAGGGAGCCCTTACCTTACTAACCGACTGCAGTAAGGAACAAAGGGAGGTAAGTTCAATATGATGCGTTCGCTGTTTGCAGGTGTTTCCGGACTGCAGAACCATCAAGTCAGGATGGACGTGATCGGAAACAACATTGCAAACGTCAATACAGTTGGCTTTAAGTACTCGCGGGCAACATTCAAGGAGGCACTCAGCCAGACCTTGGCCGCCGCCAGCGCGCCGCAAGGCAACCGCGGCGGTGTCAATGCCCAACAAGTTGGCCTGGGATCAAGGTTAGGTTCGATCGATGTGATTCACACCCAGGGCGGGACCCAATCTTCCAGCAGCGAAACCGACCTGGCGATCGAAGGCAACGGATTCTTCATCCTTGTCGACGGTGACAAGCGTTACTACACCAGAGCCGGGATGTTTGAATTTGATGGAACCGGGACCTTGACGTCCAAGCTCAACGGACTGCCGGTGCTTGGATACCTGCCTGACGCGACTGGCAATATTTCCAGCAACACCACACAGCTGAAGAAAATCCAGATCACCGAAGATGTCCGCTCCATCACCCCTCAAGCCACCACTGAAGTGGTTCTAAGCGGCAACATCTCCTCAGCCCTGAATGATGGCGAGTCCGTTGTCCGGATTGCCACAGTCTACGACGCGAATGGCGACACTCACCGGGTGCTCATTACGTTCACCAAGACTGGCCTCAACAACTGGAGCTGGACCGCCAGACTCGAGACGGATGACCCTAGCGAGTCGCGGGGAGACGGGACAATTGAGTTTAACGACAACGGCACCATCAGTGCTGGACACACAGGGACTGTGACAATACCCGCAGGGGCGCTGCCGTTGGTGGAAAGCACTGATCTCGTGTTTACACTGGACTTCAACGGGGTCAGGCAGTTTGCCGACGAAACCAGTGTGGCCGTCCTGAGGCAGGATGGCCTTCCTAAGGGTGAATTGGACGGCATTTCCATTGACAGATCCGGCACCTTGATCGGCAGCTACTCCAACGGGCTTATCAAAGAACTTGGGCGCATTGCGTTGGCCCGGTTCGAAAACCCACCGGGGCTGCTAAAGGTTGGCGACACAATGTTCGCCGAGTCTGTCAACTCAGGGGATGCGGTGATTGGAATGGCCAACACCAGCGGGCTTGGTGCGATCATGTCCAATTCGCTGGAGATGTCGAATGTGGATCTGAGCAATGAATTCACAGAGATGATCATCACACAGAGAGGCTTCCAAGCCAATTCAAGAATCATCACTTCCGCTGACGAAATGCTTCAGGAGCTGGTAAACCTCAAGCGGTAAACAACGGTACTACACATGGTAAGGGGCACCTAAGCCCCTTACCATGAAGGAAATGGGGTCGGAAAATGGATCTTTCACTGCTTCTAGGCGTAGTTTTGGGCTTTGGCCTAATTGGGGTCTCGATCGCCATCAGCGGTCATCTTGGTGCCTATTGGGACTTCGAGAGTGTCTTGATCACTTTGGGTGGTTCGATGGCCGCGACCATGGTCAACTTCTCCATTAAGGAACTGGCCAGTGTCTGGCACGTTATGAAGGTGGCGATCACCAGCAAAGAGACAAATCCTAATGAGATCATTGCCACGATCGTGCGTTTTGCCGAGATTTCCCGGCGGGAAGGCCTCTTGGCGCTAGAAGAGCGGGCGCAGGAACTCGACGAGCCCTTCCTCCAGAAAGGCATCCAACTGGTAGTTGACGGAACAGATCCTGAATTGGTCCGGGGAATTCTCGAAATAGAACTGAACTACATGGAGGAACGCCATTCCATCGGCCAGAGAATCTTTGAGCGGATGGGAGGGTACTGCCCGGCGTTCGGCATGATTGGGACACTAATCGGTCTAATCATGATGCTGCAGCAAGCTGATGATGCCGGAAACCTGGTCAAAGGGATGGGTGTAGCATTGATCACCACTTTGTACGGTGTAATCCTGGCCAATCTGGTCTTCTTACCGATTGCCGACAGGCTGCGTCTAAAGAACGACAAGGAAGTCTTGGTTAAAGAAATCATGATCGAAGGGATCCTTTCCATCCGCGCCGGCGAAAACCCCCGCATTGTCGAAGAAAAGCTGAACGCGTTCTTGCCCAGATATCGCAAGATCAGCCGGGGAGAAGCGGTCGAACCAATTGCAGAGGAAGTGAGAACCGGTGCGCAGGCGTAAGAAATCAGGAGATTCGGATCAAGCCAGTTCTCCTCTGTGGATGACCACTTATTCCGATATGGTCACACTGCTCTTGTCTTTGTTTGTGCTGCTTCACGGCATATCAAACGTTGACGAAGGCAAGTTTCAAGGTCTGATGCAGTCGATCCGTGCCGGGTTTGGCATCTTCGACGGAGGGTTGGCAATCGACCCGGAGGCAGGCATCATGGGTTCCAGCCAGTTTAGCGTGGAGCAGCAGTTGGTGGAGCTGAAAGACACGCTTGGCGAACTGATGGAAGTGGAGGGCTTAAGCACCGCAGTCACAGTTCAGCATGAGGAACGGGGGTTGGTTGTCCGCTTCGCAGATCAGGTGTTTTTCGATCTCGGCAAGGCTGACCTGAAACCGGAGGCCTTGGCGATTCTCAACAGAATAGGGCCGATCCTGAAGGATATCCCTAATCCGATCCGAATCGAGGGGCACACTGACAACTTGCCGATCAAAACCGCTCAATTCCCTTCCAACTGGGAGTTGTCTGTACACCGGGCAACCAGCGTGATTCGCTATATGGTCGAAGAATTGGATTTCGATCCCACGAAACTGTCAGCGGCAGGTTACGGTGAATACCGCCCCGTAAGGCCAAATGATTCGGCAGAAAACCGAGCCATGAACCGGCGGGTTGATATAGTTATCATGCGGATGGATCTTTGGGCTGAAGAGCCACAATCTGAGATGGAGTGATGGACTTTGAGCAGAAAGGTCGAAGTTGATATCAGGTTCTTGATTGTCGCGCTGGCATTGGTGATCGTCGCCTCAGTCGGGAGTGCGTTCACCGCGTATTTGATGCTGTCCCGCAACAATTCTGCAGCTGGTGCCGAGAAGGCAAACAGCAGCGGGCGGGGCATCGGGCCTACATACGAAATCGGTGAGTTCACCGTCAACTTGGCCGGAACTAGTTCCATCAGGTTTATCCGAACAGGTATGGTCTTGGAATTAGAAAAAGAAAACGATGTGCGGGAAGCGGAACGCAGGCAGCCCCAAATTCGGGATCGGGTCATCACTGTGCTTAGAACGTGCACATTGGCTGATTTGAGCGCGCCAGAAGGCCTGCAGAATCTAAAGGCAAAACTGACTGCGTCAATCAATGAGCTTTTTGGGGCGGAGAAGGTTATAGACATTTTCTTTGTCGATCTGGTATACCAGTAAGGGGTATGTATTATGAATGAATATCAATTCACTCAGGCAGAAATGAACGCACTATCGGCTCAGAACCGCCAATTTGATTCGCTCTTCGATCAAGAGCTAACCGAGATGCTCCAGGGAGCGAATTATCTTTTGGAGAAGCATTTGGTGCAGTTTTTTGCAGCACCCATATGCATCGACGGCTTCTATGCCGAAAAGACACTAGGCCGTCTCGGGCGGCACTATATTGATGCAGATGAGCTTTACATTTTTCCTGTCACTTTCCAATTCGGCAACACTCTGGTCATGATTCACGCCAAAGATGCCGAACAGATGGCTGGTTTCCTCAATGTTACCGTGATACGGGCAATCGAGCTGTTGGTGGAGGAGTTTGTCAATACGGTCTCGGAGTTTCTTACCGAGCTTACGGGTTATTGGCATTACGGCAGCATTTTGCCTGTAAAAAAGCTGGCAGCCGCCGAAATCGGTGCATTGACTCAAATCCCCAGCCACATTGTTCACTACAATATTGGTTTCAACTCATCAAGTGTTGAATTGTTTTGGCTGCTTCCGGGAGACAAGCTTAGTGAAAAAACTCGGTTTAGGGATGCGGTTCCAACTGTTGAAAAACAAGTTAGGAGCCAGAGAGTCATGAACGTTAAACAATCAAAGGTTTTTCAAGTAGAGATATATCAATTTGACACGCTTGCGGTTGACCACCCAGAGAATGTAAAACACCCCTTGGATATTGTATCTGATGTCACCATTCCCGTCATTGCCGAACTAGGTATGACCACCATGCGCCTGGAAGACATTATGAAGTTGAAGGTAGGAGAAGTGATCACCCTGAAGAAAGCCGCGGGTGATCCAGCTGATGTCTACATTTTCGATAAGAATGTCGCCAAGGCGGAAATCATGGTTGTCGACGAACACCTTGGCCTGCGCATCCTTGAGATCGACAGCGGAATCGATAGGATAAAATCATAACCTATGCAGGAAAAACCTGACAAAAATCGAATTTCTCACAATAGATAGGAAGAAGTGGCGGCCGGCGAGGTGGGACAGGTGAGTTTTCTTGATGCGGAAATGGTGTTAGGTTTACTCAAAGTGGCGGTCGTCCTAGCCTGCTTGGCCCCGTTCGTCTATTACACAGCCCGATGGTATGCCAGAGTGCACACCGCCAACAGTACTGTGAGCGTGAGAGAACGGATTCCGCTGGGAGCCAACCGTTTTCTGTATGTGGTCGAATGGGCGGGGAACAGATATCTCGTCGCTGTAACCAATCAGCAGGTCGCAGTAATTGACAGGCACAGCGCAGCAACTGCCTCGACGCAAGGGGAAGGTGGTGAGCAGCCATCATTTCAGAATTAGGCCTCAACATTCTAGAGAATCCAGGGGAATTAACGGCTGCCCTGCAGATCCTAATCGCATTGACAGTCTTGACACTGGCCCCGGCGATTCTCATTTTAATGACTTCTTTTACCCGGATTGTAGTTTCCTTGTCGTTTATCCGCAACGCTATCGCAACCAATCAGATGCCCCCCAACCAGGTTATTATCGGGCTCTCGCTGTTTTTGACTTTTTTTATTATGGCCCCGGTGTTCAGCGACGCCTATACCAATGGGGTCGCACCTTATCTGGCCGGGGAGGTCGACTTCGAGAATGCGCTGAACCTTACCCTGGAACCAATTCGGGAATTCATGTTCAAGCATACTCGAGAAAAAGACTTGGCCATCTTCCTGGAGGCCAGAGGAGAGCCACAGCCTGAAATCAAGGAAGATGTCAGCTTTTTGGCCCTGGTTCCCGCATTTGTCATATCTGAGTTGAAAACTGCGTTTCAGATAGGCTTCATGATTTTCATCCCGTTTTTGGTAATCGATATGATCGTTTCCAGCATTCTCATGGCCATGGGAATGATGATGCTGCCGCCCGTGATGATCTCGCTGCCTTTCAAGATTCTGCTGTTTGTACTGGTAGATGGGTGGAATCTGGTGGTTCGTTCTTTGTTGGTCAGCTTTTATTAGGAGATGAACACGCATGAGCGATGTTGAGATCATCGCAGTCGCCAAACAAGCGCTGACAACTGTATTGCTAGTCGCAGGGCCTGCATTGGGGTTTGGCCTGCTTGTCGGCCTGATCATAGGCATTTTTCAAGCGACAACCCAAATTCATGAGCAAACTCTTACGTTTGTCCCAAAGATCATCGCGGTTTTGGTGTCTATCTTACTGTTTGGCACATGGATGCTGCGAATACTGGTAAACTTTGGCAGGCAGATTCTGGAAAACCTGCATAAGTTTGTCGTCTAAACGAGGTTTGGGCCATGCTCGGCTTTGATGGGTACTTGCTAGCTTTCATCCGTATATCAACATTCCTCTTCGCCGCACCGCCGTTTCGGCAAAGAGGCATTCCCCCGCAGGTGAAAATCGGGCTTGCAGGGCTGATGGCGATCCTTGTAGCGCCGTCGATCGCGTTTGATGGTGAGTTTACACGGCACTGGATTGCTTTGGTTGTTCAAGAAGTTGGAGTTGGGATGCTGCTGGCGTTCATAGTTTCTTTGGTCTTTGCCGCTATTCATTTTTCCGGCCAGTTGACAGATTTCCCAATCGGGTTTGGTTTGGCCACAGTTTTCGACCCGCAATCTGGGATGCAGCTGCCGGTGTTTTCTCAGTTTTATAATGTGCTGGCAACCATTATCTTTTTTGCCGTCGACGCCCATTTGTGGATTCTCAGAGCCTTAAGCCAAAGTTTCCACTATTTGCCTTTCAACAGCTTTTTCTCGCTGGAATTCACGATGGAAGCTTTCGCGGCATTGGGCAAGAATTTATTTGTGATTGGATTTCAAATCGCCGCCCCGGTGATGGGTACAATCGTGCTCGTGGATGTGGCGTTGGGAGTCATCACAAGGGTCGTACCGCAGCTTAATGTCTTTGTGATGGGTTTTCCAATCAAGAACTTATTGGGAATGTTCGTCATTATTCTGGCCATACCAGCTTATGTTGCCTTGGCAGCGAAACTGTTCGCCTATGACGGTATTCTGATGCAAATAATCTGGGGACTGATTCGCTCAATAAGCTAGGAGTGCGTTATGAGAGATTGGATTGAACTTGACCATTTCAAAATCAATCTGCAGCTCTTTGCCGAGGAGAAAACAGAGAGTGCCACTCCTCACAAAAGAGAAGAAGTGCGCAAAAAGGGCCAGGTCCCTAGAAGCGGCGAGGTTGGGCCGGCATTGATAATCCTGACCGGGTTTTATGTGCTGAAAACAGCCATTGGTTATGGATTGGAACGAATCCACGCACTGATCATTTATTTCCTGGCCAATGCCACCAGCTGGAACGGCAGTGAAGACACGGCGTTCAGCTTCTTCCTGACGGCTGCCAAAGAAGCAGCTATCATATTGCTGCCGGTTTTCGGCGCTTTGCTTTTGGTTGGTTACGCTGCCCAAGCTGTCCAGGTTGGTTTGATGTTCAACATGTCCCTTATTCAGCCTCAGCTAAGCCGGATCAATCCTTTCGAGGGTTTTAAACGCCTGTTTTCCAAACGGGCCATAGTGGAATTTCTTAAGTCAGTTCTCAAGATCGGCATTGTGGGATGGCTGGCCTTTGCACAAGTAAGGCAGCGTCTGCCGTGGCTTACCAATTTGGCTTCACTGCAGATTTTTGACAGCTCCCTTTTGGTGGGCACCTCGATTGTGGCACTTGCCCAGGGATTGGGGCTTACTCTTTTGGTTTTGGCTTTGGCAGACTATTACTACCAGCGGTGGGAATTTGAAAAGAACATCCGCATGACCAAACATGAAGTAAAAGAAGAATTCAAGCAAACAGAAGGCGACCCATTGATTCGCTCCCGTATCCGGCAAAAACAGCGCGAGTTGGCCACAAGACGCATGATGCAGGCCGTTCCGACAGCGGATGTTGTAATCACTAACCCCACCCATATTGCCGTAGCCTTGCTTTACCAGGCAGACAAGATGGCCGCGCCGGAGGTAGTGGCTAAAGGCGCAGGCGTAGTAGCTGAAAAGATTCGTGACCTTGCCAAAACGCACGGTGTCCCGCTCGTGGAGAATCCACCTTTGGCCAGAGCCTTATTCCGTTCTGTCGATATTGGGCAGCAAATACCTGCCGAACTGTACGCGGCCGTCGCCGAAGTGCTGGCGTTCATCTACCGCCTGAGGAACCGGGCGTTGTAACTCGTGGGTTGGAGGGTATATCGTGATTAATGGTACCGCGCCCCTGCACAAATTAAGCCAATACCGGGACATCTATGTCATAGTAGCAGTACTTCTGGTTGTTATCATGATGGTGCTGCCGCTTCCCCCATTTATGCTGGACATCCTTTTGGCATGCAACATCAGCTTGTCTCTGCTTGTACTGCTTTTGTCGATGAATATCCGTGAACCGCTGGAAATGTCCGTATTTCCTACTTTGCTATTGTTGTTGACGCTGCTTAGGCTGTCGCTCAGCATATCCTCCACGCGGCTGATTCTGCTTCACGCCCACGCAGGTAATATAATCAAGGCATTCGGCCAATTTGTGGTAGGCGGAAACTATATCGTTGGATTTATCATTTTCCTGATTCTGGTTGTTGTTCAGTTTATCGTGATCACCAAAGGCTCGGAACGGGTCGCGGAAGTTGCCGCAAGGTTCACTTTGGATGCAATGCCTGGAAAGCAGATGAGTATCGACGCTGATCTCAACGCTGGTTTGATCACGGAGGCGGAAGCGAGGCAAAGGCGAAGGCAAATCCAAAGGGAAGCAGATTTCTACGGCGCCATGGATGGTGCTTCGAAATTCATCAAAGGTGATGCCATTGCCGGCATTATCATCGTTCTGATTGACTTCATCGGCGGGTTATTGATTGGTATGTTCGGCAGAGGTTTCGATTTTCAGCAGGCGCTTAATACCTATACGCTGCTGACAGTCGGCGACGGGCTGGTTTCCCAGATCCCGGCCCTTTTGGTCAGCACGGCCACCGGTATCATTGTGACCAGAGCCGCCAGCGACAACAATCTCGGCCATGAATTGAACATACAGCTGATGAGCAGCCCAAAAACATTATTAGTTACCAGTGCGGTGCTCATGGTTTTCGCCGTGGTCCCCGGATTGCCCTTCGTACCGTTTTTCGTTTTAAGCGGCCTGTTCGGTTTAATGGGATACGGTCTTTTACGGGAGCAGGCAAGCACAGAGTCTACAGCCGCGGCGGACCATGCCCGTCAAGAGCTTGAAGAACGGCGGCAGCCGGAGAGCGTGCTGTCGCTGCTGCAGGTTGATATGATTGAACTTGAGATCGGCTACAGTTTGATACCACTGGTCGATTCGGAACAAGGCGGCGATATGCTTGATCGGATCACCATGATCAGGCGCCAGTGCGCCTTGGAACTTGGCATTGTTGTGCCGGTCATCCGCATCCGCGACAATCTTCAGCTCCCGCCTAATTCGTATATAATCAAAATCAAAGGGATTGAAGTGGGGCGGGGGCAGTTGATGCCCAATCATTTTCTAGCGATGGATGCAGGAAATGTGACGGAGCGCGTTCCAGGTGAGCCCACAAAAGAACCGGCCTTTGGCCTTGATGCCCTATGGATTTCAGAGGAACATCGGGAGCAGGCAGAAATCAATGGGTATACGGTTGTTGATTCCCCAAGTGTCCTGGCCACCCATCTGACCGAAACGATCCGCAGCCACGCCCATGAGCTCCTTGGCCGTCAAGAGGTTCAGACGCTGCTTGACAGTCTTCGCAGCGATTATTCCGCTGTGATCAACGAGCTTGTGCCCAATCTGATGACAATAGGCGAAGTGCAGAAAGTCCTGCAAAATCTCTTGCGTGAGCAAGTCCCGATCCGGAATTTGGTGACGATACTGGAAGCCTTGGCTGACGCCGCGCCCATCAGCAAGGATTTGGATTACTTGACAGATTATGTCCGGGAGGCTTTGGCCCGCCAGCTTTGCCGCCAGTATGCGGATGATGATCTACTGCAGGTATTGACTCTTGATCAGCAGTGGGAGACAGTGATTGCGGAAGGGATTGAGCAGACTGAACGGGGCAATATAGTGTCGATAGATCCCCGCCTTTTGCAGCGGCTGTTTAATGCTCTCAAGCAAACGCTCGACTCTACAGCTCTTGTCCAACCGGTCATTTTGGTGTCTCCCCGGATCAGACTTGCCTTGAAGCGCTTGACAGAAAGATATTTTCCCGGTCTGGCCGTTATGTCGTACAACGAGATTGCGCCTGAGATTCAGGTGCAGACCATAGGGATGGTGAAATGGCCGCATGAGGATTAAGAAATTCCGGGCGGAGACGCTGCCGGAAGCAGTATCCATGATGAAAGCGGAGTTCGGTGACGATGCTATTATCCTTCACACCATCATTGTGAAAACGAGCCGCTTTTTCGGGTTGTTCGGCAAGAAGCAATATGAAGTGCTTGGTGCGGTTGATCCAAACCAAGAAAACAACAAGAAACCTCACCACGTCACTGCCGGGCAGCAAGAACCACAACCAGCCGCCAACCAAGGGCTAGATTGGGGAACTGAAGATGGCAGCAGCGCGATTCAGTTTCTGTACCAACTGCTAGCTCGGCAAGAACTGTCCCAAACTCTTGCGGTGGATATCGTGAAGACTATTCTGCGGCAGGTTCCCAAACAGGAATGGAACGAAACGCCGCTGTTGAAAAGGATGCTCAGGGCAGAGATCAGCAGCCTCATCAGAGTGGATAAGCCCTGGGAGTTTGACGATGGGCAAAAAGTAGTGGCACTGGTGGGCCCGACAGGAGTGGGTAAAACTACGACCATTGCCAAGCTAGCGGCGAATTATCATCTGATCGCGAGGAAAAAAGTGGGTTTGATCACACTTGATACATACCGCATTGCAGCTGTGGAGCAGCTGAAAAAGTACGCCGATATCATGAATGTACCATTGACTGTAGTCTATTCCACCAACGGTGTATCCTCCGCTCTGGCTTCCTACACGGATATGGATTTGGTCCTAATCGACACCTTCGGGTGCAGCCATCATAATCAGGAGCGGATGTCGGCGCTAAAATCAGCTTTTGAGAGTCTGGACATAGAGAAATACCTGGTGGTCAGTGCCACCACAAAGAGTAACGACCTGATGGCGATTATTGATGCCTTTAAAGAGCTCGGCATCGACAATCTAATTGTCACCAAGCTGGATGAGACACGCACATATGGAATTCTGGTGGAAGCGCCCAGTTATGCCCAAGTGCCAATCGCTTTTATCACAAATGGCCAAAGCGTACCCGACGACATCGAGATTGCTGAAAACGAACAGCTGACAAGCATGGTTTTGGAGGGCTAGCGATGACTGATCAAGCGCAGTTGCTGCGCAATCTGGTTAACCAAGATTCATGCATCGTTCCCCGCACTATTGCTGTAACCAGTGGTAAAGGCGGTGTGGGTAAGACGAATATTGCCATCAATCTGGCGTTGACTTTGATAAAGCTTGAGCGCAAAGTTGCGCTTCTGGACGGCGATTTCGGCCTTGCCAACGCAGATCTGCTCTTGGGTGTGTATCCAAAATACACTCTGATGGATATTGTCAATGGCAAGCGCGAGTTAAGCGACATCATCGTCGAAGGCCCGCTTGGGCTGAAGGTGATTGCCGGCGGTTCAGGCGCCTATGAGCTTGCCAATTTAGGCCAAATGGGGCTGGACCGCATGATTTCCGCAGCACTGCATATTGGCCAAGGACTGGACTTCTTGATTGTCGATACAAGTGCCGGTTTGGCCAGGAATGTGATCCGGGTGATCATGGCGGTAAAAGAGGTCCTGGTGGTGGCGACTTCCGAACCGAGCAGCATCGCGGACGCCTATGGACTGATTAAGACCATTTTGCAGCGGGAGCCGGAGAAAGAGATAGTGATTATCGCCAACATGGTCCGTTCCCCTAACGAGGGACTCTTGGTCTGGCAGAAGATCAATCTGATGACAGCCAGATTCTTGCGGCGTGAGGTTAAATACGGCGGCAGTGTGCTTTTTGATCACAAGGTGGCTGCTGCAGTAAAAGCCCAGCAGGCCTTTATCCTTGCCTATCCGGGGTCAAGCGCCAGCCGATCGATGCAGAATGTCGCTGAAAATGTCCTGAATAAAAACTATCTCAGCGCTGAGCCAATCACAGCAGGCAGAAATCTATCCTTTGGGAGGGATTCGTTTGCTACTTAGCCCTAACCAAAGAATCGAACTAATTCTCGGCGACGGTGAAGAACGGAGGGTGTTCATTACCCGGGTCGAAGACGTGAGCGAACTGGATAATTACTTGCTGGTGGCTGCCCCCATCGTGAATGGAAATATTGTTCCCATCAGGCGGGAGACAGCGGTTACTGTCTCATTTTACTATCATGAGGTGCCGCACCAAGGACGGTATCAGGCCACCGGAACTGTTGATCGGCGTTTCCGGGAGAACAGCGTTCCCGTCTTGCTGGTGAAGTTGACGAGTGAATGGAAGAAAATTCAGCTAAGAGATTATGTCCGAGTCAGTGTGTTTATAGAAGGGTTGTACAACGGCACCAATCCATGTCTGATCAGAGATCTCAGCGGCGGGGGGCTGCTTTGCGCAGCCCAGGAAGAAATTGCCGTCGGTTCGAAGATTTATATCGATTTCCCGATCGATAAAACGCTATTGCGCGTGAACTGCAGAATTTTGAGGGTGGCCAAGACAGAACGGGGTTTCGAATACGGCTGCATCTTTGAGGATCTGGATGAGCGTACCCGACAGCAGATCATTCAGTACGTGTACAAACGCCAGATCGAGATATATCGGAAAGAGAGTAACCAAAAGGATTAGGAAGTTGGTTGGCATGGACAGAGACAGCGTTGAGCTCACCGACTTGTGGCAGCAGTACAAATATAATAATGATCTCACCGCACGTGAACAGATCATCGAGCAGTATCTGCCTTTGGTCCAATACATCGCGGGCAGAATCGCCATTCATCTTCCAGACAATGTCGAGTTTCATGACCTAATCAGCTACGGTGTCTTTGGCTTGATCGACGCTATTGACAAATATGACCCCCATCGGGATATTAAGTTTGAAACCTACGCCAGTGTACGCATCCGCGGCGGGATCATAGACGGGCTTCGCTCAACTGACTGGATCCCGAGGAGTGTCCGCAGCAAAGCCAAAGAGATTGATCAGGCAATTATCAAGCTCGAGCACGACTTGGGCAGGACACCAACTGATCGGGAAGTGGCTGAAGAGCTGGAAATGTCGTTGGACAAATACTATGAAACCCTGGATCAAGTGCGGAATATTTCGCTTTTGTCACTTGACGACAACTTGAGCAGCGATGCGGACAGTGATTCAATCACATTGTTGGATACGATCAATGATCCTGAAGCTGTTGTCGATCAAGAATTGGTTGACCGGGAGACACTGCAGGAACTGGCCGCCGCCATCGACGAGCTTGACGAGAAACAGCGTTTGGTTGTGTCTCTGTACTACCATGAAGGTCTTACCCTCAGAGAAATCGGGCACATCATGGCTGTATCTGAATCGCGCATCAGCCAAATACACAGCCAGGCCATAAGGACACTCCGCACCAAGCTTAAATGGGTTTAAATAGATTCCGGCAAGGAGGAAACGGCCATGTCAATCAAGTTCCCTGACATGCAAGTGTTGATTGGCAGAACGGATCAAATCCCAAAAGTGCTCCGGGAAGGCGATCCTACCGGAGCGGGGAAAATGGCCAGCGCTGTTGTGCAGCAGTATGCCGAAGCGCCGAAAAAAGTGAATTCCAGCCCAAGGACAGCCCGCTTGCGCAACCAGAGGCAGAAACGATCGGAAAAGGAAAACGAAAAACGGAAGCGGCCCAAACCTGTCGGCAACCAGTTGGACATCAAGATCTAGTATGGGAGGGCGAGCTGTGAGTGAAGTTCTAATCTTTTTGCTGGGTTTGGTCTGCGGCTGGCTGATCTGTTTGCTCAGCGGCAATCATCTAAGGGAACAAGCTGAAAAACAGGACTTTCAGTCACAGCTGAAAACCTATGACACAATATTTGAGCAGTACGTTGATCAACTAACAGAAAAACAGGAAGAGATCCGGAAAGAAATCCAAACCTGGTTGCAAAACGCCAAGCGAGTGGCAGGGCAGCCGTCGAGAGGTTTCCGCATTAACCAGGAAAAGGCGAACCAAGTATTGGAATTGATCAATCAAGGGTATAATACAGTTGAGGTTGCCCAAAAATTGGGGTTGGGTGTTGGAGAAGTAGAACTGATACAACAGCTGAAAAATAGCGAAATTACTCATTGATAAGACCGGACAACTATGCTATACTTGGAAATGGTGTCAAAACACACGCGGCTGAATGTGGTTCGAGGTGTGCCTATATGGTCTCGGCCATAGATGCAGGCTGCGGAGGACTAAACAAAAGGGAGGAGGTGGGCGACTTGGCCGTTATCACCATGAAGAGTCTCTTGGAGGCTGGCGTTCACTTTGGTCATCAAACCAGGCGCTGGAACCCAAAAATGGCACCTTACATTTTCACAGAACGGAACGGGATCTACATCATCGACCTGCAAAAGACTGTGAAAAAGGTGGAAGAAGCTTATAACTTCATCCGCGATGTGGTTGCCGAAGGGAAATCGGTGCTGTTTGTCGGGACGAAGAAGCAGGCGCAGGAAACTATCAAGGAAGAAGCTGAACGCTGCGGCATGTTTTATGTCAACCAGCGGTGGTTGGGTGGAATGCTGACAAACTTCAAGACCATCAACAGGAGCATCGCCCGGCTGCAGGAACTGGAGAGAATGAAGGAAGACGGCTCGTTCGATGTATTACCCAAGAAAGAAGTGCAGAAACTGGAAAAAGAGCTGGTCAAACTCAACAGGTTCCTCGGGGGAATTCGGGAGATGCGCAGACTGCCCGGTGCGATCTTTGTCGTGGATCCGCGCAAAGAACGGATTGCAGTGGCCGAAGCCCGCAAATTGGGTATTCCAATTGTGGCGATAGTGGATACAAACTGTGATCCTGACGAGATCGACTATGTGATCCCCGGCAATGATGACGCCATCCGTGCGGTAAAACTTCTGACATCCACCATTGCCAACGCTGTGATCGAAGCCAAAGAAGGCAAAGTTGATGTCGAACCTGCTGCCGAAGACTCAGTTGCAGAAGCTGAAGTTGTCGATGAGGAACTGCTGTTGACAGACGGCGAAGAAAGTGATGATGCCGAGTTTGAGGAGCAGTAGGAAGTGCACGAGGGGAGCAGGTTGAGGGTTTAGACTCTCGTGATGCTCCCTTTTTTTGTGATTCTTAATCAAAGGAGGGAACTTGATGCCTAACATAACTGCCGACATGGTCAAAGAGCTGCGGGAAAGATCTGGTGCCGGCATGATGGATTGCAAAAAAGCACTGGTGGAAACCAACGGCGACATGGAAGCCGCTCTTGATTATCTTAAAGAGAAAGGCTTGTCCAAGGCCGCCAAGAAGGCTGGAAGAATCGCAGCTGAAGGTCTCGTGGACGCTTACGTGCACATGGGCGGGCGGATTGGTGTCTTGGTCGAGGTGAACTGTGAGACCGACTTTGTCGCCAAGACTGAGGAATTCAAGCAGTTGGTAAAGGATATCGCGATGCACATCGCTGCGTCCAAGCCCGAGTACGTGTCCCGCGAGGATGTTCCTGCGGAGGCTGTGGCCAGAGAGCGGAAAATCTTCGCCGCTGCCGCTCTTAACGAAGGAAAACCTGAGAACATCATCGACAAAATTGTCGATGGTAGAATGGAGAAGTTTTTTGCCGAAAGCTGCCTGATGGAGCAGCCGTTTGTCAAAAACCCTGATATTACAGTGCAGCAGCTGCTTCACGAGAAGATCGCCAAGATCGGCGAGAACATAACCGTTCGCCGTTTTGTCAGATTTGAACGGGGCGAGGGAATTGAAAAGCGACAAGACGACTTCGCCGCCGAAGTGATGGCGCAAATCAACCAATAAGGAGCACCCCCGGGTGTTCCTTTTTTATGAGAAATTGGCAAATAAGAGGGAATTCAGAGCATACGCAGAATATTTTAGGGGAGAGGTTGGAGCATGGAACAGTTGAAGTACAGGCGGATTGTCCTCAAACTGAGTGGAGAAGCACTGGGCGGTCCCGGTGGGTTTGGGATTGATCCGGATGTGCTCAGCCGGATTGCTGCCAGCATTAAAGAAGCAGCCGCACTCAAGGTAGAGATCGCCATCGTAGTCGGCGGTGGGAATTTCTGGAGAGGCGCCGCCGGCAGTGCCCAAGGAATGGACCGCAGCACTGCAGATTATATGGGGATGCTGGCGACTTGTATCAATGCCTTGGCGCTGCAGGATGCCCTGGAGAAAACCGGCATACCCACACGGGTACAGACAGCGATTGAGATGCGGCAAATCGCTGAGCCTTACATCAGGCGCCGAGCTATTCGCCACCTGGAGAAGGAAAGAGTTGTAATCTTCGCTTCTGGCACTGGGAACCCGTTCTTTTCCACAGATACTACAGCTGCCCTCAGAGCCGCTGAGATAGAAGCGGATGTCATCCTGATGGCCAAAAAAGGTGTCGATGGCGTGTATGATTCCGATCCCCGGATCAATGCCGGAGCGGTCAAGTTCGATCAGCTGGATTATATCGACGTGTTGAACCGGAATCTTGGGGTGATGGACTCTACCGCCACGTCTCTGTGCATGGACAACCGGATTCCAATCATCGTTTTCGATTTTAACGAACCAAACAGCATTGTCCGCATTGTTCGCGGCGAATCGATCGGAACATTCATAGGGGGGAAACAGAATGGTTGAAGAGATTTTAAAAGATGGGGAAGCCAGGATGAAACAAGTGATTGCCTCGACAACCAACACTTTCGCCACAATCCGTACAGGCAGGGCCAATCCAAGTTTGTTGGACCGGATTATGGTCAATTACTACAACACGCCGACACCTTTGAACCAGTTGGCCAGTGTGTCTGCTCCAGAACCCCGGATGCTCTTGATCCAGCCTTGGGACAAGACTGTCGTAAAAGATATCGAAAAGGCAATCTTGGCATCGGATCTCGGCTTGACACCGAACAGCGACGGCAATGTGATTAGGATTGCCATTCCACAGCTGACTGAAGAGCGGCGGAAACAGCTGGTCAAGGTTGTGCGAAAAGAGTCAGAGGACCACAGAATCGCGGTTCGCAATATTCGCCGGGACATGAATGAGGACATCAAAGCCTTGGAAAAAGAGGGAGAAATCACAGAAGACGAGAGCCGGCGTTATCTCGATGAGGTGCAGAAACTGACGGACAAGTATATTGCCGAGATTGACCGCCTTGCCGAAGCGAAGGAAAAGGAGATTATGGAAATTTGAGCGCGGTCGACTGGACTTTGATCATAGGATACCCGTTGGAAGAAGCCATTGAATATCTGCGTGAAGAAGAGCAGCCGTATCGGGTTGTTGTCACTGCGCCGCCAAACAAGAGAGAAACCACGTCAGATGATGAATCAGAACTGCGGATCATTGCCGTACGCTCTGCTGACGGCTGCCTTGATCTTATTTGTGCTGTTGGTGACTGGTCCGTGGCTTAAGCCCGTGGGAGGAAAAAAATGAGTATTCCAGATCATGTAGCGATCATTATGGACGGGAATGGCAGATGGGCCAGAGAAAGAATGATGCCGCGCTACTATGGGCATAGAGCAGGCGTGAAAGCGCTAAAGCAAATTGTGAAGTACGCAGGTGATATCGGCATCAGGATGCTTACTGTCTACGCCTTCAGTACTGAGAACTGGAAGAGGCCTGCCCAGGAAGTAAAGTCCTTAATGCAGCTGATGGAGCAAGTGTTTTCAGTGGAACTGGATGAGTTGGCAGCCAACGGTGTCAGGGTACGGATTATCGGGGACAGAGGGACAGTTTCTCCAAAACAGCAGCGTATTTGGGAAATTGCCGAAGAGCGCACGAAAGACAACGATCGTCTGCTTCTCAATGTTGCTTTCAATTATGGAGGCCGGATGGAGATTGTCAGCGCCGCCCGGGCAATAGCTGAAGCGGTGGTTTTGGGGAGGCTTAAGCCACAGGATATTACCGAGGAGCTTTTTACCCAGTATTTGTACACTAAAGGATTGGACGATCCTGATCTGATCATCCGCACCGGTGGCGAGCTGCGGATCAGCAATTTCTTGTTGTGGCAGGGAGCATATTCGGAATGGTATTTCACCGACACGCTGTGGCCGGACTTCGGTATCGAGGAATTTGAGAAGGCTCTGGCCAGTTTCAGGCAGCGGGAACGGAGATTTGGCGGTATTAGCGACAAGTAGCTGGTAGGTGACGTGCTTGACAACTACAAGAGTTATGACGGCTGTGGTGACTATCCCCGTCTTTTTGGCGGTGATATACTTCGGCGGTGTCTATCTGAGAATCGCTTTGGCAGTCTTGGTCCTGATGGGCCTGATTGAGTTCAGCAAACTTTATCGACAACAGGTTTTTTGGGACTACCTGGCAGCGGCTGGGCTATCTTTGCTTTATCTGGCATATAATGGACTGTACAGCTCTTTCTTGTGGGCATGGTTTGTGCTCCAATTGATCTATTTGCTGACACGGGCAACCTTCACGACGCACAGGCCGTTGAGTCACATGTGGCACATGGTTGCGGTTTTTTATGTGGCAGGCCTCTTTAGTTTTTTGTGGACAATAAACAGTGAATACGGGTTTGTATGGACTCTGTTTGGCCTTGCTGTCACTTGGGCGACTGACACTGGAGCTTATTTCACTGGGTTGTCCTTTGGCCGTACAAAACTCGCACCGGAAATAAGCCCCCACAAAACATGGGAGGGGGCTGCCGGAGGCCTGCTGGCCGCTGCCGCTGCGTCCGCTGTTTTTTCATTATATCTGGAACTGCCCACCATCAAACTGCTTGTTTTAGGTATATGCCTTTCTGCTGCCGGCCAGGTGGGCGACCTTGTGGAGTCTGCCATAAAGCGAGAAAGAGCCGTCAAGGATTCGGGAAAGATCTTGCCGGGCCACGGCGGAATTCTGGATCGGTTCGACTCACTGTTGTTTGTCATACCACTGCTTTATCTGTCCCTGAAGTATCTGCACATATTGAGTTAAGAAGTGGCCCCTAAATGGGGTGTGCAGGATGGGTCTCAACTACAGGTTATTGCCAGTTGTCATGATGCTGGCGGGAATGTGCGCCTTTGTGGCGCTGTTTAGTTATATTGCCCCATTTTTCTTTGGAGTGGTGATCGCTGTCCTTGTGGACCCTGCGGTGAACTACTGCGAATGCAAGGGATGCCCACGTCCCGCCGCTGCTCTGTTATTAGTGCTGGTTGTTTTCAGCGGTTTTTTGCTGATGCTGGCTGCTGCCGCTGCAGGCCTGTGGCATGAGATCGGGCAGCTGGCCGGGTATGTGCAAGCACTTTACGAAGGCAACATGCCAAGTTTTGATTGGTTCGATCTGCTGATCGAAAGACTTCCGGTTTCACTGCAGAATTTGCTGCCAAGTGTAATCAGCAGCGTCAGTCACTTTGCCATCAACTTTTTAGGAGAAGTATTGAATTATATAACGAAGATTCCGGCATTCCTCGTATCCTGGCTGATGGCTGGGACTACGGCCTTTTTCGTGAGCAGAGACAAACGTGCGATCGTGAGGTTTATCACCGCTCAGCTTCCCGAAAACTGGCGCCGAGTGGTTTACAAGTCGAAACATACAATCCTTCAGAACGTTTTCGCCTATCTAAAAACACAGCTGACATTGATGTGGGTCTCAATATGCATCGCTGTCAGCGGGTTCCTCCTTGCTGATCATCCATATGCGTGGATATTGGGCATTCTAGCCGGCCTTTTGGATCTAATTCCATGGGTTGGGCCTGGTGGGGTTTTCCTTCCTGCCGTCGTGTACAACCTGGCCCGCGGGCTGGTTGGGCGCGGTGTCTTTCTGGCGTCTGTCTGGTTTGTTTTGCTGTTGGTGCGGCAGTTTTACGAGCCTCGGATGATCAGAGACGAGATAGGGCTGCATCCTTTGTTTGCGATGGCTGGGATCTACCTGGGAGTGAGGCTTATGGGCGGTTGGGGGGTGATTTTGGGTCCATTGGCGTTGATTTTGCTGAAATCCTTCTATGTGATTGTAAAAGACCTTCCATAGGTTTAAAATATAAAGCAGAAAGGAATAGCTTGATGACCAATGTAGCGATACTAGGCTCTACGGGTTCGATTGGAAATCAAACACTGCAGGTGCTGCAGCACTTAGGGGACTACCGGGTGTACGGCCTGAGCGCTTACAGCGACATAGAGAACTTGTCCGAGCAAATCCGGCTGTATCAGCCTGAAGTGGTTGTGGTCAATGATTGCGACGCTTCCCGGCAGCTGAGAGACAGATTTGGTGTCCGTACAGCCTGTGGGGAGCCGGGGCTTTTGGAGCTGGCCGGTGATCCTAATGTGGACTTGGTTGTCATGGCTGTGGTGGGTTTTGCGGCATTAGCTCCTACGCTGAGGGCGCTGGAAACAGGGAAGAAAGTTGCGCTGGCGAGTAAAGAAGCCATGGTCGTAGGCGGCCATTTGCTGGCGCCTTACCGTTCGCAGATTGCTCCGATCGACTCGGAGCATTGTGCAGTATGGCAGATCCTCTCCGGCAGATGTTCTCAGGAAATCGACTCAGTCATTCTCACTGCTTCGGGAGGGCCGTTTCTGCACCAACCGGAGGATCTGAGCACAGTCACCGTGGATCAGGCACTGCAGCATCCTACCTGGAAGATGGGGGGAAAAATCTCCATTGACTCAGCCACACTGATGAACAAGGGACTGGAAGTGATCGAGGCTCATTGGCTTTTTTCCCTGAGCTATGAACAGATAGAAGTAGTCATTCATCCCCAGAGTGTAATCCATTCACTGGTTCGGTTTGTGGACGGCTCAGTGCTGGCGCACATGGCGGCGCCCGACATGCGCCTGCCGATTCAATATGCGCTGACGCATCCCGGAATACGGCCGTCGCTTGTATCGAAACTGGATTTGACTGCACTTTCAGGGTTGACATTCATGAAGTATGATCCGTTACGTTTTCCCTGCCTGGATCTTGCGCTGCAAGCGGGTAAGACAGGCGGAACAATGCCGGCTGCCTTGAACGCGGCCAATGAAGTCGCTGTCGCATCGTTCCTGAATGGCAGGATTGCCTTTACGGATATCGCGGAAATCATCCAGGCAGTGATCAGAAGCCACAGGGTGGTTTCCGATCCTGATTTTGAGCAGTTGGTCATGGCCGACCATGACGCAAGAGAGGCGGCTGTGCAGTTTGTCAAACTGCTGGAAAGGAAGGTGTAGATTTGCCAACAATCGTTGCGTTTATACTTGTGTTTGGAACCATTGTCTTTTTCCACGAGCTTGGTCATTTTCTGACAGCTAAGCTTGCGGGAATAGTAGTCTATGAATTTGCCCTGGGATTTGGTCCCCGGCTGATCCAAAAGAAAGTAGGCGCTACTGTGTATTCCATCAGAGTACTGCCTTTGGGTGGATTCGTCAAACTTGCAGGAATGGATGAGGCGGAAAGTGAAGCGGACAGCGTGGACGAACGGCATCCCGGCAATTTCAACAACAAGCCGCTGTTGGTGAGAATGGCGACAATTGCTTCTGGGCCTTTGATGAATTTCTTGCTGGCAGCGGCAATTTTGGCACTGTATGCCGCACTGGTGGTGATCCCACCCACAATTGTCTCACTGCAGCCTGGGTACCCTGCGGAACAAGCAGGGCTTATGCTTGAGGATCAGGTGATCAGGGTCAACGATGTCAAGGTCCGGGATCTAGACCACCTGATCAGTGAGATTGAGTCATCACCGGGAAAAGCACTGAACTTGACCATCAAGCGAGCCGGTGAATTGATTGAGGTGGATGTGATTCCGGCCAGTGAAGACGGCAGAGGCATACTGGGTGTTGGATTGCACGCCAAAACCAGGGCGCCCTTGGCGGACGCGGTTGTCCAAGGTTTTACCCAGATGTGGATATTCACACGTGAAACAGTCTCAGCCATTGCCGGAATGTTCACCGGAGCCGTCGAACCTGAGATCGCTGGGCCTATCGGGATCTACCGCATGGTGGGGGACTTTGCCGCCCATGGGATTGGAAGTCTAATGTTTCTGGCGGCAGTGCTCAATGTGAATCTGGGCTTGATCAATCTTTTGCCGATTCCGATCCTGGACGGTGGTTGGCTGCTGATCCTGATTGTGGAAGCACTGCGGGGCCGTCCATTGAAAGATGAGCACCGAGGTTTTGCCCAGTTTGTCGGACTGGCACTTCTGTTGATGTTGATGATTCTGGCAACCTACAGTGACCTGGCCAGATTATTCTCATAGAGGTTGGGCAATGCGCAGAAAAACCAAAGAGATTAAAATTGGCGGTCTAAAGATTGGCGGAGATGCGCCAATCACCGTGCAAAGCATGACCAATACTGACACGAGGGACGCAGTTTCCACAGTCAACCAGATTCACCGTTTGGAACAGGCGGGATGTGACTTGGTCCGGGTGGCGGTCGTTGATCGCGAAGCCGGCTTGACACTTGGCAGGATCAAAAAGCAGATCCGAATCCCTCTGGTTGCCGACATCCATTTTGATTACCGCTTGGCTCTTCTCGCCATCGAGCAAGGGGTCGACAAACTGCGGATCAATCCGGGCAACATTGGTTCTCCTGATCGGGTGAAAGCGATAGTCCGAGCCGCGAAAGACGCTGGAATACCGATTAGGGTTGGCGCCAACGCCGGTTCCTTGGCCACCTGGGCTGCAGACCGGTTTGGAAACACGCCAAAAGCCTTGGCGGAAAGCGCCCTGGAGCAGATCCGAATCCTGGAAGATCTAGGTTTCAGTGATATAGTGGTTTCATTAAAGGCGAGCAGCGTTCCGTTTACAATTGAGGCCTACCGCATCATGGCGGGGCTGGTCGATTATCCTTTCCATGTGGGGATCACGGAAGCCGGCACAGCGTGGTTTGGCAGTATCAAATCTGCGGCAGGAATTGGTGTTTTACTCGCAGAAGGCATTGGTGATACCATACGTGTCTCGCTCACCGGTGATCCAGTGGAGGAAGTAAAGGTTGGCTGGGCTATCCTCAAATCTTTGGAACTTCGCAGCCGCGGCCCTGTGTTTATATCCTGCCCCACGTGCGGCAGAACCAAGATTGACCTGGAAAGAATCGCTGCTGAAGTGGAGCGGCGCCTAAGCCATCTGACCAAACCGATCAAGATCGCCGTAATGGGCTGTGAGGTCAACGGGCCGGGAGAGGCACGGGACGCGGATCTGGGTATCGCCGGCGGCAGCGGTGTGGGCCTTATCTTTCGCAAAGGCAAGATCATTCGGAAAATAAAGGAAGAGGAACTTGTCGATGCTTTGGTAGAAGAAGCGCTGAAGCTAGAACAGGAATTATAGGAGGATGTGATCACAATGCGAGCCAGTTCACTATATGCGCCGACATTGAGGGAAATCCCGGCGGAAGCGGAACTGATCAGCCACCAATATATGCTCCGCGCTGGGCTGATGCGGAAATCCGCCGCTGGAGTCTATTCATATTTGCCTCTTGGAGTAAGAGTTCTGCACAAAATCATGGCCATCATCCGGGAAGAACTTGACCGGGCGGGAGGCCAGGAGATTCTCCTGCCGATAGTGCAGCCGGCAGAGCTGTGGCATGAATCTGGGCGCTGGAATGATTACGGACCAGAAATGTTCCGGCTTGTTGACCGCCACCAGCGGCAGTTTTGCCTCGGCCCAACACATGAGGAGATTATCACCGCGCTGGTGCGTGACGAAGTCCGCTCTTACAAGCAGCTGCCGCTTAGATTGTACCAGATTCAGAACAAATACCGAGACGAGATCAGGCCTCGCTTTGGCGTGATCCGCAGCCGCGAGTTCATTATGAAGGATCTTTACTCTTTCGACCGCGACGAGGCCGGGGCACAGGAGAGTTACAGGGCGATGTACGATGCCTACACACGCATCTTCGCCCGCTGCGGCTTGAAAACACACCCTGTCGAGGCGGATACAGGAGCTATCGGCGGTGATCAATCCCACGAGTTCATGGTCCTCGGCGATGCTGGAGAGGCTTTGATTGTGTTTTGCCCCTCCTGCGGATATGCCGCCAATGTGGAACGGGCCGAGTGCGCGCCTTACGAACCAGCAGTATCCAGTACGCCGCTGTGCGCCATGGAAGAAATACCCACACCGGGTACCACAACTGTTGAAGAGTTGACTCGGCTTCTGCAGGTTGAACCAAGCCAAATCATCAAGACTATGATCTACATTGCCGATGGCCAACCTGTGGCGGTTTTGACGAGCGGCGCCCACGATGTGAACGAGGTCAAGCTGAAAAGAGCTTTAATGTGCGATCAGCTGGAACTGGCCAACCACGAAATCATTGCGGAAGTCACGAACGCCCCGGTTGGATTCGCCGGGCCGGTGGGCCTTGACGTACCGATCTTCGCAGACTATTCAGTTGTGCCGATCGTTAATGGCATATCGGGCGCAAACAAGAAAGACTATCACTTGCGGAATGTGAACATCAATCGTGATTACATACCTACCAAGATTCTCGACCTGCGGGAAGCTAGAGCCGGCGAAAAGTGTGTCCGCTGCGGCAAGGCGCTTGATGAAGCCCGGGGAACCGAAGTGGGTCAAGTGTTTTACCTGGGTACGAAGTATTCGAAGCCGATGCAGGCCCGCTTCCTGGATCAAGACGGTGTGGAAAAACCTTTTGTCATGGGGTGTTACGGCATCGGTGTCAGCCGGACTGTGGCGGCGATTATTGAACAGCACCATGACGAAGACGGCATTTGCTGGCCGGTCAGTGTGGCGCCGTTCAGCGTTATTGTTGTTCCCGTAAGCTACAAAGATGAAGCGCAGCGCAATGCAGCAGATCAGGTGTATTATGAACTGGAAAATGCCGGAATCGAGGTCATCCTTGACGATCGGGACGAAAGGCCCGGAGTGAAGTTCAAAGACGCGGATCTGATCGGTTATCCACTGCGGGTGACGATTGGTCCAAAGCATTTGGCGGACGGTAATGTGGAGATAAAGACCCGTCGAACCAAGGAAGTATCCGTGGTTCCCATGGCGGATGTGGTAGACCAAGTCAAGGCATTACTCAACCGGTTAGGAGAATGAAAATGAAAATTGCTGCCATTGTACCGGCCTACAATGAAGAATCCACCATCGGATCTGTCATCTCGGCGTTGAAATCTTCTCCTCTTATTGATGAAATCATTGTTGTCAGCGACGGTTCATGGGATCGAACAGCCGAAATAGCCCATGAGCTGGGAGTGACCGTTGTTGAGCTGGAACAGAACATGGGCAAGGGTGGCGCCATGTACACTGGTACCTGCCATACCGACGCGGATGTGTTTCTGTTTGTGGATGCGGATCTGGTTGGTTTGAACCGGCATCATGTAGCCAGCTTGCTGAACCCGATTATCAACAACAGGGCGGAGATGACCGTCGGTGTCTTCGAAAAAGGCAGGCTGATGACGGATCTGGCTCAAAGAATCACCCCGTTCTTGTCCGGACAGCGAGCCATGACCAGGAAACTGTTTGAGCAGATACCAGATCTGAAAAGCCGGGGATATGGAGTGGAGATGGCTCTATCGCTTTATGTGAGCAAGCACCACTGTCAAGTGGAGATGGTGCATCTGCCGAACCTGAGCCAGGTGATGAAAGAGGAAAAGCGTGGTTTTTGGAAGGGCCTCAGGCAGCGGTTGAGGATGTTCTGGGAGATCTTGCGAGCTGTCAAGCTCTAGTTCTGACAGAGGAGGAGCAGGATTGGGTTCAGTTTATGTGATTAAGCCCGAGAACGGCCAATTTTTATCCCAGCTGTCGCCAGATCCGATCCTAGAAAATGTGAAGATAGTGCAAATCGATGTTGATTCGGCCAATCAATGCTGGACAGTATGGCTGGAGGGAGAAAAACGAGGTACTGAGGAATTCTGGGATCAGCTGGCAGCTCAGCTGTGTGCCGCCGTTGGCACCATCGATAAAGTGACGTTCGCATGGAAAGGGAATCAACAGCATACTGAAGATGAAATCAGCTACATGCATTCGGTGATCAAAAACTTCAACCCTACTGCAGGCAGCCGCGAGGAGAAGCAGAAAAATCCCAAAGCGAAGCGAAAGAAAGGGCGGCGTAAGGAGCAGCCGATCAACACTGAGCATGTTCCAATCGCTTCGATCGATGTGGAACAGAATGACGTAGTCATAGCAGGGGAGGTTGTCGCCGTCGACAAGCGTACCTTGCGCACAGGCAGAATCCTTGTGACTTTTGATGTGTGGGATCATACAGACACCATCACCTGCAAATTGTTTCTCGAGCTTGACGAAGAAGTGCCACCCATCACAGTGGGCGAGTGGCTCAAGGTGAAAGGCAATGTTCAGTTCCAAAGCTACGAGCAGGAACTGGCCCTAACTGTCCAGCAGTTTAACCGGATTCCGCCCCCTCCTCCTGTGGAGGACCAGGCCCCACAGAAGCGAGTGGAGCTTCATTTGCATACCAAAATGAGCGGGCTGGACGGTGTCACCGATGTTGAGGAAGTAGTGAGGCAGGCTGCATTATGGGGCCATCCTGCGGTGGCCATTACTGATCACGGTGTAGTCCAAGCCTTTCCCGCAGCCTGCGCCGCAGGGAAAAAACACGGGATCAAGATTATCTACGGACTTGAAGGATACTTAATCGACAACGACACGGACCGGCCTCATCATATTGTCATTCTGGCGAAGAATAAAACCGGCCTGAAAAATCTGTATAAGCTTGTTTCCTATTCGCACTTGCATCACTTTTACCGCCGTCCCCGGATTCCCAGGAAGCTGCTGATTGATCACAGAGAAGGGTTAATCCTGGGATCCGCCTGCGAGCAGGGTGAAGTATTCCAGGCGTGCCTGAGGAAGGATCCACGCCTGAAAGAGATTGCCCGTTTCTATGATTATCTGGAGATCCAACCTTTGGGCAACAACGAATTCTTGATTGGGACAAGCCTGGTCAGTTCCCTTGAAGATCTGCAGGAGATAAACCGCACAATCTGCGAGGTCGGACAGGAACTCGGCCTTCCAGTGGTGGCCACGGGTGACGTGCACTTCTTGCGTCCGGAAGACGGTGTTTACCGCACAATTCTCTTGCAGGGGCAGGGGTTTGAGGACGTAGAGCGCCCTGCGCCGCTGTATTTTCGCACTACAGACGAAATGCTGGGCGAGTTCAAGTATCTCGGAGAAGAGCTTGCCCGGAAGGTTGTAATCACTGATCCCAACAAGATTGCCAGCCAAATTGAGGAACTGGTGCCGATACCGCAAGGACTGCACGCTCCTAAGATTCCCGCCGCAGCCGAACAGCTCCAGGAAGTGTGCTACAAAACAGCAAGGGAACTATACGGCGATCCCCTTCCAGATTTGGTTGCCAGGCGCCTGGAAAAAGAACTCAAAGCGATTATCGGCAACGGATATGCAGCATTGTACTGGACCGCCAGGCAGTTGGTGCTAAAGTCCAATTCCGACGGATACATGGTGGGGTCCCGCGGATCGGTTGGGTCATCGTTTGTGGCAACAATGAGCGGCATAACCGAAGTGAACCCGCTACCGCCCCACTATATATGCCCAAAATGTCATTGGCATAAGTTCTTTACCGGTGAGGAAGTCGGCGCAGGCATTGATTTGCCCAAGAAGGACTGCCCACGCTGCGGTACTGAGCTGCACCGGGACGGTTTCGACATTCCATTCGAAGTTTTCCTGGGATTTGATGGTGACAAAGTCCCAGATATTGATCTTAATTTCAGCGGAGAATACCAGGCGACGATTCAAAAATACACCGAGGAACTGTTCGGCGCTGACTATGTGTTCCGTGCGGGTACAATTGGAACTTTGGCGGAAAAAACCGCTTACGGTTTTGTAAAAAACTACTTGGAAGAAACCGGTCAAGTGAAGCGAAGAGCAGAAATCAACCGCATGCTGAAAAAGCTGGTGGGGGTTAAACGCACGACCGGGCAGCATCCTGGAGGTATGATCGTAGTCCCGAAAGATATGGAGATATTCGATTTCACACCGATCCAATATCCTGCCAACGATCCCAAGAGTGGAATTGTCACGACCCATTTTGAATTCAGCTACATTCACGACAGTCTGGTAAAGCTTGACAATCTCGGCCACAAAGGGCCGACAATGATGCGGTTGTTTGAAGAGTTTAGCGGCATTCGGGTAGACGATATTCCCATGGATGATCCAGCGACAATGGCGGTTTTTTGTGGGCTTGAGTCTCTTGGAGTGACAGAAGAGCAGATAGGCACATCCATCGGAACTTTAGGTGTTCCAGAGTTCGGAACTGACTTTACCCGCCAAGTGCTTGAGGATATCCTGCCTACCACTTTTGCCGATCTTGTGGCCATCATGGGGCTCACTCACGGTACCGATGTCTGGTTGAACAATGCCCAGAACCTGATTAGGGAAAAGGTAACAGATTTTAAGAATGTCATCGCGTGTCGAGACGACATCATGACATATTTGATGCACCGAGGCTTGTCCGCCAGCGACGCATTCCGCATTATGGAACGGGTGCGCAAAGGCCAAGGGCTTTCCGAGGCAGACATCACCCTGATGAAGAAGCATCAGGTTCCCGATTGGTACATCGAGTCCTGTTTCAAGATCAAATACATGTTCCCAAAAGCCCATGCTGTGGCCTACGCGATTACGGCTTACAGGGCCGCATATTTCAAAGTGCACAAGCCGGCGGCTTTTTACGCAACATTTCTTAGTGTTGAAATCGAGCACGTCAACGCCGACATAATCGTTGCCGGGGTTGAGCGTGTCAAGGCTGAAATAGCCGCTTTGGAGGCCAAAGGGACAGAAGCCACCGCCAAAGACGCAGACGTGATCACAGTCCTAAAGACAGTGCTGGAAGCTATGGCGCGCGGCATCAAGTTCTTGCCCGTCGATTTATACCATTCAGACGCGACTAGGGTGATTCCACAGGGAAACGGCCTGCTGTTGCCGCTTGTTTCATTGGAAGGTGTGGGGCTAAACGCTGCCAATGCCATTGTGGAAGCCCGCCAGGAAGGTGAATTCTTGTCGATCGAAGATCTCCGCCAGCGGACCAAAATCAGCAGAACAGTGATTGATGCTCTTTCCAGGCACAACTGTCTGGCTGGAATGCCCGAAACCAATCAGTTGAGCCTGTTTGGTTGACAGATGGCTGGAAATCTGATGTTGCTTCACCGCAAGAGTTGTGTTATAATGTGATTGCTGTTCGAATAGTGCCATCAGCGAGAGTGGGTTCAGCCCACTCTTTTACATATTGCATTTCTCTGTTTCTAGCTCGGCATATGTACGCCTTCCCGGTATAATTGGGAAAACGCAGGTGCAGATTAAGCATGTCGGCATCACCTTTTAGGAGAGTGGCACAATGAAAAAAAGCGAGATTATTACACTGGCGGCAAACCTTGCAGAGCAAGCCACAGCCGGAACAGAAATCGATTTAGTCGACGTCGAATATGTAAAGGAATCGGGCAGGTACTTTTTGCGGGTGTATATCGACAAGCCGGGCGGCATCACAGTCGATGACTGCCATCAGGTCCATGTCCGCTTGGATGAGCTTCTTGATCAAGCAGATCCTATTGATCACCCATACGTACTGGAAGTTTCTTCTCCAGGGCTGGACCGCCCTTTGAAGAAGCCTGCGGATTTTGTCAGGAACATAGGCAGGCGGATCAGTGTCAGGACGTATCAACCGCTTGACGGCCAGAAGCAATTTGTGGGAAGGCTGACCGCGGTTGAAAACGGTATAGTCAGGCTGGATCTCGGTGCGGGCGAGATCGAGGTTCCACAGGACCAAATAGCCAAAGCGCGCTTAGTTGTGGATTTTTGATATGGGAGGCAGGTTGAAGATGAATCAGGAGCTGATTGGGGCACTCAACGAACTGGAAAAGGAGAGGGGGATCTCTAAGGAAATCCTTGTCGAAGCAATTGAAACGGCGATTGTTTCCGCATACAAGCGCAACTTCAGTTTGAGCTCCGCCGCAAGCGTAAGAGTCGACTTAGACCAGAACACCGGGGAGATCCATGTGTATTCACGGCGGAGGGTGGTTGATAAAGTCAGCGATCCTAAACTGGAGATTGCATTGGAAGAAGCCCAGGCCATTGATCCCAATTATGAAATTGGAGATGTTGTCGAAGAAGAAGTGACTCCCCACGACTTCGGGAGGATTGCGGCCCAAACAGCGAAGCAGGTAGTGATTCAAAGAATCCGCGAAGCTGAGCGTTCAATTGTCTACAATGAATATGCCAACCGTGCCGGAGATGTGGTCAACGGGATCGTCCAGCGCACAGACCACCGCAATGTGATTGTGGATTTGGGCAAGGTAGAAGCGGTTTTGCCGCTTGGAGAGCAAATCCCCACTGAAAAATACCACCCGAACCAAAGAATGAAATTCTATATCAACGAAGTAAAGCAAAGCAGCAGAGGGCCGCAGGTCTTTCTGTCCCGCACTCATCCTGGGCTGTTGAAGTACTTGTTCGAGTTGGAGGTTCCTGAAATCCAATCTGGCGTTGTGGAAATCAAGGCAGTCGCCAGAGAAGCTGGATACCGGTCCAAAATCGCAGTGTTCAGCCGTGATGAGAACGTAGATCCCGTTGGCGCGTGCGTCGGCAACCGAGGGCTCAGAGTTCAGGCAGTAGTGTCCCAGCTCAATGGAGAAAAGATCGATATCATCGCCTGGGTGCCTGATCAGGCGGCCTTCATTGCCAATGCCCTAAGTCCGGCCGCGGTTACAAAAGTGTATCTCGACCGGACGGGCAAGTCAGCCTATGTAGTTGTTCCCGACGATCAGCTGTCCCTGGCCATCGGAAAAGAAGGCCAGAATGCGCGGCTAGCCGCCCGATTGACCGGATGCAAAATTGATATCAAGAGCGAATCACAAGCGGAAGCAGAGCCATTTGTGGAGCCGGAACTCGAAGAGAATGATGAAGCCGCCGATTCAGCCGTTCCCGAACCTGAGCAGACACTTGCCCTAGAGGTGCAGTCTGATAAGGCTGAAGCAGAAGTCAAGCCCCAGAAGCAGGACGAAGACGAATCCCAAAGTGACAGTGTCGAAGCTGTGGAGCAAGAACCTGCCAAGACGAAGCGCCGGACGAAACCGGCTGCCGAAAAGCACAAAGAAAGCGAGCAGAAGCCCATAGAGGATGTGGCTGCTTTGCTGGCCAAGCTCGGCACTCCCAGCAAACGTAAGAGCTGGGAAGAGAGATTTGGCTCCATCAATGCCGATGCCGAAGCGAAAGAAACGGAGCAGGAGGAGCAGCAGGCTAAAAAGTCCAAGAAAAAGAAAAAGGCGGAGAAGGTAATCAAAGATTTCTCAATGCTGACCATGGAAGACTTCCAGTTCGATGAACAGGAGTAAGGTGATCGTATGAAGCGCAAACATGTACCGATCCGCACCTGTGTCGGCTGCCGGCAAGCCAGGCCGAAAAAGGAGTTGATCCGTGTGGTCAGGACTCCTCAGTCGGAAATAGAAATTGACCTTACCGGCAAGAAGTCTGGACGCGGTGCGTACCTGTGCCATTCCAAAGAGTGCCTTTCCAAAGCTTTTCAAGGCCGCCAGCTGCAAAGAGCCTTGGAAACAGACATCAGTGATGACATCAAACTATTGTTGGAGCGGCAGTTGGATGGATCGGGTAGCTAGCCTCTTAGGATTTGCCCAGCGGTCTGGACAACTGGCGTCCGGAGCCGAAGGGGTAGGCGCTGCACTGCGAAAAGGCAAGGCCAAGTGTTTGATTATCGCATATGACTGCTCCCAAAACACGCTCGAGAAATATACAGCCATGGCCGCCAGATGTCGTGTCCCGTATTATCGATACAGTTCCAAAGTTGGCTTGGGCCAGGCTATAGGCAAGGCGCCCCGGTCAGTACTCGCTGTTTTGGATTCTGGTTTTGCGCGTGCGATAGCGTCAGAATTGGACAGGTAGGGTTTAATCTGGGAGAAAAATTAGGAGTGATGCGTGTGAAAAAAGTAAGAGTATACGAACTTGCCAAAGAGCTGGATCTAGAAAGCAAGTCTTTGGTGGATTTCTTACTTGAGCTTGGGGCGGATGTCAAAAATCATATGAGCAGTGTTGAGCCAGATATTGCCGACATGGTCCGGGAACACTTCCTGGGCACAGCATCCCCTGTGGGCAAAAGTCAGATCGATGGAATACCGGATGCGGCAGACGTGGATGAAGTGGTGGATGTGGAGGAAGACGAAGAGTTTGAAGCAAGGAGTTGGGCTAAGAAACGGAAGAAACAATCCAAACACGGAGATGATCCAGAGATCGAAGACAAAAAGATCGACAGGATTGCCAAGAACGCCAAAGGCAAGGAGAAAAGGCCTGCGGCCAATGAACAACAAGCAACTGACACAAGCCTCGAACTACCTGAGACCATCACTGTCAAGGATCTGGGGCAAAAATTGAGTGTTTCCCCTGCCGAATTAATCAAGAAGTTGATGAAGCTGGGAGTCCTGGTGACTGTGAATCAATATATTGATTTCGCCACTGCAGCTGCGCTCTGCAGTGACTACGGCGTAGAAGTGCATCAGGCGAAAGACTTGGCGGAAAGGGTGTTTGAAGAAGCGGAAATCGACGATCCCGCATTGATGGTGCCGAGGCCTCCGATTGTTACAATCATGGGCCATGTTGATCACGGCAAGACCACATTGTTAGACAGTATCCGCAAGTCAAAAGTGGCCGCCAGCGAAGCAGGAGGCATCACTCAGCATATCGGCGCTTACCAGGTGGAATATGAAGGCAAGAAAATAACCTTTATCGACACACCGGGCCATGAAGCCTTCACCGCGATCCGTTCCAGAGGCGCTCAAGTAACTGATATCGCCGTTTTAGTGGTCGCCGCTGACGATGGTGTCAAACCTCAAACCATTGAGGCGCTAAACCACGCCAAAGCCGCCAAGGTTCCGATTATCGTCGCAATCAATAAAACAGACCTCCCCAATGCCAATCCCGACCGTGTGATGCAGGAACTGTCGGAGCATGGGCTCATCCCCGAGGCCTGGGGCGGCGATACGATTATGGTCCAGATATCCGCTCTGCACTGCGAAGGCGTAGATGAACTCCTGGAGATGATCCTGCTTGTCGCAGAAATGGAAGAGTTGAAAGCCAACCCGAATCGGAGAGCCCGAGGGACTGTTATCGAAGCCAAGCTTGACAAGGGCAGAGGGCCGGTAGCCACAGTATTAATTAACAGTGGGACTTTGCGGATTGGCGACAATTTTGCTGTCGGCCATCTCAGCGGCCGTGTCAGGGCTATCATCAACGACCGCGGCGAGAGCATCAAGGAAGCTGTCCCATCCCAACCTGTGGAGATTCTTGGTATCTCTGACGTACCAGAAGCCGGTGATGTCCTTGTAGTTACTGAAGACGAACAAACCGCCAGGCAAGTGGCTCATCTAAAACAGCTCAAGCTGCGGGAACAAGAACTGCGAGGTCCAGCCAGAGCCAACTTAGAGGACTTGTTCGCCCAAATCCAACAGGGTAAAACCGCTGAACTCAATCTGGTCTTGAAAGCAGATGTCCAAGGCTCCCTGGAAGCACTACGCTCATCGTTGGAAAAACTCTCCACCGACGAAGTCCGGGTCAACATCATACACCAGGGAGTAGGCGGAGTATCGGAGTCGGATGTGCAGTTGGCGACGGCGTCCAATGCGGTAATCATTGCTTTCAACGTGCGCCCTGATCCCAATGCTTTGCGAGCCGCCGAGCGGGAGCGTGTTGATATCCGCAGCTACCGGATTATCTACAATGCCATCGATGAAGTGAAGGCGGCCATGAGCGGTTTGCTGGAACCTGAGTACAAAGAAGAAGCCATAGGGCGTGCGGAAGTCCGGCGCACATTCAGAGTGCCCGGAGTTGGAGTGGTTGCCGGCTGTTATGTGCAGGACGGCAAGATCACTCGTTCTGCCCAAGTGCGTGTCCTCCGGGACAGTGTGATTATTCACGAGGGGAAAATCAGTTCGCTGAAACGGTTTAAAGACGATGTCAGAGAAGTGCAGCACGGATACGAGTGCGGCATCGGAATCGAGCAGTTCAACGACATCAAAGAAGGCGACTTTATCGAGGCATATGTGATTAAGGAAATTGCCCGTACATTGTAGGCAATGATGGGGTGACGAAATGAGCCAACGCATAAACAGGCTGCAAGAGGAAATTAAGAAAGAAGTAAGCCACATCATACAGCATAGGGTGAAAGATCCCCGGTTAGGATTTGTCAGTGTGACTGGTGTGGAACTGTCGCGGGATTATGCCTACTGCAAGATTTACATCAGTGTCCTTGGTGATGAGTCAGCCCAGGAACAGACCATGGCTGGTTTGGTGAAAGCCACCGGCTTCATCCGTTCGGAACTGGCCAAAAAAATCCGTTTTCGCAGTGTCCCGCAGTTGACTTTTCACTATGACTCTTCGTTGGAGTACGGCTCCAGAATCAATGCCATCCTCAAAGAACTCAATCGCGACGGGGGAAATGGCGGTGAATAATGAGGAGCGCTTTTTGAAAGCATTACAGCGGTACGATGATTACTTGATCTGTTCCCATACCAATCCCGACGCGGACAGTATCGGAGCAATGCTGGCCATGTATGGATATCTAAAACAGCTGGGAAAGCACGCGGAAATGGCTGTCACCGACCCAGTGCCTGATCTGCCTTTGCCGAACATCGGGCAAATGGGGCCTGTCTCAGCCCGGAAGTACGATCATGTGATTGTTCTCGATTGTGAACCGAAACGAACCGGCGCCATCCATCCCATAATTGAAAAAGCGATAGTCACATTCAATGTGGATCATCACAAAGACAATCCTGGAACCTGTACATACAACTACATCGACACCGAGCAGGCCGCCACCTGCATGATTCTATACCGGTTGTTCAAGAACGCCGGAGCCGATTTCAACCTGGAGCTTGCCCAGCCGTTGTACGCAGGAATTGTGGGGGATACCGGGGGGTTTCGGCATGCTAACACTACTACCGAAGTATTTCTGGCTGCGGCAGACCTCACAGCGCAAGGCGCTGTTCCTCATCTTACCGCCGAGGCAATCTTCGCCACCAAGCCTCTGCAGTTGATCCGTTTTCTCGGATATGCCCTTACCAGAATTGAGACACGACACGACAATCGCTTGGTTTGGCTCGCTCTTTCGGATCAGGATTTCAAGCGGTTCAACGTTGATCCCAGCCATTGTGATCAGTTCATTGATTATGTCAGGATGGTTGCGGGAAGCGAAATTGTGATCTTGTTCCGGGAAATTGCCCCGGATGTGGTCCGCATTGGCTTTCGTTCCCGCGGCCTGAACATCCACCAACTGGCTATCAAGTTCGGCGGAGGAGGGCACCTCATGGCTGCCGGCGCCCAAGTTGACAGCCCGTTGGCCGATACAGTAGAACAAGTTGTAGCAGCAGCTTCCAAACTATTGGAAGGAGACCAGCCATGAACGGGATAATCAATGTACTCAAACCTCCGGGCATGAGCTCGTTTCAAGTGGTGCGCGTTTTAAGGGGTTTGCTTAAAATCAAGCACATAGGGCATGCAGGCACCTTGGATCCTGGAGCCGCCGGAGTCTTGCTTGTCGGTGTCGGCAAAGCCTGCAGACTGCTTCATTTCATATCCGAATTCGACAAAGTGTACGTTGCCGAATTGACACTAGGAATCAGCACCACGACTCAGGACGCAGATGGGGAAACGACAGCCGTCGATGAAACGGTTTCGGTAACCCCTAATCAGCTGGGAACAGCTTTTTCCAGGTTTTTGGGGCGCATAGAACAGATCCCCCCAATGGCGTCGGCGGTGAAAGTGAATGGAAAACCTTTGTATAAACTCCAGCGGCAGGGAATATCTGTGGAACCAAAGCCGCGGAAGGTGTTCATCAAGGAACTGCATATCAACAAAGTATGGACTTATGGAGACTCGTTGACTTTCGGCAGCCGTGTCTTGTTTTATGTCCGCTGTTCGAAAGGGACATACATCAGGACATTGTGCCACGATGTCGGGCGCGCGTTGGGGACACACGCCCACATGTCCTTTCTTGTACGCACAGAAATCGGGCCGTTTTCCTGTGCGTCAAGCCACACACTTGAGGAAATCGAAGCAATGGCCGAAAAGGACGACTTCAGTTTCATTCTGCCGATGGAAGCTGCTTTACCTGATTATCCCCGAGTACGGGTGGCACCTTTAGCCGAGAAAAGAATACTCAACGGAAATGCAGTCACACCTGATTATCTCGTGGATGTGCCTAAAACCTTGACTGTTGGCGACCGGGTATTACTCATGTCTATCGATGGAAATCTGCTTGCTGTCGGCGTTATTCAATATAAAGGCCAGTTGATCTGCCATCCGATTCGGGTTTTGAGGGAGGGAAACTGACTGAAGTTGGACTCGCAGAATTACAACAAACAACGCAAAGCAGTCGTGGCCTTGGGCACCTTTGACGGGGTGCACCGCGGCCATCAACAGCTGCTTCATGAAGTAGCAAGGCAAGCTGCGGCGCGCGGCCTGAGAAGTTTGGTGTATACCTTTGACATCCCTCCTGAACAGTGGTTCAACCGCCGGCTGCAGTTATTGACCGATCAAGCATACAGACAACAGCTTATCTTGGCCCATGGAATCGATGAGGTTGTCTGTACTCAGTTCAGCGTTGAGTTCGCCCAGATCTCGGCCCACAGTTTTGTCGCGGATGTGCTGCTCGGGCAGCTCCAGGCTCAGGCCGTGGTTTGTGGCTTTAACTACCGCTTCGGGCACCGAGCGGAAGGCGACACTTTACTTCTTAAGGAACTGGGCGAACAGTACGGTTTTGAAGTCCAGATAATCCCGCCGATCCTGCATCAAGGCCAGCCAATCAGCAGCAGCCGAATCCGCCGGGCTGTCCAGGAAGGTGAAGTGGAGCTCGCAGCAGAGCTTCTGGGACGCCATCATGCATATACAGGCGAAGTCATATCCGGCAAGAGGCTGGGGAGAGAACTCGGTTTTCCCACAGCCAACATTGAGATTAATCCGATGATTGTTTTGCCAAAGGCAGGTGCCTATCTCACATGGTGCTTCCTTGAGGACGGAGCAAACTATCCTGCCATGTCGTCAGTCAGCCCTAACGGCGGCATCGAATCTCATCTGTTAGGTTTCACTGGAGATCTGTACGGCCGGAGAATCGAGGTCAGGTTTTTGCAGAAGCTCCGCGACTGGATAGTATTCGATAACAAACAAGAGCTTAAGCGCCAGTTGGGCCGAGATTACGAACATGCCAAGGCGCTGTTGGCCAAATATCGTTTACAAGGATACGAAATTGTGTTAAAATAGCAAAGGACTAACCATTTTCTAGGCAGAGACGTATCTCCGGCGTTCTGCTTGGACTATGGTGAAAGACGACGTTATGGAGGTGAGATTGATGATCTCAAAAGAGCAGAAGGAGATACTGATCCAGAAGTTCCAGCGGCATGAGAACGACACAGGATCTCCTGAAGTACAGATTGCGATTTTGACGACTCGCATTGAAGAGTTGACGGAACACTTGCGCATTCACAAGAACGATCACCATTCCCGAAGGGGTTTGTACAAAATGATCGGTCAACGGCGCGGACTGCTTAACTACTTGATGAAAAAAGACATCGAACGCTATCGCAAGCTTATCGATGAGTTAGGTCTGCGGCGGTAAGAATGAGCGGGACGACCCGCTCTTTTTTCAAGCCGTTGCCGAATCAAAAATCAGGGAATACTTTATCAAAAGGGGGTATGCCGATGCCTGAAACATTTATGTTCGAACTAGGAAACCGTACTATGACTCTCGAAGTGGGCGAACTTGCCAAACAAGCCAATGGTGCGGTACTGGTCCGCTACGGCGACACAGTAGTGCTGGTGACCGCCACCATGGCCAAAGAACCCCGGGCCGATATCGATTTCTTCCCCCTGATTGTCGACTATGAGGAGAAGATGTACTCAGTGGGGAGAATACCGGGAGGATGGGGGCGCAGGGAAGGGAAGCCCGGAGAAGACGCCGTTTTGGCCGCACGAATGATCGACCGGCCTTTAAGGCCGCTGTTCCCTGAAGGCTTCCGCAATGATGTGCAAATCGTCGCTCAAGTGCTGTCGGTAGATCAAAACCATTCGCCGGCAATCAGTGCCATGATCGGGGCCAGCGCCGCGCTCACCATCTCCGATATCCCGTTCAAAGGGCCGATCGGTGGTGTGAAAGTTGGGCGTGTCAATGGTGAATACATCATCAACCCGACTCAGGCGCAGGAAGATGAATCAGACATCGATCTTGTGGTGGCCGGAACAGCAGACGCCATCATGATGGTGGAAGCTGGTGCCAAAGAGGTTGACGAAGAAGGTATGCTGCAGGCGATCATGTTTGGCCATCAGGCGATCAAACGGATTTGCGCCGCCATATCGGAGATGGGTGCCAAAACCGGCAAGCCGAAAATGCAAGTGGAGCTGTTTGAGCCTGATCCTGCTGTGGCTGAGTGGGTAAAGGACTATGCAGCAGACAAACTGATGGACGCCCTTAAAACCGATGACAAACAGGAACGGCAGCAGGATTTGGACCAAGTCCAATCTCTCATCCATGAAACATACCGTGCCCAATTCGGAGAAGAGCAGTACGAAGAAGCAGTAAAGTCGATCAATTACATGATTGACAAGTTGACCAAGGATTTGGTCAGGAAAATGATCATCAGCGGTACCAGGCCCGATGGCCGCAAACGGGATGAGATTAGGCCTATAAGCATCAAAGTGGGCTTGCTTCCCCGAGCTCACGGTTCGGGATTGTTCACCCGCGGCCAAACTCAGGTATTGACCGTGTGCACCCTGGGTTTGAAATCCGATGAGCAGCTTCTGGACAATCTTACCGACGAGGATCGCAAGCGGTATATCCATCACTATAATTTCCCACCGTTCTGCGTCGGCGAGGTAAGGCCAATTCGAAGTCCCGGAAGGCGGGAGATCGGTCACGGTGCTTTGGCGGAAAGAGCGCTGCTCCCGGTGATCCCGAACGAAGAAGAGTTTCCTTACACTATCAGGCTCGTTTCCGAAGTGCTGGAGTCCAATGGTTCGTCTTCGCAGGCCAGTGTTTGCGGAAGTTCTCTGGCGCTGATGGATGCGGGGGTACCGATTAGGCGCCCGGTTGCCGGTATCGCCATGGGATTGGTGAAATCTGACGAAGGGATTGCTGTCCTGACCGATATTCAAGGACTTGAAGACGCCCTTGGGGACATGGACTTCAAGGTCGCGGGCACGAGAGAAGGAATCACGGCGCTTCAGATGGATATCAAGATCGGCGGAGTCAGCGATGAAATCTTGAGAAATGCGCTGGCCCAAGCCCGAAAAGGCCGGCTGTTCATCCTGGACAAAATGGAAGAGGTAATAGACAAGCCGCGGCCCGATTTGTCGCCGTACGCGCCGAGAATTATCACTATGGAGATTCCTGTTGACCGTATCCGCGACGTGATCGGCCCTGGTGGCAAGACAATCCGGAAGATCATCGAGCAAACCAATGTGGCCATCGACATCGAAGACGACGGGAGAGTCTACATTGCCTCCACCGCCGACGGTGACGGTGAAAAAGCCTGCCGCCTCATCGAGAGCTATACCAAGGATGTTGAGGTGGGTTCATCCTACGTCGGGATAGTGAAAAGGATCATGAAATTTGGAGCGTTTGTGGAAATCTTGCCTGGTAAAGAGGGGCTGGTCCACATTTCGCAGCTGTCCAACGAGCGGGTTAACAAGGTAGAAGACGTTGTAAACATCGGAGACGAGATCTTGGTCAAGGTGATAGAAATCGATAGGCAAGGCAGAATCAATCTCTCCCGCAAAGCGGTCCTACCAAATGCGGTGGAAAAAGCCTAAGTCAGTATAGAGCAGGTAAATTCGCCTGCTTTTTTTATTGCCAAAAACTGGTCTAGGAGGTAGACAATGGACTGTTGGGTTGGCCGAGGCACTGTTGTTGAAATAACCGCAGACAAAGGTTCCAAGCAGGAGTTGAAGGTACTAATCGACAATAAGGATGAAAAGGCCGTGAATTTCCCCTCATTGACCGGCAGATGTGAAGCAGGGGATGAGGTGATTCTCAACACCACCGGCGTATCGTTGGGATTGGGATCGGGCGGTTTTCACTTCGTCATGGGAATAGTGGGGAAAGAGTGTCAACCATCGCCTGGAGCTGGCCATATTGTCAAGCTCCGCTATACCCCCAGTCAAGGGCGGGTTTTGAGTGTGGAAGAGCCCGATAGTCCTTTTCACGGTATCTTTTCCTCTGAGGCCTCCATAACGGGGATGCCAGTGGCGGTTGGTTCGCTCCACAGCATGCTGGCACCGGTGTGCATCGGCTTCAAACACTTGAATCCAGAGGGACGGATAGTCTACCTGATGAGTGACGGCGCTTGCCTGCCGCTGGCATTGAGCGATACGGTACAAACCCTCCTGGAACGAGGGCTTCTTGATGACACAATAACTTTCAACCATGCTTTCGGCGGCCATTATGAAGCTGTGAACGTGTACAGCGCTCTGTTGGCCGCAAGGCATGTCTGCAGCGCCGACGCCGCGGTTATCCTCATGGGGCCTGGCGTAGTCGGTACCGGCACCACGTGGGGTACAACTGGTCTGGAGCAGGGTATATATTTGAACGCCGTGAATACCCTAAAGGGGTATCCTATAGGCGTCGCGCGGCTCAGCTTTGCGGATCCGCGCCTCCGTCATCAGGGTATCAGTCATCACACACTTACTGCCCTGGGACTGATTTGTGAGCGCCCGTGCACAGTTCCTCTGCCCGCCGACCTTCAAGGCTTTCAGCTGATAAAGGACCAGTTAGGCCAGTTAGAACGGCATCATATTCAGTGGGTGGACATCACAGCCTATCGCAGACTGCTTCAGCATGCCCCGGTCGAGCTCAGATCGATGGGGCGCGATTACCATGCCGATCCTTACTTTTTTGAAGCAGCACTAGCGGCCGGCCTGCATGCGGCTGAATATTGTAATGCTTGTGCCACTCGCCAAGAGTCGTGAATTTGTTCGCGGCATGATTGATTTGCGCCAAAACCCAGTCCTTTTTGCCGATGATCACAATCACTGTCAACCCTCCTCTGAGCCTGCCCTAGTAGTCTATGCGTTTTTTCAAGATTGATGTCAGCAAGGAGGATTGCTGTGAGGACTTTGATTTTGGTCCGCCATGGCGAATCATTGTGGAATAGAACCGGAAAGTATCAAGGCCAGCAAGATATAGGCTTGTCCAGCGAAGGCGTCCGTCAGGCAGAAAGACTAGCCGAATTCTTCAGTTCTTGGCGTTTTGAGGCGATCTACGCTAGCGACCTCGCCAGAGCTAGAGACACAGCCGCTGCCATAGCAAAGCGCCATGCGCTTCCGGTAATCATGGACGCTCGGCTTCGGGAATACGCGTTTGGGACATGGGAAGGATTGACACGGGAAGAGATCGAACTTAGGTATGCGGAACTATTCGCTAAAAGGAAACAAGACATCAATACACCCATACCCGGCGGTGAAACAGGAGCCCAAGTGCAGGCCCGTGCTATGGAGTGGCTTAGGGAGACAACTGCCGCCCATATCGGGACAGTCTTGGCAGTCAGCCACAGCGGTACGATCCGGACGCTTATCGCAGGAATTCTCGATACAGATATCACCAAGTGCCACCGATTGAGAATCGCCAACTGTGGATACTCCATCATCCGCAGTGAAGGCAAAGGCCCACAGTTTCGATTCTATATCGAAGGAGTCAACTGTTCGCCGTGGCTTGAACCCCTGTGACATAACTCTGTCCTTCTTGTCATATGATTCGCTAGACAGGCAAGAAGGAGGTAAGAGCGATGCTGTATTATTTCCGGCAGCGCCTGGCCGTTTTGGCCGCGGTTGTGCTTCTGTTCCTGATGGGTGTGGGGTTCGGATCGATAGCTGCCGGTACTCTGTCTCAGCCTCAGGCTGCGGATCTCCGGGAGTATCTGCTCAAATTCTATGCCAATTTGCCGCAAGAACTGGCCGGCACCGGCCGTCATGCGCTGGCGCGGCGGGCTCTAGTCGACAACATCGTCAAGATCAGCGGATTGATATGGGTTTTGGGTATGACCATCATTGGAGTCCCATTGGTTTTCGGCATTGTTTTCGTGCGGGGATTCGTTTTGGGTTTTACCGCTGGTTTCATCATAGCCGAAATGAAGCTCGGCGGTATTGTGATAGCGGCCGCTTCGCTCTTGCCTCACAACCTGCTTTTGATTCCCGCGCTGATTATTGCCTCCACGGCAGCGCTGTCGTTCGCAGGAGCCGCAGTGCGGACCTTGATCGGTACAGAGCATGGCGGTATTGTCAACCAGTTTTTAGCCACCACATTCATCATCTTTATGACCAGCCTGCTTCTGGCTGCGGCATCTTTGGTGGAGATGTACATAACACCTGAATTAATGCAGCTGTCAAGGCGGCTGATCATGTGAGCAAGGGTGATTGGCTTTGGAACAGGAACTTAATTTACTACGGGATTACCTCAACCACTTGGTGGTGGAACGGGGCTTGAGCAAAAACACCACAGAGGCATACCACAGTGATCTGAGCCAGTTTTTCAGTTTTCTGAAAGAACGAAAACTTTCCTGCCTGGATGTTACCGCCGACACGATTGTCGATTTCCTTGGCACACTGGAGTCACAGACGGCAGGAAAGCCTACCACTCTGGCCAGAAAGACATCGGCCATCAGAGGTTTTTACCAGTACCTGCTCATCGAGGAACTGATAGGGGAGAACCCATGCAGTCTGCTGGAAAACGCCAAAGCGGAGTCAACACTGCCGGATGTCCTAACTGTCGCTGAAGTGGACAAGCTGCTCAGCTCGCCGGACTTGACCTCAAAAATGGGCTATCGTGATCTGGCCATGCTGGAAGTGCTGTATGCCACAGGGCTCAGGGTTTCGGAACTCGTCGGTCTGAACCTAGGTGATATTGATCCACTAGGATTTGTGCGCTGCTTGGGCAAAGGAAACAAAGAGAGGATTGTGCCTATCGGCAGTAAGGCTCTGGCTGCAGTACAAGCGTATCTTGAACGCTGCCGCGCCAAAATTGTGAAGGATCGAAGCCAGCGGGCGCTGTTCGTGAATGCAAGAGGCAAACGGATCAGCCGGCAGGGTTTTTGGAAAATCCTCAATCATTATAAAAATCAATGCGGCATCAAAAAACATCTCAGCCCCCATACCCTCCGGCACTCTTTTGCCACTCATCTGATCGCCAACGGAGCCGATCTGCGGTCGGTACAACAGATGCTTGGCCATGCGGATATCGCCACAACGCAGATTTACACACATCTAACCCGTGAGCATCTGCGCTCAGTATACCTTGCGGCCCATCCCCGATCGGAGAAGAAACCAAAGGAGGGAGCAGAGAACCATGGGTAGATTTGTGCTGATCGTATTGGACAGTGTAGGAGTCGGCGAGCTTCCTGACGCTTGGAAATATCAAGATCAAGGCAGCGATACACTTGGCAATGTCGCCGAGGCTGTCGGGGGCCTCAGGTTGCCGAATCTGGAGCGTCTTGGGCTGGGCAATATTCATCCAATTCTGGGCGTTTCACCGCAAGCAAATCCCTTCGCGGCCTGGGGAAGAATGGCTGAACGGTCTTACGGCAAGGACACAACCACGGGGCATTGGGAAATAGCCGGAATCATCCTAGACAAACCGTTCCCCACATACCCGAACGGTTTTCCAGAGCAGGTTATCGCAGCATTTTCGCAGGCGATCGGAAAACCTGTGTTGGGAAACAAAACAGCGTCTGGCACCGAAATAATTGATGAGCTTGGCCCGGAGCATCTTCAGTCCGGCTCACCCATCGTTTACACCTCAGCCGACAGTGTATTTCAGATCGCCGCCCATGAGGAGATCGTCCCTTTGGACACACTTTACAGTTGGTGCCTCGCTGCCCGTCAGATACTTACCGGTGAACATGCTGTGGGCAGAGTGATTGCCCGCCCCTTTATCGGAAAGGCCGGCAGCTTTCAGCGCACATCAAACCGCAGGGACTTCAGCCTGCCGCCTGTAGGTAAAACCGTTTTCGATTATCTGTACGAACACCATGTTCCCACAACTGCAATCGGCAAGATCAACGACATTTTTGCCGGCCGGGGAATTCAGCAACACTTTGACGCCCACGGCAATAACCAAGTCGTCGCCGCTGTGTTGGAAGCACTGCGAACGACATCTTGCGGTTTGATCTTTGCCAATCTGGGGGATTTTGACACTTTGTGGGGACACCGCAATAATCCACAGGGGTACGCTGAGGCTCTCAGTGAATTCGACCAGAAGCTGCCTGTTATCATAGATTGCCTTAAGCAGGACGATGTTCTCTGTATCACTGCGGATCACGGCTGCGATCCCACAACACCAAGCACTGATCACTCCCGGGAATACGTGCCGCTTCTGATCTGCGGGCCCCAAGTCAAGCCCGTAAGCTTGGGCACCAGAGCTACCTTTTCCGATGTCTCCCAGACAATCAGCGAGTTTTTTGGACTTGAGCCGGTCTTTCCTGGGGAGAGTTTTTGGCAGCTAATAAACAGAGGTGACCTGGATGGATATGTATGACTTGATTCTCAAAAAACGCGGCGGTGGAGAGCTGGATACCGAGGAAATCAAGTTTCTTGTTGAAAACTACACACAAGGGTTGATTCCCGATTACCAAATGGCGGCTTTTTGTATGGCGGTTTATTTTCAGGGCATGAGCCAGCGGGAAACAGCGGACATGGCTCTAGCTATGGCCAGTTCAGGAATGCAGTATGACCTGTCGTCAATCAGCGGAACGATCATTGACAAGCATTCCACCGGAGGCGTGGGAGACACGACGACCTTGATTGTGGCGCCGTTGGTTGCCAGCTGTGGCGTGCCGGTCGCCAAGATGTCCGGAAGGGGTTTGGGCCATACCGGCGGCACGATTGACAAATTGGAGAGTATACCTGGATTCACATGCGAATTAATGCCTGATCAATTTATCGATCAAGTGAACAGTATCAAAATCGGAATAATCAGCCAGTCTGCGACCATCGCTCCTGCAGACAAGCTGCTCTACGCCCTACGTGATGTGACGGCGACGGTGGACTCCATACCTTTGATCGCTTCATCGATTATGAGTAAAAAAATCGCGGCTGGAGCCGATGGGTTCGTTTTGGACGTCAAGACAGGCAATGGTGCCTTCATGCGGGAAAGAGAACAGGCGGTAAGCCTGGCCAAAGCCATGGTGTCTATTGGTAAAGAAGCAGGCAAACCCACGGTGGCATTAATCACCGATATGGATCAGCCGCTCGGGTACACGATCGGCAATGCCCTGGAAGTCAAGGAAGCCATTCAAACTCTGGCGGGAGAAGGGGCTTGGGACCTGACAGAACTCTGTCTTCGGATCGGGGCGGAAATGCTTGTTTTGGCAGGGCACTCCGCTCGGCCCGAGGATGCTTACCAAGTGCTGCAGGAAAAACTGAGTTCTGGGGCAGGCTTGGACAAGCTGCGGGAGTTGATCACAAGACAAGGTGGCAATCCTGCGGTTATCGACGAACCGTCGCTGCTTCCCCAGGCAGCGTACCAGACAGTGATCAGAAGCGAACGGAGCGGCTATGTCAAATGCATTGACGCCTTGAAAGCCGGCAGGCTGGTCATGCAGCTTGGTGCAGGACGCCAGACGAAAGAGAGTTCTGTAGATTTAAGTGTCGGTATTGAGCTCTGTCAGAAAGTGGGATCGTATGTTCAACAAGACGATGTCTTGGCAGTTGTTCACAGCAACCGGCCCATCAGCGGTGAATATGCGGCTGCCCTTGACTGTTTCACCATAAGCCAGGCTCCGCCTCGGCACCGTCCACTGATATGGCAAAAAATTACAGCTGAAGATGTATAATGAGCAGTCCGCCCCCATACATTTAAGGAAGGGGGAGGTGTTCATGTGCGATATCCCATGCTTGTACGTTTAGCGGCGGTTGCATTGATCACCGCTGTTTGTTCTTTTGTCTGCGCCGCCGCTGAACTCGACCTGTCGGCCAAAGCGGCGCTTTTGATGGAAGCACACAGCGGCCGAATCCTGTATGCCGAAAATATAGACGAACCGCTGCCGGTAGCCAGCATTTCCAAACTTATGACTCTGATCCTGGTCCTGGAAGCGGTTGATACAGGCATGATAGCTCTCAACGATCTGGTTACGGCCAGTGAATACGCAGCTTCTATGGGTGGATCGCAGGTTTGGTTGGAAAAAGGTGAACAGCTGACGCTTGAGGAACTGCTGTACGCCGTGGCGGTGGGCAGCGGCAATGATGCTTCAGTGGCGGTTGCCGAATACCTGGCTGGCTCAGAATCGGCGTTTGTCGCACTCATGAACCAAAAGGCAGCAGAACTGGGTTTGACCAACACCGAGTACAGCAATGCCAGCGGGCTGCCTCCAAGTCTTCTAGGAAGCTCGGGTCGTCAGGTGATGAGCGCCCGGGACGTGGCGGTGCTTTGCCGGTATGCGCTGAACGTGCCGCGGCTGCTTGATTTTGTCTCCACATACGAATACACAATGCGGGCGGATACCACCCGTAAACCGGTGCTTTGGAACTATAACAAACTCCTGCGCCGCTATCAAGGGGTTGACGGCTTCAAAACCGGGTATACAACAGAAGCTGGTCACTGTATAGCAGCCACAGCCGTGCGGGGAGGCCTGCGCCTGATAGCGGTCGTGCTCGGCAGTACCAGCGAAGCGGCCAGAGAGAGTGATGTGACCAAACTTTTGGATCTTGGGTTTAGGGAATACACATACCACTTGATCCATCCCCAGGGGACGGTTGTAGGTGAAATAGTGGTTCCAAAAGGTGATCCCGAAACTGTCAAGCTCATTGTCGGCCAAGATTTCTACGCTCCGGTAAAAAGGGGCGAACAGGATCAGATCAAGATCAGCATCGAGGTTGATGAGCGGCTTCAGGTTCCCATTTCGCAAGAAACAACCATCGGTGCCATCTCAGCGTATCTGGGAGAACTGTTGTTAGGTAAGGCCGATATCAAACCTGAACAAAGCGTTGCCCGCAGCTCAGTTTTCAAGCTCATGACGCGGATAACCAGACAAATGATCCGCAGTTTGACCGAAGGAAGCTTGTGAAGCTTCCTTTCGTTTTATGCCGGGCAGGAATTTGACTTGCCGAGATGAATATCTACAAAATAGTCAACTTTATGAAAATGCAATCGAAGAGGGGAGGAGCGAGCTTGCTGTCGGCGGAAACGGTTAACCAAGCTCTGATTGTTACCCTTGAGGGCGAGTTGGACTTGCATACGGCACCGCCTTTCAAACAGTGCATCGACAGCCATCTGGCGAAGAACTTGGCACTGAAAGACCTTGTCCTGAAGATGGACAAGATCAATTTCATTGACAGTTCAGGTTTGGGTGTTATTCTGGGGCGTTACAAACTAATTCAAAAACGTGGCGGGAAGCTCATCTTCGTAGCCTGCAACCCCCAGGTTCACCGCATCCTCAAGCTTTCGGGCATGCAAAAGATTGCTTACTTTGCTGATTCAGTCAAGGAAGCCTTATCTTTATGATTAGGGAGGAGTAAGAATGGAAGTTAAGAACTGGGTTAGACTGGAGTTCCCAAGTGAATCGGTGAACGTTTTGTTCGCCCGGACTGCGGTTGCCGTGTTTGCTTCCCAACTGGACATGACTCTGGAAGAGATTGAAGATATCAAGGTTGCGGTTTCTGAAGCAGTTTCCAACTGCGTCATCCATGCTTACCGAAACACTTCCGGCAATATCGTTCTCGAATGCCGGTATTCCCTGGAAGAACTGGAAATATCAGTAGAGGATTTCGGCTGCGGCATTCCGGACATTGTTCAGGCGGCGGAGGCCGGGTATACGACGGTTCCCGAGGAAAGAATGGGCTTGGGGTTGGTATTCATTCATGAACTCATGGATCACGTGAATATTGCTTCGGAAGTGGGAAAAGGCACCAAGGTAATCATGACCAAGAACATCCCCCAAAACAGAGGATAGGTGTGAAAATGAGCAATCTGACAATCAGCTTTCACGACTATCCTATCCTGCCTGATCATGAAGTGCGCAGGCTGCTGAAGGAAGCCCAATCCGGCAGCGATGCAGCAAGGCAGAAATTGGTGGAATGCAACCTACGCCTGGTAAGAAGCATAGTGATGAGGTTCGCCCACCGGGATGCGGAAATGGACGATTTGTTTCAAATAGGGTGTATCGGCCTGATCAAGGCGATTGACGATTTCGATCTCAGTTATGATGTCAAGTTTTCCACTTACGCGGTACCGAAAATAATAGGAGAAATCAAACGTTATCTAAGGGAAGCGTCGCCAATGAAAATATCACGTTCACTGCGGGAACTGGCCAGCCGAGCCTTGGCTGTCAAGGACAATCTTGCCAGCGAACTGGGCCGTCCGCCGCTGATTGGTGAAATTGCCGGTGAACTGGGCGTTTCAAAGGAAGAGTTGATTGCGGCGCTGGAGGCGGTTGCCCCTGTAATGTCACTGCAGCAGGTAATCCTGGAGGATGAAGGGGAAGGTGTAAGACTTGAGGCTCAGATAGGCAGCGAACCGGACGGTGACGCACTTTACCTGAAAGATGTTTTGCAAAGCCTGGAACCGGATGAGCGGCGACTGCTTTTACTCCGCTATTTTGCGGAACAAAGCCAGGTGGAAGTGGCTAAAATTTTTGGTGTTTCCCAGGCGCACATATCGCGGATCGAAAAACGAATCCTGAACGAGCTACGAAACAAACTTGAGACGAAGGGATGATCTTTCGAGTGCCGGCAGATTTGCATTTACACACCACCGCATCCGACGGGACATGGAGTTTGCCTGAAGTGATCAACATGGCTGAAGCATGCGGATTGACAACGATCTCCATTACAGATCACGACACAGTCGATGCTTTAACAACTTTATCGACATCACACACCGGCCTGGAGATCATCGCGGGCATTGAATTCGGTACTGAATATTCAAGTCACGAAGTCCATATTCTTGGTTACGGCATAGATATTAGCAATCGGGCACTGCTGAAGACTCTTGAAACGCTTAAAGCAGAGCGCGAGTCCCGAGCCCGGGCCATGGTGGAACGCCTTAATGAACTCGGCTGCAGTATCACTTTCAGCCGTGTCAAAGAATTGGCCGGCCCTGGAACCATTGGGCGTGTCCATATCGCCCAAGCCTTAATGGGAGCTGGTTATACTCAAAGTGTCAGGGAAGGGTTCAGCCGATATTTGGAGATCAACGGGCCTGCGTATGTGCCGCGGAAGAAACTTACCATCAGGAACGCCATCGAACTGATCAAAGGCGCGGGAGGTGTTCCGGTTTTGGCCCACCCAGGTCTGGTTGGTGATGATCAACTGGTAAAAGATGTCATCAACATGGGCGTGTTGGGCTTGGAAGTGATCCACTCCAGCCACGATCGTTGGCAAACTGGCAAATACTATCGAATGGCTAGACAGATGCAGGTTGTCCCCACGGGAGGTTCTGACTGCCACGGCCCACAAGGCAAAGACAAAGCCCTGATCGGCAAATACGCCATTCCCGACACCTGGGTGAGGGAACTGAAAGATCTGATGGCAGTTTCATGAACTGCTCCCGCTTTTTACTTGAAGGTAAACGCGGCTGTGAAGCGAATTGACCTAACAGACAGCATCTCCGGCCGGTTTAGACTACTGAACAACACCCAAGAACTGGAGGCGAGCCAATGGAGCTTCACGGCAGCAGAATCAAACTGCGCCCTATATGCAATGATGATTACCCAAGAATTGTCAGCTGGGGCAAGAATGAGGAAGTCGAGTATTTCAGCGGCGGCAGCTATCCAACCACTCTTGACGAGTGCCGCGCGTGGATGGCTACGGCCCTAAGCAGCCGTAATCGTGTTAGGTTCGGCATTGCCCTGGGAAGCCGCCTCATCGGCGATATTGAACTGGACCATATCGCTTGGCGCCGGGGCGATGCAGAGCTGCGTGTCAGGATCGGAGAAAAAGATCTGTGGGATCTAGGCTACGGAACTGATGCCGTTGTTACACTCCTGGATTATGCTTTTGGTGTCATGAATCTGAACTGCGTTTATTTAAAGGTTTATGCCGACAATCACAGAGCTATCAGGTGCTACCACAAAGCCGGTTTCAAGAAGGAGGGCAAACTGGCCCTAAGCCGCCTGAATCAGCGAGAGATCTATCTTATGCGTGTTCTTAAGAAAGAGTTTTTGCGACGGCAGTTCCGTTTAGCGGCGAACAGTTGACTTTTCTGGAAGCAAGCTGGGAATGCAGCTTGTTTTCTTAATTTCTGCCGCCAATATTCCGGTATGTACCTCGAATGATTTAATTGTAACGATAGCGAGGATTTTGTGGGATGAACAAGGATTTACGGCAATTGTGTCGAACACGTTCATTGTTAGTCCTGTAGACGATAATGGAGGGGTAGTAATGGTTAATATCATCATCAGCGGCGGTCCGGTCATGATCCCATTGTTGCTGTGTTCTGTGGCTGCAGTAGCAATCGGATTGGAAAGACTGTGGTATCTGCTGCGCACAAGAGTTGACACTGAAGACTTGATGGAAGACATTCAGCTGGCGTTGGGGCAGGGCAAGGTGTTGGAAGCAATGCAAATAGCCAAGAAATCCCGAGGACCGGTTGCAGCTATCCTCTCCGGCGGAATCGCTTATTACGACAGGGACAAGCATGAGATCAAAGAAAGAATGCAGGAGATCGGCCGGTTGGAGATCTATAAGATGGAAAAACGGATGAACGTCCTCAACATGGTTGTCAGCATCGCCCCTCTGTTGGGCCTGTTGGGAACCGTAACCGGAATTATTGATGCTTTTAATGTCATGGGAGCGATGAGGGGCATCCATCAGCCTTCGGATATCAGCGCGGGCATCGCCGAGGCGCTGATTACCACCGCCGCCGGTTTGATGATCGCCATACCGACGATGGCGTTGACAGTCTATTTGAACAGCATTATTGACCGCAATATCGCGGAGATGAACAGACGGTCAAACGAACTGCTTGAATTACTCAGTGCCAGGAGTGAGGAGTAATGGAGTTTAAACGCACGACCCGCGGCTCCGGAGGGCAACCCGACCTCGCGCCGATGATTGATGTGGTATTCCACCTGCTTATATTCTTTATGGCCTTCTCAGTGCTTTACCAGACTACTATGAGCATCGATGTGGAACTGCCCAAGGCAGTGAGCGGTTCCGACGTCCGTTCTGATAGGTTCGAAATCAGTGTGACCAAAGACGGGCTTCTTTCTGTCAACAGGAAGATCGTCACCGCGGCAGAGATGGAGCAAGCCCTTAGAGAAGCGTTGGCTGTCAATCCTGATCTGCTTGTGCTGATCAAAGGCGACCGACGGGCGACAGTAGAACAGTTTGTCAGTGCCATGGATATTGTAGCGAAGCTGGGTGTGAACAATATTCACGTCGGTACACAAGAACCTTGATTAAAAGGTGGATTTTATGATGTATTTCGGCGATCGAGAGAACAACAACCTCAATGTGTTCATTTTCCTGTCCCTGATCATCCACGCCGTTGTTTTCTGGGCGATTCCCGACTGGGGCAGTTTTTTCAGGTTCGGAGTTGAAGGTACGTCGCAAGGCGGCATGATCAGGGTTACATACGTGCAGAGCAGCACCGCCGACGAACTTTCTCCGATTACTAATCCTGCCTCGACAACCAGTACTCCCCAGGTCGAACAACCTCGGCCGACAGAGGAACCTCCCAAGGAACATGCCGCTGCCATACCCGTCACTCCGGAGTCCCTTGACAGTATTTCACCACCGGTACGACCTCGGCCGCAGCCCGTGGAAATCTCGGAACCGGCTCCGCCGGTTGTCACCCAACCCCAACCGCAAGAACCGGAGGTTGAAATCGAGCCTGAACCGATCCGGAGCGAAATAGTCACCAGTGAAACAGGACGAGAGATCTACATTGAAGAAGAGGAGCCAGAAACTGAAGTTGAGCCCGTGATTGAACCGGTATCGACTGCCGAACCGGTTGATGAACCCCTCCACGCGGCTGATCCGGAGCCGGAGGCCCATGTACAGTCCGATGCCGAACCAGATGAAGGAGACACTGACGCTTCAGGCACTGGAACCGGCATCGTGGGAGATATTGAGGGAGGCTCCGGTTCTGTCCAAGAGTCAGGCCTGGGAGAAGCGGAAGCTGCGCCACCACCTCCTCCGCCCCCGGCAGCCAGTACCGTGATCAACATTAACGGCAACGGAGGCGTCGCATACCCGAAGGATTCGCAGGATGAGAAGTCTGAAGGAGTTGTACGGTTGGATGTGCTTGTAGGCATTGATGGTCGCGCTCAAGACGTGGTTGTTTTTAATCCTTCAGGCGACCCACGCCTTGATCAGCAGGCCAGGCTCACATTCCTCAGGAATTGGGTGTTTCGCCCCTTGGACAAAACATATATTCTCACCATTGATGTGATCTTTTCACTGGCAGATGGGCCAAGAGTCGAGCCGATCTCCATCCGTTGGGCAGAAGAGTAGCGAAGGGGGAGTGGATGCTGTGGCGGCGCCTTCAAGACAGGCGGTATGCATAATTGCAATTGTTTTGCTCTTTGCCGTATGTTCATTGTCCGCAGCGGCCCAGGAACAAAAGCCGAATCTGGAGATCGCCAACGAGTATATCCGGATCATCATCAACACACTCGAGGAGAACATGGGAAGGTTTTCGGTAGGCACTACCGGAGGCGATCCCGACCGGATCGGCGATGAAAACCAACATTTGATATACGGCGGCGAAGAGCCTTGGACCTCGTACACCACTGTCCGTATCGGTAATCAAAACTGGGTGTACGGCAATCCCACCAACAGACGGGCCGGAAAAAACGGACTTTACGGACAAGTGGTCCAACCTCCCACTATTATCGACGACAAGTTGGTAAGCAGTTGGCAGCTGGGGCCTATTCTCGTCACCCAAATCCTCAGTTTCACAAGGAGCATCACCTCCGGCTTGATGGATACTGCCAAAATCGAATATCATCTTGAGAACACGGATGTTGTCTCTCACATGGTCGGGCTCCGTTTGGTTCTTGATACCATGCTCGGCCAGAATGACGGCGCACCGTTCCGCCTTACAGATCGTGCTGTTCTGACAGACACAGTGTTCTACAGTCATGAAATGCCCGCGTTTTGGCAGGCGTTTGACTCCCTGTCCAATCCGCAAGTCATCTCCCAAGGGACATTGGCCGGCGGAGAAGTCACCCCTCCAAACCGCGTTTATTTCAGCAACTGGGGCAGTATTGTCGACGGCCTCTGGGACTTCAACTACCAGCCCGGGAGAGATTTCATGCGGGCCGGCGAGTTCGAGCTGGACAGCGCGATTGCTCTTTATTGGGATCAGCAGCCCCTGCGCCCCAATGAATCCCGTACATATGTCGCCTACTACGGGCTCGGCGGCGTGACAATCACTCCTGGTGAGCTTTCTGTCGCTCTGACTGCTCCATGGCAGGTGAAAGCGGATCAGCGGCACCGAGAGACATTTACCATTGTGGCTTATATTGAAAACACTGGCGAGGGCGAAGCCAGAGATGTCACTGCCACTCTGCGTCTTCCGGAAGGGCTTGAACTGCTGAACGCCGGGGACAGTCTCCAGCGCCGTTACGGAAATCTCGCAGTCGGTGAGACCTATCAGACAAGCTGGCAGGTAATCCCTAACGGGGCTGTTTCCGGGGATGTCAGCTTTGAAGTGTTGGTGGAAGCCACCAACAGCGAATCGAGCTTGGCAAAGCGCAGTGTGCAGATTGTCAAACCAGACTATTTGGAAATAGACCTGATTGGTCCGTTGTTCTTGTCTGTAGAGAACGAACGCCTGTCGCCACTACCGATGGAAGTCATGGCAAAGGTCACCAACACAGGTGGGGCGACGGCATATAATGTGGAAGCAGTGCTGCACCATCCCTTGATCAGACTGGCCAGGGGCGATGTGCCCGTCAAACGCCTCGGCTCGATTGCTCCGAATGATGCGGTGACTGTCACATGGTATTTGGATCCTACGGGGATATCCGGACAACTGGTCTACTACCTTGACGTGATTTCGGATACGGACAGATATGCTTCGAACCGGAACGAAGTGTTTATCCCGTATATCGAGCCGAAGGTTTTTGTCGGCGAGCCTCAAACCTCGCAAGGCAGAGTAGCCGCAGGCCAGTATTTCTCCATATCGGTCTGGGCAACCAACATACCAGATTTTCGCAAAGCTGTGTTAGAAGTGAACTATGACCCACAGTACCTGGAGATCGTCGGCCGTTCGTTGGACATTACCCGAGGCACATTGTTTGTAGACCCTGATCCCGAACAATCCTTACTGCTTAAATGGGATATTCCTCTGGTGGACAACCTGAGGGGAGTGGTGTCGGGCATTTCCGGTGATCGCGGCAGCATGCAGTCATCCGATTCCGCGTTCGGGACTTTGATCACCATCCATTTCCGGGCTAAAAAGAGCGGAATCACCCGAATCGGACTCAGCAATGTGGCAGTATTTGACAGCAAATTGATTCCCATCGATGTTCGGGTCATCGACAGAGATATTGTGATTGAATAATGTTAAGGGAGGAAACTTGGATGAAGGGGTCGCGTATCTTATGTGGAGTGCTTGCGCTGATCTTGCTGTTCGGAAGTTTATCTCAACCTGTTCTTGCCAGTGTTAAAGATGTGCCCCCAGACCACTGGGCCTATCAGGCGGTTGTTTCCCTTGTAAACCGCGGGTTTTTATCGACATATGAAGACGGCAGCTTCCAAGGAACCAATTCAGTGGACCGCTACACGCTGGCGGTAACAGTAGCCAGGATTCTGGATGAAATCGAGGCAGGCCGGATCATAGGCTCCCAAAGCGATGCCGAGTTATTGCGTGAACTAACCACTGAGTTCCGGGCTGAACTTGTGCAGTTTTATGCTGACAAACAGCGACTGGAGAGTGCGGTCGCCGAAACTCAGAAACTCGGATTGGCCACCGAAGAGCGCCTGAACAACGTCGTGGCCGGCCAAGTGCAGCTCAGCGATGAAGTCGCCAAAATCAAAGCGGATCTAATGCAAGAAGCGAACAAGACTTCCGAAGCATTGGCTGAGCTTAAGGCATCCATCGATGAGCAGAGGGCTGCAGTTCAAGCTCTTCAGGAACTGCTCGACACTCGTCAATCGCAGCTGTCAGGCCAAGTCACAGATCAAGGCGATCGCCTGGAGCAACTGCAGAGTGCTTTGATTAAGATTGACCAAAACCTGATGCTGCAGCAGAGCGATATTGATCGGATCTTCAACTGGATTGCCGAAAAGGATTTGATCTTCTCCATGCTCGTCTTCGACGAAGAGCTTGAGCAATCCATCAATGAACTGTCCGACGCGATTGCATCTTTGAACAAAGATCACGGCTCGGAAATAAATGATCTGCAAAACCGACTGGATAGCCTGATCGCCGCTGTGGCGAAAGCGGACGGGGAAATGGTCCGCACTCAGGAACAGTTTAAAATCCAGTTGGAGAGCTTGAGCCAGCGCAATCTCGAGGTTAAGAACGAACTTGAGCAGCTGACATCGCTTTTGGCACAAGAACGGCAAGAGCGGGCCGCTGTGGACAGCGAGTACAATACAGCGCTGAAGGAACTTGAGGCTCAAGTGCAGTATCTGTCCACCCAGGTTGGTATTTCTGAAGAGGAGTTGGCATCTCTTAACAAGCGCATCTCCGAAGAGATTGCTGTGCAGATGAATGCAGCCTTGATACGGGAACGGAGCTTGTCCAGTACTGTCGCAGAACTACAAGCGGAGTTCGACAGCTACAAACTAACGGCAGAGAAAGAAATCAAATCGGCCAAAAACACAGCTATGATCGCGATTGCAGCCGCCGTTATCAGTGTGCTGATCGGATTTGTGAAATAGTGCCGTGTAACACTGATCGACTCTAACCTACTTTGTGCAGTAGGTTAGAGTTTTTTATTCCATATCCAGGTTATGACTTTCAAGTCCTTGCAGGGAAATATTGGATAATAATCGAATTATGAAGTACTTTGACAGACTACCTCAGTATTTCCGAAAGGAGTTTCCGTCCATGGAAAGAGAATTAGCGGTAGAGAAGGAAATGCAGCTGGTTGTGTTCCGTCTTGCCAGTGAGGAATTTGCTTTTGAGATAACTCAAGTGCGCGAGATCATAAAACCACCGAGCATTACAGTCCTTCCTCATGTGAGCGAGTATATAGAAGGAGTCACGAACATCCGCGGCGATATCATACCCATCATCTCGCTGCGGAAACGCTTCAGTGTGCCCGAAGCCGAACGGACGCCTGAAACACGCGTGATTATCGTTGAATTTGATGAAACCAGTGTTGGGTTTGTGGTGGATGCCGTAACCGAAGTCATGCGGATTTCCGAAACTGCCGTCAAGTCTCCGCCCCGCACTGTCGCCGGGCTGCGCTCTGAATACTTGAAAGGTGTTGCGCAAGTTGAGGAACGCCTGATCATCCTGTTGGAGGTCGGTAAGATACTCAGTTCTGAAGAGCAGATCGAACTGAAGAACCTGGATAACGTCAGAAACGAAATCGCAGGGACTGGAGAAACCAACTGACTTTGCCGATATAAAAAGTATAGGAGTGAGGTGAGGCAAAGATGGAAGACATTCTCAGCCAGTCGGAGATTGATCTGCTGATTAAAGCCACCCTCGAACCGGAAACGCTCGAGGCACCGTTGGAAAACATAGCAAGCGACCATTACGATTTTACCAAGCCCAACAAGTTCTCCAAGGATCAACTGCGGGGGCTGCAGAGAATTCACGAGCAGTTTTGCCGCGCCTATTCCGGGCTGATGTCAGCAAAATTCCGGACTAGGTTCAACCTGCAGTTTCAGACAATCGATCAACTGACCTTTGGCGAGTTTGTCCGTTCGCTGCCAAACCCATCAGTACTCAGTGTGTTTGAGGCATCACCGCTGCCGGGAAGTATTGTTGTGCAGCTGTCACCGGACAGTGCCTTTATTATGCACGACCGGTTGTGCGGCGGCCAAGGACATGTTTATGGGTTCTCCCGCGGATTGACCGACATAGAGATGGCCGTATTCAAACGACAGGTGATCGCCAGCTTTGCCAGGATTCTGAAAGACGCCTGGCAAGATATTGAAACAATTGATTTCAGATTGGAGCAGCTCGAAAGCAACCCTCAATTCTTGCAGCTGGCATCGGACAGAGATGTTGTTGTAGTGGTCAGCCTGCGCTTTGAGTTTAACGATGTCACAGACAACTTCAACATTTGCATACCGTTTCGCACTATTGAACCGCTGCTTTCCAAGATTACCCAGCACCGGTTGTTTGAGTCGCTGGCACCGCCGGATCCAGAGAAGATCGCTCAGCTTAAGGAGAAGGTCAAGACAGTGATCATCCCAATAGAGGTGGAACTTGGATCGGCTGCCGTAACTGCTGGTGATCTGTTGAGCCTGGAGGTTGGTGATGTGATCGAACTGGATCGTAAACGTACCGAGAATGTCGATGTGAGAATCGGCTCTCTGACCAAGTTCAAGGCGACCCCAGGCAAGCTGGGGGATAAGCTTGGAGTAGTGATTACATCCATTTGTGATGCACAAGAGGAGTAGAAAAATGAGTGGTGAACTGCTTAACCAAAATGAGATCGATGCTCTGGTGCGCGATACTCAAGAAGGAGATATGGAAGGCTACCTGACCGAAGAGGAACGGGACACCCTGGCGGAAATTGGCAACATTTCCATGGGCAGTGCAGCTACAGCCCTATCTTCGCTGATCAACAAAAAGGTTACCATAACTGTTCCTAATGTGCGGGTATCCACCTTGGCCGAGATTCAGAAGAGTTATCCCATTCCATGCATCGTCGTCAAGGTAGAGTATGTCGAAGGCCTGCAGGGGAACAATCTGTTGGTGATCAAGGAAAAAGACGCTTCGGTGATTGGCAATTTGATGATCGGGACGGATGAAAACGAGATTCCCGACGAGGTGGATGAACTGAGCCTCAGTGCCCTGACCGAAGCGATGAACGTGATGATGGGCTCGGCCGCCACATCCATGTCCGAGATGTTCAGGTACAAGATCAGTATCTCGCCCCCGGAGTCGTTCCGCCAAAACCTTGCCGAGAAGATCGATTATGTTGACAGTGAACGCTTGTATGCTGTCGTCGCATTCCGTTTCAACATTTTGAATATGGTCGACAGCGTGATGCTGCAGATTATCGATCTTGAATTCGCCAAGGCAATGGTATCACAACTCCTGGCTATTGAGGCTGAAAAAGCCGGCGCAGAAAGACCTGTGGAAACATCACAGCCCAGTGAGACCCCCAGAACTGAAATTGTTGATCGGGAGCCGATTGCTGCCACGCCATGGTCCGATCTTGAGCAGGCGCCTGCACAGGCAGAAGACCTCGGCAACTTGAACATCGACTTGATCAAGGATATACCTGTCAACATCCGGGCCGTTCTGGGACGCACTCGCATGTCGATTGAGAACATCCTGAAGCTGGGGCCCGGCCATATCATGGAACTTGATACTCTTGAGGGAGAACCGATCGATGTGTACGCCAACGACACCCTGATCGGACGCGGAGAAGTTGTAGTGGTAGGAGAGCAATTTGGCATCCGCATTACGGAAATCTCTACTCCCAAAAACCGGATCAAGAGTATCGGCTGACGATTGGTGGAAGGGGGTAGCAGGAGTTGGACGCTTCTGAATTCAAAGATGTATTTGCCGCCGAAGCGCAAGAATACTTACAGGCTTTGAACAAAGACTTGCTGCGGCTGGAGAGCAATCCCGACGATCGGGGTGCTTTGAATGACATGTTCAGGGCAGCACACAGTCTTAAGGGTATGTCCAGCACTATGGGTTATCAGGAGCTTGCCGACTTCACGCATCAGATTGAAAGTGTGCTCGATCTTCTGCGTGTCGGCGAGCTGTCTGCCGATGAAAAGGTAGTCAACGTCCTGTTCAGAGCCTTTGACGATCTGCAGGTCTTGTTGGAGAAAACCTTACTTGATCAACCCTTGCCTGACTTGGAGGAGACCAAGGCCAAGCTTAGAGACCTGGTCATCAAACAGGATACTGTGGACATCGGCACTGAACTTGATGAGTCGGACGACAGTCCGTTAAAAATAGACGTTGAATTGGACGGCTATGATCGGGAAGTATGCCAACAGGCTGCTGGTGAGGGTTACGCGCCATACAAGATTTTTATCACTTTGCGTCCCAAGACGCTCCTGAAATCGGTCCGTGTCTATACAGTGTTTCAGGCGTTGGAAAATCTCGGCACAATCATCAAATGCAATCCGTCCGCCCAAGACCTTGAAAACGAACAATTTGACCGAGACTTTGCAATCATTTTATTGACTAAAGCTGACCAAAACACTATTAAACACACGGTGGAGAATATCTCTGAAATCGAAACAGTTTTCGTGGAACCAATCGAATTACGGGGTGGTGCTGCTGAAAAATCCCAAACATCTCGCGAAGTGGCTGCCGCTGCTGAAGAAGCAGCCTGTACAGAAGCTGAAGTAGGAGTCAAAGAGCAAGATCGAGTATTTCAGGGGTACTCCCGTGGTGTCTATAGTGATCGCTTCATCCGTGTGGAAACGGACCGGCTTGACAGTCTTATCAATCTTGTGGGAGAACTGGTCATCAGCAAAACGCAGGTACTGGAAATCGACTCGGAGCTGCTAACCGACACTGCCCGCAACGCGCTCGTGCAGCTTGATCGGGTTACCACTGATCTTCAGTATGCGGCAATGAAGCTGCGGATGGTGCCGATTAAGCAGGTTTTCGACCGCTTCCCCAGGTTGGTTCGGGATTTGGCCCAGGCAGCGGGAAAGAACATCAATCTTGAGATTTATGGTGAAGATACTGAACTTGATCGTTCGCTTGTCAACCAGATCGGCGATCCGCTGGTGCATCTCATCCGGAACAGCATTGACCATGGGATCGAGACCGCTCAAAAGCGTTTGGCCGCCGGCAAACCTGCTCAAGCCACCTTGCGGCTCAGCGCGTTCCACGAAGGTGGCCACGTGATCATTCAAGTCTTTGATGACGGCCAGGGTTTAGTGCTGAGCCGCATCACCGAAATCGCCAGGGAACGTGGGCTCATTCCACCTGATTTCGACGGTGTGGTTACCATGGAACAGGCCATCGACCTGATCTTCCAGCCTGGTTTCAGCACCAACGAGGTTGTCACTGATCTGTCGGGGCGCGGTGTGGGCATGGATGTAGTCAAGAGCATTGTCGAGGGATTGGGTGGACATGTGGAGATCGAATCCAGCCCTGGGGAAGGAACATGTGTCACAATCAAACTGCCGCTTACTCTAGCGATCATCAAAGCACTGTTGATCAACTGCGGTAATCAGGTTTATGCATTACCGATCCAGTCAGTACGTGAAAACTTGTTGGTGACGCACTCTCAAATTAAGACCGTGTCCCAACAGAACGTGATTGTGCTGAGAAGTGAGATCCTCCCAATAGTCGATCTCGCTGAATCATTAGGATTTGCGCCTCAAGACCACGGAGACACTCTCACGGTTATTGTCGTGGAATCACATGGAGAAAAGGCAGGGTTTATCGTGGATGACATAATAGGGCAGCAGGAAATCGTGATCAAGTCGCTGTCCGATTTCCTCGGCAGCATTCGCGGTATTAGTGGTGCTACCGTGCTCGGTAACGGAGAAGTGGCACTGATATTGGATCACAACTCATTGATCAAAGGGAGGAATGATGTCGTTGGCTAAGACAGTCCTGATTACCGATGACACAGCATTTATGCGCATGACGCTGAGAAATGTTATACAGAAAAATGGATTCACTGTTGTAGGTGAGGCGGCTGACGGAGAAGAAGCCGTGAATAAATATAAAGAACTGCGGCCGGATCTGGTCACTATGGATATCACAATGCCCAAAATGGATGGGATAACCGCCATAAAAGAAATTGTAAAATTTGATCCCAACGCCAGAATCATTGTTTGCAGCGCCATGGGCCAAAAACCGATGGTCATTGAAGCATTGAACGCCGGGGCCCGGGATTTCCTGGTTAAACCGTTCGACGCACAGCGGGTAGTCGAGGCACTTCACAAGGCTTCTAGTTAGGAGGTCTTACTGTGAAAGACAAACTGGATTTTTTGTCAGAGCTCGGCAATATTGGCGCAAGCTATGCCACAACAGCTCTGTCAAAAATGCTCCACGATGCCAAACTGAAGCTGACGGTACCGCAATCGCGCTTGCTCTCATTTAATGAAGCTGCCAACTATATTCCTGATCCGGAAGCTGTTGTTGTCTGTGTGTATATGCGGATGGTGGAAGGATTCGAAGCCAATATCGCTTTTATCCTGCCACTGAACAGCGCTGTTGCTTTGGCTGAGTATTTAACGTCCGAAAAATCGGACCATCTATCTGAATTGGGCCTGTCGGCACTGCTTGAGGTTGGCAATATTATGCTTAGTTCATATCTTACTGCATTGAGCATGCTGTCGGGAGCGAAACTTACACCTACTGTGCCGGGAATTGCTGTGGACATGAACGGCGCAATCTGGGAGAGCATTTTGGCGGATGCCGGCATTACCGATTTTGTTACTGTCCTGGAAACGCATTTTTCCACTGACAATATGGAATTGTCAGGGAATTTATTTTTTATACCCGACCATGATCTGTACGACTTTCTGTCACAAAAGGTTTCTGGTTTCTTGTTGGAGGAAAATACATGAACGAGGTCTTCGTCAATATGGGTCAAATAGGGGTGTTAAGGAACAGCGGTGTTTTAGTGACAGTCGGGTTAGGTTCATGTGTCGGTGTTAGCCTTTATGATCCGAGTACGAAGGTGGGAGCGTTAGCCCATGTTTTTTTAGCTAAGAGTAGAGAAAACACCGACCGCGAAACCATACCCGGGAAATATGCAGATACTGCCATACCGGCCTTGATTGACATGGCTGTAAAAGCAGGGGCCAACAGGAACAGATTTCAAGCCAAAATTGCAGGTGGTGCCCATCTTTTTGACAACTTTAAGTCCGACATGCCTCCTGTCGGACAGAAAAATGTCGAAGCGGTAATAGAACAATTGAATAAATATAAGATACCCATAACTGGCAAAGATGTCTTTGGCAAACGGGGACGGAAAATGTCGCTATACGTTGATACAGGAATTGTAGTGGTTACAACCATCGGTCAAGAATCGATCCAGATTTGAGGTGGGCACAATGGCAATCAGAGTCTTAGTTGTGGATGACAGCGCATTTATGCGCAAACTAATTTCCGAAATTCTCAACGAACAGCCGGACATCGAAGTGGTCAGCACAGCGCGGAACGGTCTTGATGCCCTGAAGAAGCTTGAGCGGTACCAGGTGGATGTCGTTACGTTGGACCTGGAGATGCCGGTTTTGGACGGAGTGGCAACCATTGAGCGAATCATGGCCACCCATCTTATACCCATACTGGTGATCAGCAACTGGGCCGAACGAAGCTTTGAAGCCACAATCAATGCCTTGTCCAAAGGCGCGGTTGACTTTATCGCCAAGCCATCCGGCACGATTTCGCTTGACTTGCGGAAAATAGGCGCTGAATTAGTAGACAAAGTCCGTTCGCTCGCAGGTGTGGTTGTTTCCAAACCTGTAACCCGTAAGGCTGCTCCCAGGCCGGTAATCCGGCCCCGGCAGAGGGTAAAAGCAAAGGCTGATGTCAGCGACGTAGTTGTGGTGATTGGTTCGTCCACAGGTGGGCCGAGGGCCCTGGAGGAGCTGTTTGTGCGGCTTCCGGATGATCTGGGCGCCGGGATTCTGGTTGTGCAGCACATGCCTAAAAACTTTACCCGCAGTCTGGCCCAACGTTTGAACGCTCTTTCTCCATTGGAAGTCAAAGAAGCAGAAGAAGGCGACACGATCAGAAACGGCTTGGCACTGGTTGCGCCCGGTGATTATCATCTGGTTGTCGATCACAACAAACAAGTGAGGCTGAATCAAAACCCGCCTGTTAAGTATCTACGCCCATCGATCGATGTCACAATGCTCAGCCTGATCGATGTTTTTCAGAATCAGGTTGTCGGGGTTATTCTTACCGGAATGGGCAACGACGGTTCCGAAGGCATGTCCGCTATCAAACGTACCGGCGGATACACCATTATTCAAGATGAGGCCACCGCGACGATTTTCAGCATGCCCAAGGCTGTTTTGGAGCAGGGAAATGCCGATCATATACTGCCAATTGATCAGATCGCTGATATGATTGTCGCTTTGGTGAACGAATTCTAGTGGAGGATCGCACGCATGGATTATGAAGTCTTTAAAGCCAAAGTCCGCGACCTGATCCAGCTAGATCTGAGTTCTTACAAACAGCAGCAGATGAAGCGCCGAATCCTGCAGTGGATTGCCCGTCATGAACTGAACGATTTTTCAGGGCTTTTTAATACACTGAAAACTGACGCAGATCACCGCCGCGAATTCATCGACTATTTGACAATCAATACGTCCCACTTTTTCCGCGATCAAGGTGTTTTTGACTATCTTGCAGAAAAAATCCTACCGGCAATCGCTTCTTCGCAAGCGCGGATCTGGAGCGCAGGATGCTCCATAGGCGCTGAACCATACTCTATAGCCATGATCATGCTGGACAAAAAGCTTCCTTTTGCTGAGATAATCGCCACAGACATCGACGAAGACAGTCTTAAGAGAGCAGCGGCAGGCGTCTATTATCCCAATCAAGTGAGCCAAGTGCCCACCAGCCTGCTGGAGCGCTATTTTACCACGGGAAAAGATCACTACCAGCTCAAAGAAATCGTCAAGCGGCAGGTCAAGTTTCTAAAGCACAACCTTTTGACCGATCCGTACCATAAAGGTTTTGATCTTATTCTCTGCCGCAATGTATTCATCTATTTCACCAGCGAGATTCAAAACCGTTTGATCAAGCAGTTTGTCGCGTCTCTGAAACAAGGTGGGTATTTTGTTGTCGGTTCGGCCGAATTGATTATTAACCCGGCCGTGTATGGATTGGATCGGGTAAGTTACTGCATCTACCAAAAAGGTTAATTTGGTTAAGGATGTGCTGCCAATGGCCAAATCGGTGATTTTCCACGGAGAGACAATTGAAAAGGCAATTGACGCTGGGCTTCAGCAGCTTGGTGTCGATCGTTCACAGGTGAGAATAGAGGTCATCAGTGAACCGAAAAAGAGCATTTTTGGCTTACCTATCAAATCAGCCGCCGTAAAACTGACACTACTAGATGACGAAAACAAAGATCCAAGCGCAAGTGAGTCTCCAGCGCCGGTAGATGGGCTTCTTTGGGTCGAAAACGGAAAGCTCCAGTATTCTCCGCCGCAGGCAGGCGGTGAGAACCCTGTCCTGATATTCGACGACCTGGTGACAGTGTATTACAACGACACCCAGTGCAAGCACAGGGTCGAACTTGATCAAGGATTTGAACCACTACGGCTTGAACTGCCCGAGGACCAGCAGCCGCGCAAAGACTTGAATATTTATGTCACGTCAGATCAGCTCCAAGCTTATGTAAGGATTAACAAGCTTGACGGCTGCCGATACTACCTAGTTGATCAGCCGCCGACCAGACTGCTGGAATTGAAGTTGGAAAAAGAAATAATCCCTGCACCAAGTATCACCGCCGAAGAGATTCTGGATTTGGCTAGAAATGCAGGAATCACCTACGGGTTTAATCTAGAGAAGCTGAGAGGCCCAATCCCGTCGGATCAAGATGAAATCCTGATCGCTTCTGGCAGGGCACCTGTTCAACCGAAAGATGGCTCTGTCGAATATGAGTTTGAAAAACACGAACAACAAGAGCCAGACTTGGATGCGGACAGAATTGACTATTATGAGTTGAAACCTGTTCTGTCTGTTGAGCGCGGCGCCCTGCTCGCCAGAAGAAACTTGGGGATTCCCGGTGAAAAAGGGATTACGGTTTACGGCAAAGAAATCCCTGTGCCCAGCCCCAAGGAGAAACCTATTCTCGTAGGTGATGGTGTTTACTTAAGTGATGACGAGTTGACAGCCTATGCCGATCGCGACGGCCTGCCGGTTGTCCAGAACGGTGTTCTCAAAGTGCTCAAAGTGTTTGAGCTTACACGGGATGCAAACCTGCAAACAGGCAATATCCGGTTTAACGGCGAAATAGTTATCCGCGGCAATGTCAGCGACCGGGTCAAAGTCGAGGCTCAATCCGGCGGAGTACAAGTGTATGGGATTGTCGATCAAGCGGAGATCGAAGCGGAACGCGATGTGATCATCATGAAAAATGCCATCGCTTCGCGGATCAAAGCAGGTGGGCTTGGCGCCATATACACCAAGGTCGGTTCATATCTGCATGAGTTGGAAACTCTATTCTTCCATCTCACCCAATCGTTCATGCTGATCCACTCCCGTACCGGAATAGTGGATACAGGAACTCTGGTTAAGAACTTGATTGAAATCAAGTTCCCAAAAATCCCCAAGATGATTCAGGAATTCGACAGCGAGTTTCAAAGTGCGATGGCATCTTTTCCGCCGGATTTCCGCACCTTGATCCTTGAATTGAAAGCCTATTTCCTAGACCGTGGCCCGCTGCGCATCAAAGAAATCTGTTTAGTCCGCCAGTTTCTGGAACAAATCGAATACTGGCAGAACCATTTTCAAACAAGCGGGGAACAGGGTGCGGATGTACAGGTAGGCTATATCCAGACCTGTTCGATCGAAGCATCGGGCAAGGTTGTGGTAAACGGCAAAGGCGTCTATTACTCAAACATTGTCGCCGGAAAAGGCTACTACCAACCGCGGGGAGTCTTTCGCAGCAGCAATGTGGTTGTGGAAACTGGGAATATTGACATTAGGGAAATCGGCAGTCCAAGCGGCAGCGCCGCCAGTGCGTCCATCACAAGCAGGGGTAATATGACACTAAGGACGGTACATCCCAATGTCACTGTGGCGTTCGGCAACCAAAAATACCGTTTCATGCAGCAGGCAACCAATGTGAAAGTGACATGGACTGAAGAAGAAGGCATGGCTATCTACAGCGGCTCCAAAAAACTACTGTAATCGACGGAGGATTCTCATGAGCACCAATCGTACAAGCAAGCTTGTCTATCTTGGCCTGATGGTGGGGATTGCCTTAGCCTTGCATATCATCGAGTCGCTTCTTCCAATACCGGCGCCGATACCCGGCGCCAAATTAGGTTTGGCCAACATAGCGGCTTTGTACGTGATTATCCGGATGGGCACAAAAGAATCCGTCTGTGTGACTGTTTTACGCACCATTCTTGGTGCTCTGTACGGCGCAGGATTGTTTGCGCCTACTTTTTTGCTGAGTTTTTTCGGCGGCTTGGTAAGCACTGTTGTGATGGGACTCGGGTTTAGCGTATTCCAAAAACAGTTTAGTATCATAGGACTGAGTGTTCTTGGCGCTGTAACCCATAATGTTGCTCAATTGGCGGTAGCCAGCTTCATGTTTGAGCAAATTGGCTTTTTTTACTACCTGCCGTATCTATTGTTCTATGCGCTGCCCACAGGGTTTTTCGTAGGTATCGTCACTCAACAGCTTGCCAAGAAAATCCACTTTTGACTTTGCTAGAGGACATTCTGCAAGTTAAACATTTCATTGCGGTAAATGTGGCTGAAGTGCATGTCCAATTCCGCCAATTCCGCCAGGCCTGCAGCTTGTTCCTTGGAATCAATGAAACTGATTAGTCTTGCAAGTGTGACTTCTATAGCCTCGATATCTGTATGGAATATGTACAGATCCCACCAGTCCTGCATCTGATTCCATCGCTTTTGCAGTTTTGCAGCCTTGTCCTGCGCCTCAAACCACTTGCCGCTGTTGACAAGCTCCATGAGGCTGGAGAGTTCATCCCGGAATTGATTGATTAAGACAAGTGTTTCGTGGGTGATGTAGATAGCCGCCGCTAGGAGCACAACCATGAAAATGGCCGATCCCACCAACAGTCTCATGCTACCGCTCCTTCCGTGTTTGATAGAACAGATTTCCCTGGGTGTCCAGGCTGGCAAAGAAAACCTCGTTCACATCGTCTATACCAAGTTTGGCGAGCTCAGAAACGAGCCAATCCACCGTTAAACCAGCATCCGAAAGGTTGTCGCGCTGGATCGTCCCGTCAAGAACCAACGGCAAAGGCAGGCCTTCATATCCGGTATCGATATGCAGATCGGCTGGGGTAAGCGGCCTTTTTTGCGACTTGGGAATCACACTGAGATTACCGCTGGTTTCCAGGATTGCAAACTCCACATCTGCGATATTGGCGTACCCCTTGGTACGGAGCTGCTCCAGCAGTTCATTGATGTTGTATCTGGCTTTGGCCAGCTCATCAATATCGATTTTGCCGTTCCGGATCACAATACTCGGACTGCCGTCCATGAATGACCTAAACCACAAGCTTTTCATATTTATGTATGAGATGCAGACCTGTATGAAAAACAAAGTAAAGATCGGAATTAACCCATGGACGAGGGGAATAGCTTTGTCCTCCATGGGAATCGCCGCAAGTTCGGCAATCATGACCGCGACAACCAACTCATATGGTTCCAGTTGGCCGATTTGCCTTTTGCCCATAAGCCGCATGAGCACTACCACCACGGCATAGATAATAAAGGTCCGCACAAAAACAATCAGCACATATAATCCTCCTTGGAACCGCAACCTATAACTGCTGCTATCTTCAATTATGATCAAATCGAGTGGTATTATTCCAGGAGGAAAAACTGGATCAGACCAGAATTAATCAGCCAAGAGGAGGCAATAGGTTTATGAGCCATATAAATACTAATCAACAACGTAAATTTTACTTGAAAACTCTAGGCTGCCAAATGAACGAGCATGATTCCGAAGTCATTGCCGGCATCCTCGCCAGGCTGGGGTACGTGCAGACGGAAGAATGCACCGAGGCCGACTTGATTCTCTACAATACCTGCTCAGTAAGGGAAAACCCGGAACGGAAAGTCTACGGCCAAATCACAAGCCTGAAACAATTGAAAGACAAGAACCCCGGTTTGTTGATCGGTATCTGCGGCTGCATGCCGCAGCAGAAAGAGGAGCTGGAAAAGCTCTTGGCCAGGCTGCCCCATGTTGATCTCATTTTCGGAACCCACAACATTCACCGCCTGCCGGAGCTTCTGGAGCGCGCTCAGACTGAGGAGCGGGTAGTGGAGGTATGGGACGATTCACAAGAAGTTGTGGAAGACCTGCCAGCTATCCGCGCAAACAAGTTCAAAGCCTTTGTAAACGTGATCTACGGCTGCAACAACTTCTGCAGTTACTGTGTTGTACCCTACACCCGGGGAAGAGAACGCAGCCGTTCGCCAAAAGACATATTAAAAGAAGTCAGGCGGCTTGCTGATGAAGGTTACAAGGAAGTAACGCTGCTCGGCCAAAATGTGAACACCTACGGTGCCGATCTTGACGAGAAAACGTCTTTTGCCGAACTGCTTTCCCTAATTAATGATGTACCGGGCGTTGAAAGGATCCGTTTTACCACCAGTCACCCAAAAGACATGCAGGATGAGCTGATCGAAGCAATCGCCAACCTGCCCAAGGTGTGCGAACACCTGCATTTGCCTGTCCAGACCGGCAGCGACCGAATTCTTAAACTGATGAACAGGCATTATACAAGTGCATATTATCTTGATCTGGTGGCCAAAATAAGAGAAGCTGTCCCGGAAATAAACCTTACTACAGACTTGATCGTCGGGTTTCCCGGAGAAACAGAAGAGGATTTTCAAGACACTCTGCGTTTGGTAGAAGCAGTAAGGTTTTCCTCGGCTTTTACGTTCATTTATTCTCCTCGGCCGGGCACACCTGCAGCCAAGATGGCGGATCAAGTACCTGAAGATGTGAAAAAAGAACGGGTTTACCGGTTGATCGATCTGCAGAATAGAATCAGTCTAGAGTATATGCAGGCACAGCTAGGCAAGACTGAAGAGGTGCTCGTTGACGAGTTGGCTGCCAAGACTGGCGAACTGTCCGGAAGGACCCGAACTAACAAGCAGGTGCTGTTTTCCGGCCCATCCGACTTATTGGGCAAACTCGTGCAAGTCAAGATAACCGAGGCTAAAACCTGGAGCTTGAGGGGGGTAATGGCCTAAAAAGGAGGAACCGGTATGTGGATTGACAAAAACCGGACCTTGATTCTTGACCGCAACATCGATACATGGCAGCTGCCCTTGGTTGCCGCTTCCGGTTCTTACCTGGGCAATGTTGTTGCGGAAGTGATCGAACCCAGGGCCTACATGGTCAGGTATTTTGTAGTTTTTGATCCAAATGCTCAGCGCAGGTTCCTGCTGCCATCCGAGTTGGTCACTGACATTGATGACAAGATTTTTTGTGATATCAACCCCAGCCAAACGGCACTGCTGCCCGAATACCACCAACGCATCGATCGCAGCCACGAACGGCGGATCTATCAAATCCTCAACCGCACTCCTTACTGGGAAGAGTCAAACACTGACGGCTAAAAGACTACGCCAAGTAGTCTTTTAGTCTTTAGGACACCCTGCAGGAGTTGGGTGCGGGAAAAGAGAAAAGAAGTAAGGACCGACGGAGGTGCAGCAGATGACTGTCACGCCAATGATGCAGCAGTATCAACGGATAAAAAACCAATACCCCGATACCTTGGTGTTCTTCCGTCTAGGAGATTTTTATGAACTTTTTGGCGAGGACGCCAAGATCGCTTCCAAAGTTCTGGAGATCACCTTGACAACGCGAGACCGCAATGCGGAAAACCCCGTTCCTATGTGCGGGGTTCCTTATCATGCGGTCGACGGATATCTGGAAAAACTTGTCAGTCAAGGCTTCAAAGTCGCCATTTGCGAGCAGCTGGAAGATCCCAAACGAGCCAAAGGTGTAGTAAAGCGAGACGTAATCAGAGTCGTCACTCCTGGAACCTTCCTTGAGGCGCGTGTGGAGGCCGGCAGCAATATCTATCTTGCTGCTGTTGCCGTAAAGGACGCTCAGTTCGGCCTGGCTGTCGTGGACCTGTCCACTGGTGAATTCAAGGTAACACTGATTGACGATCCCGACAGTTTTCATGATGAGCTGACGCGGATTAAACCGGCTGAAATCTTGATCTCTGAGGCTGCAGATGATGCACTGTCCAGCAGTGTCGGAGATTTCAGCCCGACGATCACTAAGACAGCTGCCCGCAGCTGGTATCCGGATACATGTCAGTTTATTTTGGCGGAACATTTTCAAGTTCAAAACCTCTCTGTCCTAGGGCTGGATCACGAGCTTCTGGTCCAGAGCGCCGGCGCGGCTTTGGCCTATTTGCAAGAAACACAAAAATCCACCCTGGCACACATTAACCAGATCGAACGGTATACTTTATCCGAATACCTGCAGATCGACGCAGCCAGTTTCCGCAACCTGGAGCTGGCCCGGACAATCCGCGAAGGTAGAAAGACAGGCTCCCTCCTAGGCGTGATTGATCAGACCATAACAAGCATGGGGGGAAGGATGCTTCGTACCTGGCTGGAAAAGCCGCTCTTAAGCGTGGAGAAGATTAAGCAGCGCCAAGCCTGCATTGACTTCATGTACCGCAACACTATGGTACGGATGGAACTGGCGGAACTGCTAAAGGAAATACAGGATTTGGAGCGGCTGACGAGCAGGCTGGTTTACGGCAGCGGCAGCGCCCGGGATTTGGTGGCCCTTAAGACTTCATTGGCACAGGTTCCTAGAATCAAAGCATTGTTGGGCAAAGAACAATCTGTGCTTGCCGCTTACGGCGAACAGCTGGACGAGTTGGCGGAACTAACGGAACTGATCAGCCGGGCTATTGTCGACAACCCACCGATCACCGTCCGTGACGGCGGTTTGATCAAGCCCGGTTATAACACAGAACTTGATGAACTCCGTCAAATCAACAAAGACGGCAAATCTTGGATTGCCGCCCTCGAAGCCGCAGAGCGGCAGCGGACCGGGATCAAGTCTTTGAAAGTTGGGTACAATAAAGTTTTCGGCTACTACATTGAAGTAACAAAGGCGAATCTCGATCTCGTCCCGGACAACTATGAACGCAAGCAGACTTTGGCCAATGCTGAGCGGTATATCACTCCAGAATTAAAAACAAAGGAAGCGATGATTCTCGGTGCCGAAGAACGGATTACCGAGCTTGAATATGAATTGTTCACACAAATAAGAAGCAAGGTCACGGAGTATGTGGCTCAAATTCAGGAGAATGCCCGGATTCTGGCAGTGTTGGACGTTTTTCAGTGTCTGGCTAAAGTAGCCCTGGATCAAGACTATGTGTGCCCACAGATCACTTCAGAGCCGACAATTATGGTTAAAGACGGGCGCCATCCCGTAATTGAGGCGCTGCAGGCAGACTTTGTTCCCAATGACCTGTCCCTCACAGACGAGCGGAGGATTATCCTGCTCACAGGCCCCAACATGGCAGGTAAGAGCACTTATCTGAGACAAACAGCTTTAATTGTCATCCTTGCTCAAATGGGAAGTTTTGTTCCGGCCAAAGAAGCTTCCATAGGCATTGTAGACAAGATCTTCACCCGCATTGGAGCCGCAGATGATTTGAGCACAGGTCAAAGCACTTTTATGGTGGAATGTAGTGAAACCGCCAACTTGGTGCGCCATGCTACAGAACGCTCATTGATCATCCTCGACGAGCTGGGGAGAGGCACCAGCACATTTGACGGTATGGCGATAGCCCAAGCAGTGATCGAGTACATTCACGATCGGATCGGCGCCCGCACCTTGTTCTCCACTCACTATCACGAATTGACTAGGCTTGAGGAAACTCTGGACAAGTTGGAGACATATCAGATGGCGGTCGAGGATTTCGGCGGCAAGATATATTTCCTGCACAAAGTGATTCCCGGCAATGCCGACAAAAGCTACGGCATTAATGTGGCGAAGATGGCGGGAATGCCTGGTGCCATTGTCAAACGAGCAGAAACTTTGCTTTACGAGTTGGAGGCAGGACAAAAGAAGCCGATCCAGCTCAATCTCTTCGACAGCTTAAGACATCCACTCACGGCAGCCGCCATGGAACAAGAGGCGAAAAACTATGCGGCGCTTGCGGAGTTGAAACATGTGCTTCTCAACGCAGATTTGAACAACATGACACCGCTTGCAGCCCTCAACCTCATAGCCAGGCTGCAGCAACTGCTGAATGAAGGTGACGAAGATGAAGCGGATTCACGTACTTCCTGAGTACATATCGCAAAAGATTGCCGCCGGCGAAGTGATTGAGCGCCCGGTGTCGGTAGTCAAGGAATTGGTGGAAAACTCCATTGACGCCATGGCAACCAGCATTGAAATCGAAATCCGGGACGGAGGCAAGGAATACATCAGAGTCAGCGACAACGGAACGGGAATTCATCCTGATGATCTCAAGCTGGCGTTCCTTCCTCATGCTACCAGCAAAATCACTAGTGTAGATGATCTTTTTTCCATCACATCGCTGGGTTTTCGCGGTGAAGCGCTGGCCAGCATAGCCAGTGTATCTTCGCTGGCACTGAGGTCAAGAACGCCAAATACTACCACCGGGTATCAAATCAGTTTCGCTGAGGGCCAACAGCATGTAATAGAGCCTGTAGGCATGGATGTAGGAACTATCGTCGAAGTGCGCCGGTTGTTTTATAATACCCCTGCCCGGTATAAATTCTTAAAGCAATCCTCGACCGAGAAACGTTATATAGTTGAGTTCGTCAGTAATATGGCTATGGCCCATCCTCACATTGCATTTAGGTTAATAGCCGACGGTAAGCTTGCCCTGCGCACACATGGGCAGGGGGAGTTCATAGATGCCCTGGCCAATTTGGCAGATCGTTCGGTAATCAGCAGCCTACTGAACGTTGAATATCACTCAGAGTGGGGCACGATCAAGGGATACCTGGGAAAGCCCAGCCTGACCCGAAGAAACAGGCAAGGCCAGTTGATCATTCTCAACGGCCGAATCATCGAAAGCCCGTTAATCTCCAGTGCAGTGGAAAAAGCTTATAGCGGCATGCTTGAACACAGACAGTACCCGGTCTTTTACTTGTTTTTTGCCATGAATCCTCAGCTGATTGATGTCAATGTTCACCCAGCCAAATCTCAGGTCCGTTTTCAGGATGAACAGCAGTTGTTCCACGAAATACATGCCGCATGCCGTAAAGCCTTGGTGGCGGGGGATTTGAGCGTACAGCTCGCCGCAAAGGATGATCAACCGACGGCGGCCCAGGAACTACCCCATCAAACATATCTGGAACTGGAAGAGTATTTCCCTTGGCAGCCGCAAACGTGGAGCAAACTGGACGAGTTTCTGGCAAGGGAAAGAAAGCTTGCGAACATGCCTGAAAAGCAAACACAGGTATTGCCGGAAAGCCCTCAGTACCAAAATGCTGACGCTGCTGAAACTGAGCAAGGGAAACCGGGATTGGACTCGAACGTGTACCAGGTAAAAGATCAGCTTTTAAACGGCCGGATTATCGGCCAGTTTAGGAACACTTATATTATTCTGGAAACTGAAACTGGGTTGTGGCTCCTGGATCAGCATATTGTCCATGAACGAATTCTCTACGAGCGTTTGCTCCAAACGCAGCCTCAGTTTCATGTCCAGCAGGTATTGCCCGTCACACTCAATTTCAGCCGCAAAGACAGCCAGGCTGTGAGTGACAACTTACAGCGGCTGAGAAGCCTCGGCCTGGAACTTGAGGAATTCGGCACCGACAGTTTTATCCTTAGAGGTGTGCCTAGTTTCCTCGCTTCGGAGAGCACTGCTGTTGACGAAACTTTTATTCTCGAATTGGTTGACGATCTATCCGACGAACGCAACTGGCGTGAAAAAACCATTACCACGCTCGCTTGCCGCAGTGCTGTCAAAGCCGGGCAGAGGCTCGACGCCAAACAGATCCATGCACTGCTCGAGCAGCTGGCGGCGGCTGAAAATCCGTTTACTTGCCCGCACGGACGGCCGATCATCGTCAGGATCAGTGAACAGGAAATCCTAAGGCGTTTTGGCAGGTGATTGAATGGACAAACCGGCAGTGATTGTACTCACGGGACCGACTGCCGTCGGCAAAACCGAAACGGCACTAGGAATAGCCCAGGAGTTGAACTGTGAAATCATTTCCGCCGACTCAATGCAAGTCTACCGCGGCATGAATATCGGGACCGCCAAGGCTTCTCCTGAAGAGCAGGCATTGGTAAGGCACCATCTGTTGGACGTCGTAGATCCAGACCAGCGATTCACCGTTGCTGACTGGGTCCGCCTTGCCGAACAAGCGATCGCGGAGATCGCAAGCCGCGGAAAGGTTCCCCTGATTACAGGAGGTACTGGCCTATATATCAACGCTCTGATCGATGGATTTCTGTTTCCCGATCACAGCGCCGACGAAAACTTAAGAAAACAGCTGTATGAGAAGGCAAAGGCTGATCCGGAAGGGCTTTATCGACAGCTCCAGCAAGTCGACCCAGCAACCGCGTCCAGACTCCACCCAAATGATCACCGTCGCATTGTCCGCGCATTGGAAGTATACTGCATCAGCGGCAGACCCATCAGCGAACTGCAGGCAAAGACGCCGGCCAAGCAGAATTACAAGGCGGTAATGATAGGACTATACCGCACACGGCCGCTCCTGTACCAACGTATTGAAGAACGTGTCGACCAGATGATTGCCTCAGGTCTGGTCACCGAAGTGAAAACGCTGTTGGAGCAGTACCCCCACCAGCCGACCGCACTTCAGGCAATCGGGTACAAAGAGATAGCCCTTTATTTGCAAAATCGGCTCACACTGGATGAAGCCGCTGCCCTGATAAAAAGAGAGACCAGGCGTTACGCCAAAAGGCAGCTTTCCTGGTTCCGCCGGGATCATAGGATTAAATGGTATGATCTGGATCACACCACAACAGCCGAGATCATCGCCGACACCAAAGAAAGGCTGGGCAATTTGTAGGCGCTCGGCGCGCCGAAACAAAAAAGCCACCATGTAAGCCACTTTGTGGCTTTTTTATTTGCGCATGAACGTTCCCACTGCCTCTGCGTATATATAATTAGGTGAGGATATTTTTGCTGCCTCGGCGGAGGGGAAATCATGAGCAGGGAGATCATCACCATGGTGGAAAACGGAGAGGTTACGGTCAGTGAAGCTCTATCGCTGCTGCGCAAAGTGGGTATGGGTTCGGATCAACCAAAGCAAGAACCGGCGAGAAATGAACGGATTGCCGCGATTAAACAGCAGTTGGACAGCTTGATCGGCCTGCACTCAGTCAAGGAACTGATTAATGAGATCCAAGCCTTTGTTGAAATTCAACAGCGGCGCGCTGCTTTTAACCTGGCTGCGGATCCGATTGTCCTTCACTCGATTTTCATGGGCAATCCTGGCACGGGAAAAACAACTGTGGCGAGAATTATCGGACAGCTGTTCCTGGAAATGGGAGTACTGCAGAAAGGCCATCTGGTTGAAGTAGAGCGTGCTGATCTGGTGGCGGAATACATCGGCCAGACTGCCCAGCGGACTCGCGAACAACTGCGGAGAGCAAGCGGCGGAATTCTCTTCATCGACGAAGCATATTCACTGGCCCGAGGCGGAGAAAAGGATTTCGGTAAAGAAGCCATCGACACAATCGTAAAGACAATGGAAGACCAGCGCAGCAACCTGGTTGTGATCCTTGCAGGATACTCCGCTCCTATGGAAGATTTTCTGGAAACCAATCCCGGTTTGCGATCAAGATTCCCGATTATCATCAGGTTTCCAGACTATACAACTTTTGAACTTTTTCGCATTGCTGAACAGATGCTGCAGCAGCGAGAATACCAGTTGTCCAAGGCAGCCAGGCGTAAATTGCTGGCGATGATCGAGGAACTGAAGCGCACAGACTCGGTAAACTTCGGCAATGCCCGCACAATACGCAACATCATCGAGAAAGCGATCCGGAAACAGGCTGTCAGATTGGTGAATCTCAATAGTCCCACCCGCGCTCAGCTGATGGAGATTGCCGCAGAGGATCTCCAGGAGGTGAGGGATGATTGAGGAGAATGATCGTAGTCGGCAGGCCCAACGTGGGAAAAACTCTCTTTTGTCTTAGTTTTGCCGAGTTTTTGGGCATGCAGTCGGTGAACATGAATTTCGTCAGCTGTGACCGGGGCTGTACCAGCCGAACAATCAGCCTTTCGGAAGCCAAGACCCTTTTGGCAGGCCAGCGGGAGCATCAGACACTGGACCTTCAATCAATGATCTTGACGCTGCCTTGGGGCAAAGGTAGAAAGCAGTTTGAGCTGATCGACACTACTGGCCTCGCCGACAGCATAGATTTTGAACCACACATACGCAAAGCCATGGCTCACACGCTTCAGTGTATGCGGCAGGCAGATGTCATTTTTCACATCCTTGACTGTTCACAGGTCGCTCGACTGGGCTTTCTCAAAGGTATTGGCGAAATCGACTGCCAAATAGCCGAATTTGGCCAGTTGAAAAAGGGGTATGTGATCCTTGCCAACAAAATTGATCTCCCTTATGCTGCCGAAGGGCTTGAAAGAATAATCATGGAGTTTCCGGGCCACAAAGTGATCGGCATATCCGCATTGACCAAGTCGGGATTCAAGGAGGTGAAGGAGATTGCCAGGAAGTTTGTCTGAATGGGCTGCGCTTATGCCTTCAATTGGAGCGGTAATTCTGACAGCGGTGGCAGTCAAGTGGCTCGACACCTGGATCGACGAGGAAGATTCAGCAGTATCAGCCCGCGGCGGCGCAGCTTACAGTATGCTGGCCTTGCTGATGGCCTCAAGCCTGGATTTGCCTTTGACCATAGCTCTATTTTCCGCTTGCTACGCGGTAGGTATGTTATCTGATATGCGATTTATCCTGCCTTCAGGATTGCCAGGTTGGCTTGAAACAGTTATAGCTCTGGCTTTTGCCAGTGTGAAAAGCGGCCTGCTCACCGCGTTCTGGGCAGTATTGGTTATTTATTCCGTGCAGTTGATTGACGATCTCCTTGACTACAGGGTGGATCGGCAGATGGGAATAACTAACCTCGTGAGCAAGCTGGGCCCGGAACGTTCGCTGATACTGTTTGTCTTTTGCTTTTACATATGTGTTATGGTTAAGCCTTTGCTGTCGGTAATAGTCTTTGCTGCCGCCTTGACAGTGGGGAACGCCTTGTTTGGCCAGGTAGAGGAGGGGAAAGCGAGTGCCCAGCCTGGGAACGTTTGATCTTGTGTTCTTGCTGCTGCTGATCGTGGTATATATCAGCTTTTCATTGGGCTATCGGCGGGGATTGCTGCAGGGAAACCTGGAAGGCAGAATCGACAAAGTGTTGGATTTGAAGGAAAAAAGCCTACTATTGGGACAATGTACCCTATGTGGGTATATGCAGGATTCGAGCGAAACCACGGCGAAAAATGGTACAATAATGAGAGACAAACATAGTTGCAGAGGATTGTGAACCGCTAATGAGCATTGTCCAGCAAGCAAAGGCGAAAATACAAGGCCAGTGGGAGAAGGCATCGCAAATCAGCAGGTTCAACCAGGCCAAGGTTTTGCGCGCATTTCAGCAAAACAGAGTGGGAACCCATTGCTTTAGTGACTCCACCGGTTATGGTTACCACGATTTGGGCAGAGAAGCATTGGAAAACGTCTACAAGTCAGTCTTCAAGACAGAAGCGGCACTGGTGAGGCCTCAGATTGTCTCAGGCACTCACGCGATCAGCCTCTGCCTCTCAATCCTCAATGCTGGTGACCATTTGATTTCCCTCAGCGGGCCGCCATACGACACCCTGCAGCAAGTGATTGGAACCAGAGGTGTCGCCAGGGCCAGCCTGATCAAGCGGGGAATCCAGTATGAGGAAATCCCGCTGACTCTGGAGGGCAGGCTGGACTTGGACCAGATTAAAGAGAAGGTGTCCAAGGACACCCGAATGGTTATGATCCAGCGTTCGCGTGGGTACAGCTGGCGCCCGTCGCTAACGGTCACGGAGATTGGAGAAGCTTTTAGAATCGTGAAGGGTATCAATCCAGACTGCATCTGCTTCGTCGACAACTGCTACGGTGAGTTCGCCGAATTCTATGAGCCGAGCGAAGTTGGAGCCAACTTGTTAGCCGGATCGCTGATCAAAAACCCCGGAGGAGGTTTGGCGCCAAGTGGGGGATATATAGTGGGCGACCAGGTTCTTGTGGAGCTGTGCAGCGAGTATTTGACCGCTCCTGGCCTGGGGTCGCGGCTGGGTCCAACCTTCAACCTAACGCGTCAGCTGCTGCAAGGGCTTTTTATAGCTCCGCACGTAGTTGGACAAGCGTTGAAAGGAGCGATTCTGGCCGCCCAGGTATTTCTAGATCTAGGATATGAAGTATCGCCTCTGCCAGATGAAGCCAGGACAGACATCATCCAAGCCATCAAACTGAACTCGCGGGAGAAACTCGAGGCTTTCTGCCGTATTGTCCAAGAAACTTCGCCCGTCGATGCGCAGGTAGTCCCCATACCTGCGCCTATGCCGGGATATGACGATCAAGTCATCATGGCCGGCGGCACATTCATTCAAGGATCATCAATCGAATTAAGCGCCGATGGGCCGCTGCGCGAACCATACATTGCATACCTGCAGGGCGGATTGTCCCTTGAGCATATTGAACTGGTGTTGGATGCTCTAGTAGAGAATCTGTAGGATCGTTAAGCCTTGTGCCGGAAACTGTGGCATAAGGCTTTTTAATCAAAATTTAAGCAGGATTTTAGATTCATATGTCGAACATTAATGGATAATGCGAGGAGGGAAACTATGGAAGCCTATGCCAAAGAGTTGTCATCTCCTGCTGTATCCTGGGACAAGCTGCCTGACGAAGAAATAGCTCTTATTGCCCAAAAGGGCAACCGCGAGGCCGAAGAATACCTCTTGAGAAAGTATCAGAAAATGGTTTACATCTGGACGAGATCGTACTTCCTGCAAGGAGCCGAACCGGACGATGTGATTCAAGAAGGTATGATCGGATTGTACAAAGCGATTAGGGACTTTTCCGTCGGAACCTCATCCTTTTGGTCCTTTGCCAAATTGTGCATCATCCGCAATGTGATCAGTGCCATCAAAGGCACCACCCGCCAAAAACACCTGCCGCTGAACTCCTATACATCCCTGCACCATCCCGTAAACGATTATGAAGGCGACCGCACCCTATTGGAAACACTTACCAATCACCGTGTAGACGATCCAGAGCTCCTGGCGATTAACCGTGAAGAACTGCAAGTGACCAGCAATACAATTAAGGCTATTTTCTCGAAATTTGAGTATAATGTTTTTAGACTATACATCACAGGGTTCACTTACCGCGAGATCGCCGAACAGCTGCAGACTCACACCAAATCGATTGACAACGCCCTGTGCAGGATCAAGATGAAGATCGAGAAGAAGCTGATGTGATCTGACCATGATGAATACACTAGTAAACGACTGAGTGAAAGAAGGAGTGAGACATGTGGGAGGTTCAACGCCTCTGATCATCGCCTTCAGACTGCTCCTCGCCGTTGTTTTCGGTGGATTGATCGGCCTTGAACGGGAGAGTCACGGTCGCCCGGCAGGTTTCCGCACCCATATCCTCGTGTCCCTCGGTTCAACATTAATCATGCTTGTTTCCGCATATGGGCTTCAATCGCTCGATACAGACTACGATCCTGGCAGGATTGCCGCTCAAGTCATCAGCGGCATAGGTTTCCTGGGAGCAGGCACAATCTTGCGGGAAGGTGCCAACGTCCGCGGTTTGACCACAGCGGCGAGCCTTTGGGCAGTTGCCGGGATTGGTTTGGCTGTCGGTATCGGCATGTACTACGCCGCGGCCATTGCCACCATCCTCGTCGTCCTGACTTTGCTCTATCTCAACAGATTTGAGCTGGGGCATCATCAATATTCCATGAGGATAACCACCAGCGACCAGATTAATCAAATGGCGGCAATCTTCACTGCCTTTGTCCATCACGGTATCGAGATCTCCCAAATGACGATCAATAATCAAACAGAAGGAATTGCCACGATCGAACTGGCGATCAACGCTCCGAGAAAAGCGAGACTTAGGGATTTGGTTGTAAAACTTAACGAGCTAGAAGGCATTCAAGAAGCAGTGATCATTCAAGAGTAGGTAGGAGGAATAAAGTGCGGTTCTTGGTGACGAATGATGATGGGATTCACGCTGAAGGGCTGATGGTTCTGGTTGAGGCACTGTCTGAGTTGGGAGAAGTCTGTATAGTGGCGCCAAACCAGGAACGAAGTGGAGTAAGCCACGCCATTACGGTCAACCGTCCGCTCAGGATCGAAAAATTCAGCGTGTTTCCCAGGATAGGGGAATCATATGTCATGGACGGCACTCCTGCCGATTGTGTCAAGCTGGCGATCGAGTCAATGAATCTTGAAGTGGACTATGTGGTTTCGGGAATCAACAACGGCGCCAATCTCGGCATCGATGTGTTTTACTCCGGCACTGTCGCCGCCGCTTTTGAAGGAGCTCTGCAGAAAATCCCGTCAATAGCTGTTTCGCTGTGCAAAAATCCGTTGGATGCTCATACCTACTATCAAACCGCAGCATCGAGCCTGTGCAAGCTGCTGTCCAATACAGAATGGACCACTGTCTCCGCGCTTCTCAACATCAATGTCCCCAATGTGCCCATCGAGTTGATCCGCGGCTTTAAGGCCGCTAAATTGGGTGTTAACAGATACAAGAACGAGTTCGAAAAACGGCTGGATCCAAGAGGAAAGCCGTATTATTGGATGAAAGGCGTTCAATTCCACGTAGACTCTACAGAAGGTGACGATTTCAGCGCAATCGAGCAGAATTATATATCCGTGACACCGCTGTTGACGGACCTGACCAATTACCAAATTTTACATACGCTGCGATCACTGTTTGTTTGAAGCTTTACTATTCTGTTGCCCCTACAGATTGGCCACAACCTCCGAATGTTATAAGTAGAAAATAAACATACTAACAATGAAGCTGGTTTTCACTGGAAATGGGACCTAGGCATATAATTCAGCAAGGGGGGGTTACAGTGGGTGACGAAATTGTAAAGCTTGCCGCTGAACCTAATCTGGAAGCTGAACTACCACTGACACACTACAACTCTGAATTCCTCGGCACTTTTGAACGCGACGGCCGGATATGCGATTATTTTCTTGCCTTTACTACTGCAGGTGTCATTTATTACTATGTTCCACGGGACGAAGCAGGGCAGGATGGATAAGGCTGCGGCATAATGCCGGATGGCATTAAATCAAAAGGGGGAATTAGTATCATGATTGTGGTTGCCAAGGAAGACGTTCTCAAAGGGCTGAAGAAGTTCAAGCGCCTGGCGAAGCAAGATCTGCTCGTAAGCAAGTTCACAGCTGATCCCGAATTCTGGATCAGGCAGGCGGAAGGACGTCGGAATACGTACAGCATGCTAATGGAAATAGTTGATGAACATGGGGTGGACCATGCGTATCAATATGCAGTGAAGAAATACGCGAGTCTGCCCTTTGTTTTTGCCAATAAAGAAGAAGAAGCTTGTGTGATCGGCATGATTCAGGCATTTGAGATGTTCTTCATGATTTTAGGAGTGCAACCACCGTCAAGGAAAGAGCTGAAGCCTATTACGAAAGAAAAAAGCAGCGGAATAACTGCGAACGCTCCCCATTAATAACACAAAAAAGCAGTCTGGATCAACTCGCTGAACCAGACTGCTTTTATCTTAAACATACAGCGCAGGCCGCTTACTTGATGGTTCTAAACAGCCCGATCACTTTCCCGACAATCATCACATCATGCACAATTATCGGCGCCATGGACGAGTTCTCCGGCTGAAGCCTGACATGTGTCCCTTCATGGTAAAAACGTTTCACAGTCGCTTCTTCATCGCCAATCAAAGCCACCACAATGTCGCCGTTCAGGGCGGCACTTGTTTTTTCCACCAAGACATAGTCCCGGTCAAAAATACCGGCTTCGATCATGCTGTCTCCCTTGATCCGCAGCATAAAGACTTCACTGTCGCCCACGAGGTCATGGGGGACAGGGAAGTACTCTTCGATGTTTTCCACCGCCAGGATCGGTTCTCCTGCAGTCACCTGGCCCACGATTGGCACATTGACTATCGGCCGGGTGTAAGCCCTGCCGCTGGAACCCTCTTCATCGGCGTGGAGAACTTCGATTGCCCTGGGTTTGGTTGGATCGCGACGAATATAGCCGTATTCCTCAAGCTTGCGCAGGTGGGCATGTACTGTGGAACTGGAGGCTAAGCCTACGGCAGCTCCGATTTCCCTCACAGAAGGTGGGTATCCTTTTAACTGCACTTGGTCGTGGATGTATTTGAGAATGTGCCGCTGACGCCCACTCAAGGACTTCTGCTTCATCGCAATCCCTCCAGGATTGATCAATCTTTTAATCTAATATACCATATTCTACCCGAAAAATCAAACTCTCGTTCGATTTTTTTGCGAACAAGTGTTGACAAAACATATGTTCTGTTATATACTTGGCTTGAAAGCAAACGTATGTTCTACAGGAGGGTACGCCCAATGATCAATATGAGGACCATGCCCAGATATCAAACCCAGTTAAAACCGCTGCTCCAGGTTCTTGCCGGGCTTTTGCTTGTGGCCGGTGCCGCAGCGGCAGTCCTGATCATCTCCAATATGGAACCAGAGTTGGGAATCGCGGCTGAAGTTAAGGAAATAACCGTCACGCACGGCGACACACTTTGGAAGATAGCTCAAGAAATCGCACCGGGTACGGATCCGCGGCGCATAATCTGGGAGATCCAGACACTAAACCAGATTGACACGGCTGAGATTTATCCCGGGCAAGTCCTGAAAGTCCCTGTATATAACTAGCCAAGACACGGCGGACATATCCAGAAAAAACCTGCTGCAAGAGCAGGTTTCTTTTTTTGATTCATACAGACGGGAAACTCACAACGAGCGCCTAACTCGCAAAGGCGTGTTTGTCCACGACACCTTGGCGTCCTTCTTCACACTTAACTTCGTATAATAGATATTATGTAAACTAGAAAAAATGATCACCAAACGCAAGGGGCTCAAGTGGTATTTGCTGGAAGCTATTCGTATCTAACCTGCTTGCATTAAGATAAAATGTGAGATCTCAATCACCAGTTAAAATGTTGCCAATGGCTATGCTCCCAGATCCAGACCTTAGAATCAAGTCACGGCTGCGGTTGCCACCAGCATTGCGCAGATCGTTGTTCAAGAATCGATTGTTGGAAGCGCCTCGCTCTTCAATGATGCCCACTGCCTTTGAGTTGTTTCTTGTATCATAAACCCTCACATTCTGGATAGTCACATTGCTCACCTTACCATTGGTGTGGGAGCCTTCAATCAACCTGATTCCGTATTTCTGATAACCCCGCACTACTCCTCCATTGATAGTGACATCCCAGGCACCCTGGATTAAAATGGCCTCTTGCTTGTAACTGCCGTCAATATCTACATAGTTGATCTCTACTCCATGGCTGCCGGACAGAATAAACACTCCCCGGCCGCACTGCTTGGCAATGACCCGATCAACAACGATATTCGGCCCAGAATGATTCGCTACCCTGAATCCGGCATACCCGTCGTTGACACTGGCACGGTAAGCATCCACCAAACCAACATAGGCATTCTTGGTCTCATTGAGCATCAAACCGCACCCCGCTGTGTTCCGGGTCACAATCTTCTCGATATACAGTCCGTCAATTCCGTAGGTTTCTAAGCCGTCTCCCCTTGTCCCTTCAATAAAAACTTCTCCGGTTACTTTGATGTCTGTGGTATAGACTTTGTTTGCATACAAGTCGTTGTCTATCCTAATCCCATTGGAGTTACCATTGAACTGGAGCCGGATATTGTGTAAATGGATATGGGAACTGCCGTTGATTCTAAGCGAATGAAGCGGTGTCCCGATCATATGCAGGTTGCGAATTGTGACATAGTCTTGATGATACACATGGATACCTTGGTCGCCGCCGATCGGATGATTGTGGAAGTCTAGGGTTTGCCCCGTGCGGGGATAAATTGTTTTGCGCAGCTCACCGCTGCTTCGGATATTGATCGTACCAGGCCCCAGATTCTCAATGGCTGCTGTGATGGCATCACTCAGTTCTGTTCCTTGGTAAATCAATTCACCGGCAATGGTTGTGGTCCAAAGATCACCGGTGCGGACAACCTCGGCAGCTGGACCGTCTGGCTTATCCTTACCGGGAAGCCCTTGCGTCAGGCAGCCGCTCAACCCAACAACTCCAACAACAAGCAAGATTAAAATCCTACTCTTGTGATTTATGCTTATTGCTATCGGTGGCCCTCCTTTTTTGATTTCCGATGTAATGAAACAGACAAGAGTATTGAATTTTCCAGTACCCTGGGAATATTGCTGCCGATTATGATATTTTCACGTATCTAATACCTATTTCCTTCCTGAACCGGCAAAAAAACACCGTGTTTACCTTCGCAAAGGCGGTGTTTGTCTTAAGGCATACGGTCTTAATGCGCCGCGATCCAATCACCGATAATCTCCAGCACTTGTGGGTGAACACGCCTGTTTGGGTCCGTATACGGCAGCGGCTCACCATAAGTCATTTTGAGCACATGATCAATCCCCGAAATGATGTGCAGCTCGCGCTGATGTTCAGGCAAAGCATCCGCCAAGCGCTGAGCATCAAGTACCTGAACTTGGACATCAGCGGTGCCTTGGATAATCAACACCGGGACTCCCACTTCTGACAGCACTGCTGCAGGGTCGACAGGGAACCAGTCTTTTAGCAGTTCTTTCTGGTACCAAAAAGACAGGATTACCTGCTCAAACTCCGTGGGCAGGTTAAACAGGCTCAAATCATAGTCCATATCGGACAAAACCGCGTCGTACAGCTCGTCAAGGGCTGACTCCAACCGACTGCTCAAATCAGGGTCAAACATGCCGGCCGCAATGCCTGCCTCGCTTTGTTCCAGCATCTGCCGTTTGATTGTGTCGATAAACACAAAGCCGGGCCCGGCCAAAAGGCCTATTCCCCGCAAGTCATCTCTCATACGGGCAACTTCCGACGCCAGCCACGCCCCTTCGCTGTGTCCGACAATGAATATCCTTTCCGGATCAACGTTTTCCAATCCAGCCAGAAAATCAACCAGGGCATAAATGTCATTTATGTAATCACTAAACGCGCTGACTTGGCCTGGGCTCTCCCCCACACCTCTTTTGTCAAAGCGCAGAGTCACAATCCCTCTTGCGGCTAAATAATGAGCAATTTCTTTAAGATAATTGGCAGGCCCTGGCATCACATAACTATTGCCGTCCCGATCTGTGGGCCCTGAACCGGCGACCAGGATCACTCCTGGAAGTTTCCCTTGAAGTTCTGGGATCGTCAGGGTTCCGCTGATTCGTGCCCGATCCACCTCGATTGAGAAAGACTCTTCCGTGAAAACGCTGCCCTCAAGCTCCGGAAAAGTATACACTTGTTCGGTTTGGGCGACCTCGTCCAACTCGGCAGCGGCAATCTCAAAAGCCTGCATAGGTATCTGCAGCATAACCAGGCTGCGGTCAGCCTGCTCCACCCAAAGGTCGACTGTCACTCCAACATTGACCTGAAAGTGATCGGTGATGTAATTATCAAATTGCTCTTCCCCGAGATAGCTGATGGTCATCGGCAGTATACCTGTCCCCTGCGGCAGTAGGATCGGAACAGCCAAAAAAGCCTCGAGTGCACCACCGGCCGCCTTGTCGTATATCCAGGCAGCCACCATATAGTCGGAAATCACATTGTTGTCCAAGGCTAACACATTCCCGGTGTCAAAACTGATGAACGGGCCTTGGTCGATGCTGTAACCGGCTGTTTCATTCCATGCCATGTCCACCACCAGCCCACCGAAGGGAGACCACATAGAGAATTGATACTCCACAGGCTTTTTGGGAAACTCTTTACCCGAAAGAAGATAGATGGTCTGGAATTCCACACCTGAGTCAGGGTAACGCACTTGAGTTGTCATGTAGGTGGTATCCCAACCCTGCTCGATACTGATCTCTGCGGTGCCAATTTCTTTGCCCGCTTGTTTGATTATGTACTGCCTATTCTGCCCATGGGCCGAAGTTGTCAAAGCGAATACCATTACCGCAGTCAAAGTCAACACCAGGCCGATTGCCGGCCGCTTGCCGATTGACATCGAGCTCACTCCCACATTAGGAATTCATACCGCGATCCACTGGATTAACCGTTCAGTTTCACGCGGTGATACACTTTCTTGCCTTTTCTGACCAGAAGATATCCTTGATCGTCAAAGTCATCGGCGGTAACTATATAATCGATCTCCTTAACCTGCTCTTTTTGGAGATAAATACCACCTTGGATGATCAGCCTTCTGCCTTCGGATCGGGTAGGTGCCAAGCCAAGCCTGGTCAACAAGGAAATTAAGTCTATCCCATTGGCTAACTCGGCAGCAGGAATCTCGGTGGTAGGTATGGACTCGGACTCCTCCCCACCTCCAAAGAGGGCCCGGGCTGCCTTCTGGGCTTCAAGGGCGGCTGCTTCTCCATGGACATTCTTTGTTATCTCATACGCCAAAACCTCTTTGGCATCATTGATTCTCGATCCTTCCAAAGCCCCGAGCCTGCGGACTTCTTCCATCGGCAGAAATGTCAGTAATCCCAGCAAACGCTCTACATTGCTGTCTTCCACATTACGCCAATACTGGTAGAAATCATAGGGAGTTGTAAGGGCAGGATCGAGCCATACTGCACCTGCTTCAGTTTTCCCCATCTTCCTGCCGTCGCTGGTGGTAAGAAGCGTGAATGTCATGCCGTAGGCAGGCTCGCCTGTTATTTTACGTATCAGTTCCACTCCGGCGATAATGTTCGCCCATTGATCATTGCCGCCAAATTGCATGACACAGCCATAGTCTTGATGCAGTCTGTAGAAATCATAAGCCTGCATGATCATATAATTGAACTCCAGAAAAGTAAGGCCTCTTTCCAAGCGGCTCTTGTAGCATTCTGCCGCCAGCATCCGGTTGATGGAAAAATGAACGCCGATTTCCCGGAGAAACTCGACATAGTTGAGGTTGCGCAGCCAGTCCGCATTGTTCAGCATCAAGGCTTTGCCGTCGCTGAAATCAATGAAGCGAGACATCTGCTTTTTAAACGCCTGGGCGTTCCGATCGATTTCCTCTACCGGCATGATTCGGCGCATGTCCGTTTTGCCGGTAGGATCCCCTACCATCACAGTGCCGCCGCCGATCAAAGCAATCGGCCGATGCCCTGCCCGCTGCATATGAGCCATGGCCATGATCTGCAAGAAATGGCCCACCGTCAAACTCGGTGCAGTAGGGTCGAAACCGATATAAAACGTCACCTTGTCCGTACCCAGCAAAGCGCGGATTTCTTCTTCATGGGTCATTTGCTCAATAAACCCACGCTCTTGTAGAATTTCGAACACATTCTGCATTACAATCAACTCCCTCTACACTTGATAGCATGATACCATAATCCAGCGTCACAATCAACAAAAACAACGCTCAGGCAGGACATGGAAACCCTGATCTGGAACTAAAACTAGACAGTAATGCGAATGTAAAGAGGTGCATGACTTTGCAAAACAGGCAGTATTATCGTTACCCATATCAGAGAGAATACAGCACTAGGATCATTTCGTCAACAGCAGAAGGCAGCGAGTATCATGTGGTCCTGGCCAACACGATCTTTTATCCAGAAGGCGGCGGCCAACCAGCAGACAGCGGAACCATAAACGAGATCCCGATACTTGATGTGTTTGAGACTCCTGATCATAGGATTGTTCACGTGCTGCCGCAAGATCCCGGCCGAGGCGATGCTCTTTGTAAGCTGGATTGGCCTCGAAGGTTTTACCACATGCAGCATCATACCGGTCAGCATCTTTTATCAGCGGTGTTCTTCCGTGTCTACAGTGTTCAAACAGCTGGGTTCCACCTTGCCGATGATTATGCGACCGTAGATCTTGACACGGCATCCCTCTCGCCGGAACTACTCAAAGCTTCGGAACTGGAAGTGAACAAGCTGGTGCAGCAGAACCTGGCTGTAAAGAGCTACTTTATCACAGCCGCCGAGTGCAGTGAGCACAGCCTTTTGCGCAAAGCACCGCAGGTTGACTCCGACATACGCATCATCGAAATCGACGGCTTCGACGCCGTTCCCTGCTGCGGCACGCATGTGTCTCACACAGGTGAAGTGGGAATGGTCAAAGTGATCAAGACCGAGCGAATTAGAGGTTTGACCCGGTTATACTACCGCTGCGGCCAGGAAGCGTTCAAGGACTATCAATTCAAGCACGATGTGATTACAAGCCTTGCGGTTAAGTTTTCCAGTTCGGATCATGATGTTTTGGATAGAGTGAATGGAGAGCTGGAACGCAAAAGCGAACTAGAACGGGAATTGAAAAAGCTCAGGCATAAGCTGCTGCAGGTTGAGGCGCATCAGCTTGCCGGCCGGGCGGCGGGAAGGCTTGTGGTGCACTGTCTCCCTGCCGATTTCGGTATTGACTCAGCCCCTGTCCTAATCAATGAAATCCTTTCTCTTGGCTGTTACCTGGTGCTGATAGCCGTGGAAAACCGTCTGTTCTTGGCCCACAACCTGCAGGACAGCGACCTGGATTGCGCTGGATTTGTCAAAGAACTCGCCCCTCTATTTGACGGCCGCGGCGGAGGAAAGAAAGATTTTGCCCAGGTCTATTTTCCATCCGCCGATAAGCTTGAGGGATTTGTTTCGGCAGTCGCCGCCATGCTTGACAAAGTAAAGGACTCCTGAGCAGGAGTCCTTCGCCTTACTGAGTACTTTTACAGATTTTGCGGTTCAACCTTGATTCTCAAACGGCCGCTGACAACCTCTCCATCCATGGGACTCTCAGCAGTCACTTCCAAGGCGCCGTAAACCGTCTCCTGAACATTTTCGTCCGCAGTGAAAACAACTTCATATCCATCTGTCCTGTCAAGATCGCCAAAGATTCTCCCTTGGGTATGCTCGATGGTCCAGGAAACGATGCAATTTGTCATTTTCTGGCCGCGTCCGGTAAGGACTTCGATCGTTATGTTAACTTCGTCGCCGGGCTGCAGTTCCAGAAGTTCCTCCGTGAATTCCTCACCATCAACAAAGAATTTTACTGTATCTATGCTGTTGTCCAAAAAAAACAACAAGCATCCGGTCAATCCAAGCATCACAACCATCAATGCCGCAATTTGGAGCACATGGAGTTTTTTCATCGCTTACCTCCTTCCTTTATTGTTTTGATTTATCTATCAGTGCTTATATGTATATTGTACCCAAGTATACTCTTTTTCGCAACGGACAAATTCGTTCTGGCCGTGTTTTTGCCAAGAACCTGTTCCTAAGGTATAATGGTCTTAGCAATTACCGTGAGGTGGCGCCATGAACACGTTCAAAAGGGAAGTCACTGTCGGAGATTTCCGCATCAGTCATGTCAAAGAACCCGGCATCTCCCTCGTCCAAATGCCAAACTTCCACGCGCACCCGACATATGAGTTCTTCTACCTGATCAACGGTGAAAGAATCTATTATATAAACGGCACAGAATACTGCGTTAAACGAGGAGATCTGCTGCTTCTGGACCGGAATGTGATTCACAAAACCATATCCACTTTGGTTCCTGATTACGAGCGGATCCTGCTTCAGATACCCCAAAGCTTGATCAACTCGTTCCGCTATCATGATTTCAACCCAGAAGACTGTTTCCGCTTTACAGCACCTGTCTTTTCCCTGCCAAAAAAGGACCAAACGGTGATCGAATCGGCACTGTTCGCCATTTTTGATGAGGCTGAGCACAAGCATGCCGGTTACTTAGCCGCTATCCAGACACTCTTGATCCAAATCTTGATCCGCGTCCACCGTTATGCCCAGTCCGCAGATCACGTCGTAGTCCAGTCCTCTCATGTGAACAACAAGATTGCCGATATTGTCTATTATATCGGCCAAAACTACATGAAGCCTCTTTCACTGAACCAAATCGCCCGCGAATTCCACATCAGCAGTGCCCACCTCGCCCGCACTTTCAAGAAGGTTACCGGGCTGACGCTTATCGAGTACTTGAATATCGTGCGGGTTAACGAAGCCCGCCAAATGCTCAGGCGCAACGATCAGTCGATCTCTGAAATAGCCCTGGCCTTGGGTTACGGCAGTATCACCCACTTCGAGCGGGTGTTCAAGAAAGCGTCAGGCTATACACCGAGCACATATCGAAAACTGACCCGGCAGTAACGCCTCGATGCATCAGCGGTCCTCAAGCGGGAAGAATACACTTGAGGTGAAACTGTTGCAGCAATGGTGGCTTAGCTTGAGACCGTTTAGTTTTCCCGCGTCATTGATCCCGTCTGTGCTGGGGTTGGTTATGGCTGCGAAAACCAAACCCTTGGATTCGATCGGCGCTCTGCTGGCACTTGTCACTAGTCTGACACTCCATATCGTCGCCAATCTCTACAACAGTTTCTATGACTGGCAGCTCGGCCATGACCAGTCTGGGGACCGCCAGGTCGTCCCGCTGCTGTTAAGCGGAAAGCACGGCCCAAGAATTCTCTGGGGTTATGGGCTTGCTTTTTTGCTTTTGGCGTTAATCCTCATCATCATCCTAGGCTTGAACTACAACCCTCTTGTAATGCTTATCGCCCTGTTCGGGCTGTTTAACGCTTATTTCTACACTGCTCCCCCGTTGATGTATAAAAAGCGCGGATTAGGCCTGGCAGTTGTGTTTTTCACCATGGGAATCCTGATCCCTGTCAATTCTTACCTGATTCAAACGAAATCCCTCACTGGACGGATCATCTTTGCTTCGATCCCCTTGGCTTTGCTGGTCACTGCCATCCTGCAGGGAAACGAGCTTCGAGATTATCACTCTGATATGCGGCACAACATTAATTCATTCACCGCAGTTTTCGGCCTCAAGATGGGTATCAAGCTTTATCTGTTTTTGATAGCTGCTCCATACTTCACTATCCTTGCCCTATACTTGGCTGAATCACTTCCACTGCTCTCATTAAGCACTTTGCTGACTTCCCGCTTTGCCCTTACATTGGCTCGGAAAGCCGATCAGCATGAGTTTTTCGGCCTTGATTCGGAAACTGCCAAACTGTATACGGCATTTGGCGCTCTTTACATACTTTCTTTGGCAGTCAGCCGCTGAACACCGGCGATATCAGTCAAGCTCAGCGGCTGTTTCGTCAAGATGCCTCACATGCCTGGAGTCAAATAGATCGGCAATACGCTGGTGGCAGGTAAGGAGAATTATCTGATGCTGCCGGCTGAGCTCTTTCATGAGATCAACCGTGTTCACTAAGCGGAAATGGTCGAAGTTGACAAGGATATCGTCGGCAAAAAGTGGAATTTCCACCTTCTCCCGGGCGATCTGCACAGCCAGGGCAAACCTGATGGCCAAATACAATTGTTCCACTGTTCCCTGGCTCAATTGGGGCGGCGACAGCACTTCGCCGTCGGCTGTCTCGATTTTCACTTCCTGCATGCCGATTGGCGCATACACCCGCTGGTAGCGGCCTTCGGTAATGGCCGCGAAGTATCGGCTGGCGAGCTTGAGCACTTCCGGCTGCCGTTCCAGTTCGTATTTGCGGCTCACCTGCTCGATTGCCCAGCGGCATATTTTCATACTTGTCCACTTTGTTGCCAGGTTCAGCGCCTTGGCTCGCAGCATCTCCTGCTCAAGCTGGAGTTCTTCCAGCTGCTGGCTGTGTTGGAGCATCTCTCTTTTCGCATTCAGCCCACCCAGCGCCTCCTGCAGCTCGTCGAGGCTGGCTGTCAGCCGGCCGATCTCTGCTTCCAACTGTCCTTTTTCCCGGGCTAATTCTGCTTTGGTGGCACTTTTCAAAAGCTCTTCCCACTGCGTTATTTGACTGCCTAGAGTTGTCCGCAGCACAATCTCAAGGTTTTCCACATCGTGCATCAGTTCTCGGCGCTCCGTTTGAATCTGGTACAAGCGGGCAATCTCTTCATGGTTTGAAGTGCGGCACGAGCTGTAGATTTCTTCCAATTCCCGCTTTATCTCCTCATGTCGGGCTCTATGTTCCGGGAGCCTCTCCAGCACATCCACCACTAGCCTTAACTCACTGATTCCAAAGTGTTCCGGCAAACAACAGTGTTTGAGTAGTTCTCTCAGTTTGCCAAGGACCTTGTCCATCTGTTTCTGTTTCTCAATCAAGTTTTGATGACCTGCGGCCAATTTTGCCTGGGAATGCTGGAGGTTTCGTTTCTGCTGCTCCAGTTCTTTATACAGCTCCTCTGCTTTCGCGATTCTACCTTCCAGCACTGCGATTTCGTCAGTGCTATCTATTCCCAGCCGCGCAGCAAGCTCGTCAATGCGCTTTGCGCGCTGATGCGCTTCCTTCTGCCTGCTCAGTTGTTCTTTGCCAAACAACAGCAAAAGTAAAGCCGCAATAACTATACTCAGCCAGACTCCTTCGCTGATCCTTCGGAACAGAAACAGAACGCCAATCAGCAGCCACCCGCAAACAGCGACGAGCTGCACAATTGTTATTATTGTTCTCGAGGCTGCTTCTGGATTGGCGTACGCTGTTTTGAGCCCTTCGAGCCACTGTTTTTTCACACTCAGGTCATCAGGAGAAGCCTTGTCAAACCCTAATTCGGAAACTTGAGCTTCCAAGGCAGCTATTTCATTGGTAATCACTGCACAGTCATTCTGAATCTCTCTGTGCCGTTCAGCCGCCACATCCAACTGCGGCTTCATCTGCTCAAACTCGACGGCTAATGCATCAAATTCAAGTTTAAGCTGGTTGATGTCAACGCGTGTTTCCAGTTCCTGATCCGTCCCCACAGGCAGTTTCGCCTTGGCCTGGTACAGCTTCTCCTCCACCGCCTTAAGTCCTCCTTGAAGTGCTTTCAGGCGCGCCAATCCATTTTCCGGCAAACTGAGCTCAGGCAAGTGCTGCAGTTTTTCTCTGGCGACCAGCAGCTTCTGCCACTGAGGCCAGACTTCGAGCATGATGTTGATGCGCTGCAGTTCAGTCTCTTTTTCCTCGATGACCCGCCGCAGTTTTGCGGCTTCGTGCCTCTTTGCTTCTATCTCTGCTGTCAATTCCTGGTATTGTCTGGTGATGCCGCTCATGGCCTTGATCCTGGCGGAGTTTTCCACTAGCAGTGCCTGTATGCGGTTAAGTTCCGGCTTGGAGCCGCGCGATTTGTAGATGCTGTCCATGGCTGTATCCAGACTGTCGTAGATGTCTGCCAGCGAAATGTCGGCCCCAAGGCCAATACTATACAAGAGGGCGCTCAAATCCTGATCCTGAATGAATTTGAGCTGCTGCAGCTCCGACAAGCCAAATGCGTACACAGTCTCGAACAGTGATTGGGAGATGCCGCCGATAAGTCTCTGTACATGTTCTTCAGGCAGGCTGACACCTGTTTGGAGATCCTCAATGATCAGCACTCCACCGGAGCGGCGATCCCCGACACGACTGAGCAAATAGCGTTGGCCACCTTCTGAAATCACGATGCTGCCGCCGTGGCTGCCGCCTCTAAGCGGTTCATAGCGCCTGGGAGAACCTCGGTGGTAAAACCCGTACAGGACGCTGCGGAGAAAGTTCAACAAAGTACTTTTGCCCGAGCCGTTCAGACCGTAGATTACCGTCAAGTCTGGCTCAAAATCTATGGCAAGATCGTTTAGAATGCCAAAACCGTTGATTTTCAGCTGCTCAAGCTTCATTTGGCCTGCCTCCCTCTCTGGAACAGATGCACGGCTAAGAGCTTGGCTTTTTGCAGGATTTCGCTGTGATCCATGTCAATGCCGAAACTGAGGGCGATGTTCTCGCCGGCAGCGGCGACTTCATCATCAATATCGCCAATACCGGCCTCGATCTGCTCTATGAAGCCGATCACCTCAGAAAGGAAGTCGCCTTGCGCGCGCAAGTTCTCCCAGTCGATCTCCGGCAGAGTCTGATCCTCAAGTTCCGTCACCCAGACAAAATCTGCCCGCTGCGCTTCGTTCTGGCGCAGTTCTGCAAGTAGGTCTTCGATTACCCCTTTCTTTTTCAGCTCGCCATAGCACTCACTGGTACCTGTAAGCGTAAGCTCAAGCATGGTTCCTACTGGATACTGTGCCCGGGCCTCTTCTTTGGCCTCAGCCAGCTTGTCAAAGAGCTGATCCTTCTGAGCCTGGCTTAAGTCCAACTCAAGGTTTTGCCAAACAACATCGTGCCCTAATACAAATTCCGAAGCGAGGATAGCGCCGTGATCAGCAGTAATCACATAAAACCCCTTACTGCCCGATTCCGCCCGATGCCTTCCCTGCAGAATGCCGGGATATTGAATCAGGCAGGAACTCTGCCACTGTTTCTGGGAATGCACATGGCCGATCGCCCAATAGTGATACCCCAAAGCCTCAAGATCAGCCAAGGCGACCGGAGAGTACCCCGGATCTTGACCGCCGATATCGCAGTGAAGCAGCGCGATGTTGATACTGCCCTGTTGTGGTCTGGGAAAAAGAGGGCTTAAGTCCTCCACCAGTGCCTGGGGATAGCTGATACCTGTGATTGTCACTGATTGGCCGCGGTAACTGCGGGAGATGCACTCGACCTGAGAACTGGAAAAAACATGGAGGTTATCTGGAAGAGGAAGGACAAAGCTGTCAAACACATTGGCGTCATGGTTCCCCGTCACCATAAAGACTTCGATTCCGGCTGTCCGCAGTTTTTCGACCTGCCCCACAAAATGTTTCTGCACCCGCAAGTACGGTGCAGGTGAATCAAAAACATCGCCCGCAAGCAGGACAAAATCCACCTGCGATTCCAGGCAGTACTCTACAAGATTTTCTAAAGCTTTCATGCTGGAGTTGACAGCCCGGGTTCTGAGATCGGGATCCAGCTCGCCGACTCCCGAAAACTGGCTTCCCAAATGCAGATCGGCTGCGTGTACAAATCTGAAGCCCATGGCCATGTCCCCTTCTTGATTTCTCAGTAATGGTTTCGCAACTCAAAGATCCAATTCCTGCTCAAAAAGGCCCAAAACGAAACCCTGCACCGCTCCACAACAGAACGATGCAGGGTTTGCTCTCTAACCTGACAATGGTTGCGGGGGCCGGACTCGAACCGGCAACCTTCGGGTTATGAGCCCGACGAGCTACCAACTGCTCCACCCCGCGATGTTGCACCATCAATTATATACGATCGTTGACAAAATGTCAATCTAGATATGCTGGTCGATTCTCTCGGTGATATACTGTTTGGGGACTGCGCCAACTATTTGATCAACAACTTCACCGTCTTTGAAAATCAGCATGGTTGGAATGCTCATGATGCCGTACTTCATGGCGGTTTCCGGGTTTTCATCGACATTGAGCTTGCCGACTTTTGCTTTCCCGGAATACTCAACCGCAACTTCATCGATTATCGGGCCGACCATCCTGCAAGGACCGCACCAAGGCGCCCAGAAATCTACCAACACCACGCCTTTATTCTGTTCAACTTCTTGGCCAAATGTGCTATCAGTCAATTGTACTGTCATTAGTTCCAGCCTCCTTCAGCTTCTGATTTCACATCATCTACCCCGATTATATACCCCGTGAGGGTATATGTCAAGAGTCAATTCTTAATTATACTTTAGGCTTGGAATATCCTGCTTATACTGGGTGGTGCTGCATTCATGCCGGTTTTAAAATTTCTTTACGAAAATAATACTTATCGAAGGAGGACAATTGCACTATTCGTAGAATCATTGATAAAAATTGCGGAATATATTTAAAGGAAAACAGAAAGGTGGTTCTGCGAATGAAATGTGACAAGACTACTACACGAAGACTGGTGATTGCTCTGCTGGTGCTAGCCCTGGCCGGTATCATGGCGACTCCGGTCTTTGCCGCCGAAATCAAAATTGGACTCATCACTAGCCTAACCGGACCTGTATCAACTTACGGACAGTCGGTTAGAAATGCGGTGCAGATGGCTGTCGATGAAATCAACGCAGCCGGCGGTATCAATGGAAACAAGATCAATTTGATCGTTCGCGATGATAAAGGCGATGCCACTGAGGCCGCTAATGTCACCCGCTACTTTATCGACAGGGAGCAAGTCGCTCTGATTGTAGGCCCTGTGATTACTCCTTGTGTGATGGCGTCCGCGCCTATCGCTCAAGAGGCCGGCGTGCCTATAATCACACCCACAGGAACCGGCGACGCGATCACCGCTATAGGTGAGTATGTCTTCCGGGCTGCTTATAAAGATTCGCTCCAAGGCAGCGCCATGGCTCGTTTCGCCCGCGAAAACCTTGGCTTGAGCACCGCGGCTATCATTTATGATATCGCCAATGACTATTCAGTCGGCTTGATGAATGCTTTCCGAAACACTTTTGAAGAGCTTGGCGGAAAGATCGTCACCATCCAGTCCTACACCACAGGCGACAGAGATTTCAGCGCTCAGCTAACATCTATTTTAATCGCAAATCCTCAAGGCCTGTTTATTCCCGACTATCATTCGGCCGCAGGCCCGATTCTGCTCCAAGCCAGCCAATTCGGCATTGACGCGGTCAAACTTGGCGTTGACGGCTGGGATTCACCTGACTTAAAGCCTCTGTCCGGAGGCAATGATGAAGGTGGGTACTTCATCAACCATTATTCCCCGCAGGACACCAGGCCTGCAACGGTTGAATTTGCCAACAGGTACAAGACTCTGTATAACCAAGAGCCTGACGCCTTGGCAGCACTCGGCTACGATGCTATTCAGATTGTCAAGGCTGCATTGGAAAAGGCGAACAGCACAGACCATGATGCAATAAAGGATGCCATGGGGACAGTCAAGGGAGTTGTGGCTGCGACAGCCGACATCGACATGGATCCGGAGGGCACACCGTACAAGCCGCTGGTAATTCTCCAGATCAAAGACGGAGCCCCGGTTCTGGTCGACAAGGTTCTTCCATAATATGTACGTAACCGCATTGTACCTGGGTTGTACCTAAATGGGTACAACCCAGCCTTTTCTTTATATTGGAAATATATGAGGTGATTGCATGCAGTGGCAGCTTTTGGCCGCACAGTTGATCAACGGAATTGCTCTCGGCAGCACCTATGCTTTGATAGCGTTAGGCTATACAATGGTTTATGGAATCATTCGCCTGATTAATTTCGCCCACGGCGATATTTTCATGTTGGGTGCCTACTTCGGCTTAATTGCCATATCCAGTTACAACTTATCCTTGATACCGGCGATGATTATATCCATGTGCCTGGCGGCGCTGGTAGGCATTACTCTAGATCGGATCGCCTACCGCCCCTTGCGCCAGTCGCCCAGGATTACGGTTCTGATCACAGCCATTGGCGCATCGCTGCTGATTCAAAGCCTAGCCCAGCTGATTTTTGGGGCTGATTATCGTTCATTTCCTGCAAAGGCCATTCCCATTAAAATCATCAGGCTTGGCTCCATTATTATAACCAACCGCCAGATCATTATTTTCGGGACAGCGATTCTGCTGATGATTCTCCTACATCTGATCGTCAACTACACTAAACTCGGCAAAGCCATGCGGGCCGTATCCATGGACAAAGAAGCGGCACAGCTGATGGGCATCAACGTTGACAGAGTGATAGCCTTCACCTTTGCCGTTGGTTCTGCGTTGGCGGCTGCCGCAGGCATTCTCGTGGGCATACTCTACAACAGCGTGGACCCGTACATGGGCACCCTGCCCGGCTTGAAAGCTTTTGTGGCTGCGGTGTTGGGAGGAATCGGGATTATTCCCGGGGCTGTTTTTGGAGGATTTTTCATGGGTATTGCCGAAAACATGGTTGTTGCTTTTGGTTCATCCACCTATCGCGACGCAGTGGCCTTCGCTGTTTTGATCCTGGTCCTGCTCATCAAACCCAGTGGTCTATTGGGGAAACGCGTTCAAGAGAAAGTGTAGGTGTTTTGATTGACGAAACGCAATATCGTGGTAACCGCTCTTCTAGCTGGGTTTTATTTGCTTGTACAGCTGCTTGCCGCAAAACGGGTGCTTCTTCCCTATGATTTGCAGATCTTGGGTTTGATCTGCATCAATATTATGCTTGCTGTGAGTCTTAATCTGATCAACGGCTTCACCGGCCAGTTTTCCATCGGACACGCCGGTTTTTTTGGTATTGGCGCCTATGCTTCCGCTTACTTGACCGTGGTGCATGATGTACCCTTTTTGATCGCGCTTTGTGCCGGCGCTGTATTCGCCGCCGTCATAGGCATTGTGATCGGCCTGCCCGCTCTGCGGCTGCAGGGAGATTATCTGGCCATTGCCACTTTGGGTTTCGGCGAAATAATCCGGGTCGTCATTCTCAATATTCCCCAAGTCGGCGGTGCTCGCGGTTTTTCCGGTATCAGCCGGGCAACTTCTTTTGGGCACACCTACCTGTTCATGATTCTGACCGTGTTGATTATCAAAAACTTCATTTCAAGCTATCACGGCCGCGCTTGCATAGCCGTCCGCGAGGATGAACTGGCCAGTGAGACTTTGGGCATTAACACCACCTTTTACAAGGTGTCCGCATTTACGCTCGGCGCCTTTTTCGCTGGGTTGGCCGGAGGCTTGTTCAGCCATTATATGGGCTACATCAATCCTGCTGCCAACCAAATCGGGTTTCTCAAATCGATCGACATCTTAATCATGGTCGTGCTGGGAGGTTTGGGAAGCATTACCGGCTCGATAGGTGCCGCCATATTCCTCACTTTGATCCCTGAACTGCTCCGCGGGCTTGCCGAGTACCGCATGATTGTTTATCCGATCATCCTCATTCTGATCATGCTCTTCCGCCCCGCCGGTCTTTTGGGCGGCAAAGAGCTCTCCTGGGATGCGTTGTCCAGGTTTTACCAGAGGTTTGCAGGCAAACGACAGAAGCAAAGGGTGACTGGCGATGGCAGCGAATGAACTCTTGAGAATCAGCACACTTTCTGTAAGTTTTGGCGGCTTGAAGGCTATATCCAATGTTGACATGACCGTCTATGAAGGCGAACTGGTTGGGCTGATCGGCCCGAACGGTGCCGGTAAAACAACACTGTTCAACGCCTTGACCGGACTCTGCCGGCCCACATCCGGCGAGATCGTCTTCAGCGGCAAGAATCTGTCTAAAAAATCCGCTCATTATATCTCACGTCAGGGGATCACGCGGACATTTCAGAATATCCGGCTGTTCAAATCGCTATCCGCCTTGGACAATCTGCGCATAGCTTGTCATCAAAACATGAGTTATACGTTTCTTGGCGGTATCCTCAAAACAAAAAACGCCAGCCGTCAGGAGGAAGAAGCTGAGAAGCAGGCCTGGGCCATGCTGGAAATAATGGGGTTGTCTCAATACGCCCATGAGCGCTCTGTCAACCTCTCCTACGGCAATCAGCGTAAACTGGAAATTGCCCGGGCACTGGTGACAAAACCGAGACTGCTTTTGCTCGATGAACCGGCGGCTGGAATGAATCCTGCCGAGACTCAGGAACTGCTGCACTTAATCCGTTCATTACGCTCCGATTTCGGTGTTACCATCATCCTAATCGAACACGATATGAACTTGGTGATGAATCTGTGCGAACGGATCTTCGTGCTTGATTACGGAGTCCTCATTGCCGAAGGTTCTGTGGAAGAGATCAGATCAAACGAACAAGTCATTCAAGCCTATTTGGGAGCTGATGTGTGATGGAGCTGCTGAAGGTTCAAGACCTTGACGTTTATTACGGTGGGATTCATGCGCTAAAACAGGTTAGTTTCACGATCAACGCCGGTGAAATCGTAACACTGATCGGTGCCAACGGCGCCGGCAAGTCAACCACCCTCAGGGCGGTTTCGGGGCTGGTGCCGACAAGCAGTGGTTCAGTGGAATTCAAAGGTGTGGACATTACAAATATGCCGGCACACAAGATCGCAGGCTTAAAGTTGACTCATGTGCCGGAAGGCAGAAGGGTGTTCGCTAACTTGTCAGTAGAGGTCAATTTGCAGTTAGGCGCCTATCTGCGCAAGGACAAGGCACAGGTTCAAGAAGACTTGGAGCGAGTTTATACCCTCTTCCCCCGCCTTGCCGAGCGGCGCCGGCAGTTGGCTGGCAGCCTCAGCGGCGGCGAGCAGCAGATGCTGGCCATGGGCCGCGGATTGATGGCCAATCCTGAACTGATGCTTCTGGATGAACCGTCGATGGGTTTAGCGCCCCTTTTGGTCCGGGAGATTTTCCGGGTTATTGAAGAAATCAACCGCTCCGGCACTACCATCCTGCTGGTGGAACAGAATGCCAAGATGGCTCTGAATGTAGCCAACCGAGCCTATGTCTTGGAAAACGGCGCAGTCAAGCTCAGCGGAACCGCTGCTGAGCTGCTGCAGGATGAAAGAGTCAGGAAAGCCTACCTCGGCGGATAACAACTAGACAACCAAGCGTTCACTACAGCTGGTGGCGTTTACGCACACCAGCTCTTTTTTTCCCTGATTGATCACCAGGCGCATCGCCGAACGGCACTTGGGACATCCATGAGTCATGGCCCTAGGATACTGGTATGGCGACTGGCCGCGGGCATACGCTTCCAGATGCCGGTACACCTGGACCAACAGCAGGACATCATCCTTGGCCCGGTGGGAGTTGGCAAATTCCCGATCTAAGTGAAAGTGATACATCAGGTTCTTGAGCTTGTGGCTTCCTTCTCCGTCAGGATAGATGCAGAGCCTGGGAAACAAGCGCCGGCTGATGGCCAAGGTGTCGATCCCTTTGGCGGACAGCGGCGCACATTGATTGCGCTTGAACATCGATTCCAAAAAACGGCGGTCAAAGTCAAGGTTGTGGGCAACAATGGCGCCATCACCGATAAACTCCCGGATTTGGCAGGCGACATCCTTTTCCGTGGGAGCATGGCAGACATCTTCATCTGTGATCCCTGTCAGCGATGTGATGTATTCGGGAATCGGCCGCTCTGGGTTGATCATGGTGTGATACTCTTGCACCTCTCCACTGCGCTCCAGTTTCAGCATGTAAATCTCGACCACCCGATCCTTGTACCCGTCAAGCCCTGTAGTTTCTACGTCCAAAAAAACCAAACTGTCCATGGCAACCTCCTTTGCCATAGTATTCTGGATCTGCCGCGTTTTTCCTCTATGATAACATAGGCTCTACCTGGCAAAGCTAGCGGTGGAGGTGGTGTATGGTGCACTCTCTGGCAAAGGCGTCACTTTTAGGCAAGTATCTTTCCATTTTTGGCGAAGTTAGGCAAAGGATTAAGTTCTGGCGGTCTGCGGCTGACAAACTGGATCCGGAACTTAAATGCCAGGGGCTTGCGAGTATCGAATCGAAGGCTTTTCACTGTCTGGGAGGCGCTGTTTATGCTGTCTATCCGCAGGTGGATCGGCGGGTAATGCTGGACGCCATCGTAGCATTACAGACCATCAGCGATTATTTGGACAATCTCTGCGACCGGGTCGGAGTCAATGATGAGCAAGCGTTCGAGCAGCTCCACTTAAGCTTCATCCATGCCCTCGACCCAACTGTCCCTATGGTAGATTACTATCGTTATTACCCATACAAAGAATCAACCTATCTTAACACTTTGGTCCAGACCTGCCGCCACCAGATCAGGCAGATGCCGTATTACAAAGACTACCAGCCGCTGATCAACGAACTTGCCGCTTACTACTGCAAACTGCAGGTGCTAAAGCACTTACGCCCTGCCGGCCCTAGCCGCCTCCAACAATGGGCTGAGCAGACATTCATCCAAGGGAACTCTGAGCTGCACTGGAACGAGTGGGCGGCGGCCTCCGGCTCGACACTTGGCATTTTTTACAGTTTTGCAGCAAGCTTTCACCGTTTTTCCCCACGTGTGCGCGAGAGGATGTACGAAGCCTATTTCCCATGGGTCCAAGGCCTGCACATCCTCCTTGACTACTTGATTGACCGCGGCGAGGACCAAATCCACGGCGATCTCAATTTCACCTTCTACCACAGAGATCTTGAGCACACAGTCAGCCGCATGGCATATATCCGCCAAAGCAGTAAAACAAAGATCGAGGCACTGCCCCATCCATATTTCCACCAATTGGTCATCGACGGCATGCTTGCCATGTATGGATCCGATCCGAAGCTGAGCCAGCAAGGGCTTTTTTCCGCTTATTCCCGTCTGGTGGGCTCGTGCACACCGCGGATACTTCTGAGAGCATGCCAACTGCTGAGATCTGTTCGAATCATCGGCTAGAAGCGGCGGCTCCAGATGAATTTTGCAAGGTTTCCCAGCTGGATTCGCGCTTCGCTCTCAGCAAACATGGCAAGAATCGCCAGGGCTTGTTCTACATACAACTGGGCTTCCTGTTTAATGTCCTCTAGAATGCCTTCGGTCCACAGCAGGTCTCTTGCTTCTTCAAAAGTCAAATCTTGATGCCACGTATGCTTTAGGACGCCCCGATCCACACCGCGGATCACCGGAAGTGTCCAGATCCCTAAGGCAAAGTCCTTACCCACGCTTTTACCCGTGGTGGTTGGCTGATCTGAGTAGTCCAACAAATCATCGGTCAGCTGATATGCATAGCCAAGAGCCAATCCAAACTTGCCCAACAGATCCACCACTTCTTGGTCCGCACCAGAAAGCATCGCTCCGATGCGGCAGACTGCCTTCATAAAGCAGGCGGTTTTCTGGTAGATATACTTCCAGTAGTAAGTCTCATTGCATCCAGGATCCATCAGCTGCTGGATTTCCCCTTCGCACATTTGCGTGATGACATGGGTAAGCTCCGAGAGCACCTGATCCAATCGATGCTGTGTCAGCAGCATGAATGCTTTTGCAAACAGATAATCGCCTGCAAGCACTGCCGCCTGCGGCCCAAAGCGCCGCTGGACAGTCAGTGCGGTGCGCCTCAAATCTGATTGATCAACGATATCGTCATGGATCAGAGAAGCCATGTGGATCAGTTCTATCCCAGCAGCTGCGTCAACAACAACGGTCGAATCTGTGCCGCCGCACATCTCGCACACAAGAGAGAGCAGAACCGGCCTAATCATTTTGCCGTCGGTTTGCTTTATATACCCCAGGATCTGCTCGATACTCCCTTCGCTTGACAGTACTTCTCCAAGCCTTGCCCGGACGCGTGTCAAGAACGGTGCAGTTTCCAGTACTACGGCTTCTGGTGCATATGTCATCTAAAGGCTTGGCTCCTTCCTTCCGCTATTGGAAATCGTCGATCCGTTTTTCGCCTGTCAATTCCCTAAGCGGCTGAATGTTTTGCGTCACCTCTAGTGTGCCCAAATACTGGTTTTGATCATCATATACGGCGTAGTAGCGGATGTGGATAAACATTCCTCTGCTCTGGATCCAAAAGTCAGCATGATCACGCTTGTGGTTCTTGAAATCAGACAAGATCTTGTTAACAATGTGCACACTTGCGGGAGGGTGGCAGTTCTGGACCTTGCGGCCGATGACCGCCGGCGGCCGGTCAAAAACTCGCTCTTTACCCTGTGAGAAATAGCGGACACGATCGGTTTTGTCAACAAAAGTAATATCTATTGGCAGTGTGTTGAATATCCTGGTGATCTCCTCAACAGACAGATAACCCGGCCCAATTTTCAGCAAGCCTTCAGGAATCTGCCCCTGCCAGTCTTCGCCCGGAGCGTCTGCCTCCGCTTCTGCTTCTTCCTGAGTCTGCTCTGCCAGCTCAGCGTGGGAGATGATCGTATAACCGATCTCACCGCTTTGATCTGCGATCTCCTGCCATTCTTGATCGGTTAATAGCTCCAGGCACATGGGGAACAGTATGTTCTCTTCTTTGTAGATCATCTCTTTGATGGAATTGAGGCACGGTTTAACCAGTTCGGCAATTTGCTGAGTCAGGCCGCGGTCAGCAGTGACAGTGCTGGAAATGAGCTGGTTTGTTTTCTTCAATCCGGCGCGAATCTGATCATGAATGCCCCACATGACCGAAGGCGGCCCCGTTATTCCATGCTTTTCCAGGTAGGGAAAGAGGATGTTTTCCTTGCGGCGGTAGTGTTTGTCTAGTTCCATCAACCGCTGATGGAGGCTTTGCCATCTCTGCATGTGTTCTGTCACATCAGTGCCGACTGCCGCCTGAGCGATCTGATCCACTAGGGCGTCAACCTGATCGATCACCCTGGATACTGCCTTGTTTTCCGCTTTAAAGACTTGAACCGGATGAATCTTGGTTCCGGAATCGGCAACCGACTCTTCAACTGCGGCGTTGAGCTTGTTGTCCAGTGCTTCCCGGAATACAGCCACGTGGACATCGCAAAGTGCCTGGATCTCTTCTACCGGCATGCCTTCGTTGATCAACGCCTGTTCCATTTCGGAGATCTCAGACGGTGAGACAACCTCACCTAGAAGCTCCTTAAACCTTTGTTTTATCTCCTCCAGGTCCGCGCCGGCATGCAAATCTCTGATTATCGCTTTCAACTGCTCCTGACGCTTGCGGCGGTTGTCAATCAATTCACTCATGTGTTATTCCCCCTTAAATATAACCAAGTTACTTATATATATTTCACAGCGCTTGTCCCTTTTCCTGCTGAACTCTCTCCTTAGTATGTCAAAATTCGGTAAAAAACAACCTTGATGACCGTGTCTCATAAAAAGCCAATCGACAGGAAATGCTAATTACACACGACAATCCAGGCAAGGAGGTACGCTATGTATCATCAATACGAGAATCAAAAGGGTAATCACATGAATGAACCGCCCCAGGTAATAACCACCAAGGACCTGCTTTATTTGGAGGACGCTCTCTCCTGGGAACTCTTGGCCAGCAAAAAGGCATACCACTTTGCAGCTGAAAGTCAGGATCCGCAGATCAGGCAGCATCTGGAACATCTGGCCAGCATCCATCAGCGGCATTATCAGATACTGTTGAATCACCTGCACAGCCACACTCAGCAGCAGAACATGAATCAATATCAGTACACCAACCAATTCAGCAGCTAAAGGAGGCACAAGCATGCAAGGTTTCGGGCAGCAAAACTACCAGAACCCTGGTTTTTTTAATCAACCTTCAAGTCAAGTCACGATTAAAAACCCCCAAACCGGCCAGATGCCGCGAGTCAAGGGGCCGGAGATGAATGATCGGGATCGCCTTAACGATATGTTGGCCACCGAGAAGTATTTGACCGACAATTTCAACGTCTTTTTGCGCGAGGCCAGTTACACCGAACTCCATCAGGATGTGAACCAGATTCTCAATCAAACCCATCAGGAAGCCCGCAATCTGTTCACATTCATGTTCAACAAGGGTTGGTATTCCCTGCAGGCTGAGTCAGCTCAACAAGTCGCCGAGGCTGCGCAAAAGTTCGGCAGTTACCAGAGCCAGTTCGCTCAGAATCAACCATCATACACCCAACCGTCGTATGGAATGTAAGAAACAAGAGGCTGCAAAACTGCAGCCTCTTTTTCGTAAGTGCGTCACTTTTGATTGAGCAATTGCTTGGCTTCCTTCACCAGGTTGTCCGGCGTGAAGCCGAAATACGCGCCCACTTCATTCGCTTTGCCACTGCGGCCGAATTGATCCAGCGAAAAGACGCGGATCCTGGCACCGGGACAAATGCTGTACCAACCGCTGCCGACTCCTACCTCAACTGCAAGGACTGGCTTGGTCGGCGGAATAACCTGGTCGCGGTAAGCGGGATCCTGAGCCATGAATTCCTCGCGGCAGAGGATCGAAACCACTCTCACTCCAAACCCTTCCTGCTCCAACAGCTTAGCCGCATCAACGGCCAGACTTACTTCACTGCCTGCAGCCACGATAGTCAGATCCAAATCTTTCTTTTCCGCATAATGTATGTATCCACCCTTGTCCATGTTGGCGGAATCATGTTTCGGAAGTACAGGCAGAGCTTGACGGGTAAGTACCAGCGCACTAGGGCCGTCCAGCCGCTTCAGCGCGGCAATCCAAGCATGCACGGTCTCTTCCGCGTCCGCCGGCCGGAAGACCCACAGATTGGGAATCAACCGCAGAGACTCTGTTTGCTCAATCGGTTGGTGAGTCGGGCCGTCTTCACCCACGTAGATCGAATCATGGGTGAATACATAAATCACAGGCTGCTTCATCATTGCGGCCAAGCGAATTGCAGGGCGGAGATAATCAGAGAAAACCAAGAATGTTCCGCCAAAGATCCGGAACCCACCGGTGAGGCTGATACCGTTCATAATTGCCCCCATGGCGTGTTCGCGAATGCCGAAATTGAAGTTGCGACCTGTGAAGTCACCAGCTTTGATGTTTCCAAAACCGTCCATATGGGTGTTGTTTGACGGAGCCAGATCCGCAGAACCGCCGATCAAGTATGGCACTTCTTTTGCAAGCGCATTGACTGTCTTGCCGCTGGCCGCCCTCGTGGCAAGCTTGTCACCCGGCTGGAACGCCGGCATTCTTGACGTCAGATCTTCCGGCAGTTTGCAGCCAAACGCCTGATCCCATTCCTCGGCCAAGTCAGGATACTTTTCTCTCCACTCGTTGAACAAACGGTTCCAATCGGCTACCAGTGCCGAACCGCGGCTGATCACTTCTTGGCGCATCTGGTCGGCTGTTTCCGAGACATAGAACTCAGTCTCAGGAAGGCCGATCGCCCGCTTCATTGCCAGGATTTCTTCCTTGCCCAATGGCGCGCCGTGGACAGCGGCAGTGCCGGCCTTGTTCGGTGCACCGTGCCCGATGTTGGTCTTGGCCACAATCAGGCTCGGCCGCTCTGTTTCTTGTTTGGCCAAGACCAAAGCTCTTTTAATCTGGTCGATATCATGACCGTCTATTTCTTGTACATGCCAGCCATAGGCCAGGTAGCGATCTTTCACCGATTCGGTGAACGCGAGTTCTGTGCTGCCCTCAATCGTTATGCCATTGGAGTCGTAGATGACAATCAGTTTACCAAGCTTTAGGTGCCCGGCATATGACGAAGCCTCAGAGGTGATACCTTCCATCATACAGCCGTCTCCGCACAAAACGTATGTATAATAATCCACAACGGGATACCCAGGCCGGTTAAACCGTGCCGCCAACATCTGCTCAGCTATGGCCATCCCCACCGCATTGGCGAACCCTTGGCCCAACGGTCCGGTGGTAGTCTCTATGCCGTCGGCATGGCCGTACTCAGGGTGGCCTGCCGTCTTAGCATGCAGTTGGCGGAAATTCCGCAAATCGTCCAAGCTTAAATCATATCCGCTTAGGTGTAAGAGAGAGTAGAGCAGCATTGATGCGTGCCCGGCGGACAAGACAAAACGGTCCCTGTTGGGCCACTTGGGGTTTTCTGGACTGTGCCGCAGAACATCAAAATAAAGCACGGAACCGATTTCTGCACAGCCCAGAGGCATTCCCGGATGTCCGGAACCAGCCTTTTCCACCCCATCGGCAGACAAGCCTCGGATAATGTTGGCCATGTGTTTCAAGTCCATGTACACTCACCCTTATCTTAATATTTTAGCGTTTCCTTACTTGTACACTTCGACGAGATCGCCGTTGTTCAATCCCGCGGCATTGGCTTCATCGGTGTCGATGTGGAACTCAAGGACAAAATCATCTCTCACACGTACCAGGACATTGTTGAAGATTACACTGCGCTCCCCTTCAGTCTTCACACTGACAACACTTTTGTCCTCGACACCAAATTTGGCTGCGTCGGCTGGGCTCATATGAATATGCCGCAGGGCAATAATCACACCTTCTTTTAGATAAATTGACCCCTTCGGTCCAACCAGTGTTACTGCCTCCGAGTTCTCCACTGAACCGGAATCTCTCACCGGCGGCCTAAGGCCAAGGGCGAACGCATCGGTGCGGGAGATTTCCACTTGGGTTTTTCCACGGAGCGGACCCAACACCCGGACATTGGGAATCGCGTTTTTGCGCGTAACTAGAGTAACCTGTTCTTCAGCGGCATATTGGCCGGTTTGAGACAGTTCTTTCGCGGGTGTCAGCTGATAATCCGGACCGAACAGTACTGCCAGATCTTCTTTGCTGAGATGTAAATGTCTGGCAGAGACACCGACTGGTACTTTTCCAAGAAACTGTTTCAACTTTATTCCTCCTTATGTTTCTACAGCTATATTGTAACAAGCTTCACATGTTATGTTACGACAGATCTACTGAAATTCCTGCCGCGGTTGGATCCCGCTGCCAGAGGCAAGCTTCAGGCGAATTTAATCCAAAAGAGGGTTGACCGTAAACCGTACCTGTGGTATATTAAAGTCGTGCTAGGGGAGTAGCTCAATTGGTAGAGCATCGGTCTCCAAAACCGAGGGCTGCGGGTTCAAGTCCTGTCTCCCCTGCCACCCATCACCACAAAATTTAAGTCCGGACAGTGTCCGGACTTTTTATCTCTGCAGCATGCCTCCGCACAGGCTTCCCAGGATACCTAGGATACTCACCACCGCCAGCTGTTTAGCCCAAAACCAGTTGAGGACAACGTGCAGATCGCCTCTGATCACAGTCATGATGATGAGAATCGCAGCACCCAGCAACAGCCCGTGCAGCCAAAGTCTTTGCTTAAGCCTTGTGCCGATGTAAACAGCACCCGCAACAATGCTGGCGTAGTTTCCAGCTGTCAAGGCCGCTTTTGTATACTGCCACGGCGAAATGTAAGTGATTACCGCCAAGATCAAGGCCACACCCACCAGCAGTACACAGCTTACAGCCACACCTTGAATCAACAGCAAAACATTGATTGCACTGGTCGCATTTTTCATGGTTGGCCACTCCTTGATAGCTTATCAGTCCCTAAATCCTATGTTATAGGCGAAAAAAATATGCAGCCGTTTCCGGCTGCATATATTTAGCTGCTGCTTGTGACTATTCTTCTTTCTTGCTGGCTGCGATCACTTGTTCCGCCAAAGGCTGCGGCATCTCCTCATAGTGGCTGAACTCCATGGTGAAGGAGCCGCGGCCTTGGGTAATCGACCGCAGGTCAATGGCGTAGTTGAACATTTCACTTAAGGGAACCTGTGCACGAATGAGCTGTTTTCCGTTGTCAGGTTCCATACCCAGGATTTTGCCCCGTTTTTTGTTCAAATCTCCCATCACATCGCCCATAAAGCTCTCAGGAACGGTGATATACACATTCTGAATCGGTTCCAAGAGCACTGGGTTGGCCTCCATAAACCCTTTCTTAAGCGCCATGGATGCGGCGATCTTGAAAGCCATTTCCGACGAGTCGACACTGTGATAAGAGCCGTCGAACAAGGACACCCTCAAGTTCACAACCGGATACCCGGCCAGAATCCCTTCGGCCATTGTTTCCCGGATGCCCTTTTCCACTGCCGGGATGTACTGCTTGGGAACTGCGCCGCCGAAGATGTTGTCCACAAACTCAAGCTCATCACCGCCCTGGCCGCTGCCGGGCTCGATTTCCAGCCAGACATGGCCGTATTGGCCCCTGCCGCCTGTCTGCTTCTTGTGCTTACCTTCCACCTTGACCTTGCCCCGGATTGTCTCACGGTACGGCACAGACGGAGTGGACAGTTTGACTTCGGCGCCGAACTTCTTGTGCAGCCTGGAGCACATTACTTCCAAATGCAGGTCTCCGAGACCTGAGATAAGAATCTCGCTGGTTTCGGCACTTTTCTCCACTTTGAACGCGGGATCCGCTTCCGCCAGCCTGGCCAGCCCGTTGCCGATCTTGTCCTCATCACCTTTGGACAGCGGCTGGACCGCCATGGTCATTACCGGCTTCGGAAAATCAATACCCTTGGCAACAATCGTTGATCCCTTGACTGAAAGCACATCATTGGTATTGGTTTCCTGCAGTTTGGCCACAGCGCCGATATCTCCGGCTCCCAATTGGTTGACAGGGATGTTTTCTTTACCCTTCATCACGAACAACTGGCCGATTCTCTCTTCCCTGCCGCGGGACACATTGTAGACCACGCTGTCTGATTTGAGCGTCCCTGACAAAACTTTAAACAGATTCAGCTTACCCACATATGGGTCGGCCAGTGTTTTAAACACGAGCGCGTTGAGGGTCGAATCGCTTGGTTTAATCTCAACCTCTTCGTTTGTCTTGGTGTCAATGCCGACATCCACTGTCTCCGCAGGGCTGGGCAGGCATTGAACGCAGTAATTCAACAACTCCGCGATGCCCACGTTGGTGGTGGCTGAACCGCAAAACACAGGCACTACCTCTCCGGACTTGGTCCCCACAGCAAGGGCAGACTCGATCTCGGCGTCGGTCAAAGCCTCGCCCTCGAGGTATTTCATCATCAGTTCATCATCAGTCACAGACACCGCCTCGATCAAAGCTTCTCTGGCGGCGGCCACATCGTCGGCCATATCGGCGGGCACATCCCCTATTGTGACCTTGTTTTGATCCCATAAGTATGCTTTTTGCTGGATCAGGTCGACATGGCCTCTGAAATCCTGGGCATTGCCGATCGGCAGCTGCACTGGTACAACTTTAGTTCCGAACATAGAGCGAAGCTGTTCCACCACTGTTTTGAAGTTGGCGTTTTCCCTCTCCATTTTGTTGACAAAAATGATTCTTGGCGTATTGTACTGTTCGGCGTATGCCCATGCTTTTTCGGTGCCCACTTCAACTCCGGATGAAGCGCACACAACGATTACGGCTCCGTCGGCCACCCTCAAGGCCGCAATCATATCGGCGACAAAATCGAAATACCCCGGGGCATCCAGAATGTTGATTTTATGCTCGTTCCATTCAACGGGAGCTAAAGCCAGATCAATACTGATTTGGCGCTTGATTTCCTCAGGATCAAAGTCCAGCGTGCTGGTACCGTCATCAACTCTGCCCATCCGGTTGATTCCCTTGGATACATACAGCATCGCTTCGGCCAGCGATGTCTTACCTGCACCACTGTGGGAAACGAGAGCAATATTCCTTATTCTGTCACTACCGTAATCCTTCACCAAATCTCCTCCTCTTGTCCTTCTACCACTGTCTAGACGCAAAGCATTTGGACACAATGTCAAACATTGATTTTATCCGATTTTATATTCCACAATCGGAGGGCTCCTTCCTTCCTGGCGGTGAAAATTATGTCACCACCACCAGCCCCAAGTACGCCTGATTGTCAGCATGTGCGACTCGTAATCGTATTCGCTTTCATATCCCAGCACAGGCAAAAGCGACAAAGGCAGATAAAACTTCCTGTCTTCGACAAGCACATTTTCCATCAGGGGAAGTTTCATATTACGCCAAGTCACCATGCTTGAACCAGGATCAATCACCATATAGTTCAACCCGCTGATCAGGAAAATCCGTTGGGATCCAAAGCGAATCAGGCTCAACGCCGACGCCAGGCCGTCGAGATCCAGGAAAACTCTGCCATTGTACAATTTGGCCTCAATTGAACCAGAGAGGGTTTTGCTGTTATATCTAATCTCGATTGTCTCCGGATCGACCTGATGCAGCCGATAGTAGCTTCCGTCTGTTTCTTTGACAAGATAGCCGCCGTTTGTGGGTATCAAGTCCTGCACACTGAACAAAGGCAGCGATTCGACGTGATTCAAAGAGCTTGTTCCTATGGTATACCGCGATACCCCGCTGCGGCCGGACATGTTTACTATTCCCAATTCCGGCAGGAATTTGATCACCCGGCCGTCAAACTCAGCGGGAAAATGCCTGACAGTAGACAGGCTTTCTCCATTGTACCTCCATGCGTAGAAGATGTTCTGTCCGGTGACTACAACAAGCTCTGGCAGTTCGCCGAGGCGCGTCTCGGCCAAGAATACACTGTCGATCGTTCCCCACGGGTAGTTCTGCCACAACAGTTCCAGCTGTCCGTCCATCCACCCGAGCACACCAACATACCCTGAATGATAGGCGTAAATGACCTCATCTCCGCCGTTACCGTCGAGATCCCCGGCACACACATACTTCACATTTGCATTGGGCTGAGAGCGCCAGAACAAGTCCAGCTCTCCATCCCAGCCGAGATAGACAAAGGCTTCTCCCCGCTCGGTAAGTACAACCACATCGCCCCAGCCGTTTCCCGTGATGTCGGCGACCAGCAGCCGCACCACCGGCGACCAAAGATAGCGCCGTTCCACGACCTGGCGCCAGGTGCCTTGAACATGCTGATAGACATAGAAATTGAAATTGTCTGTTCCGATGATAATTTCCGGGCGGAAATCCCCAGTGAGGTCTCCAGCGGCGACGGCAGTCACATTGCCGGCAAATCCGGTGATTGTCCCGATGAGCACGCCCTGATCATAGATTCTCAGTTCGTTTCCCAAACCGGAAATGATCTGATCTCGGCCGTTGTTCAGGACGCTTGCCACCGCGACCACACTGTTGTGCAAGTAAGGCAGCTCCTCAAGCAAATAATCTGCCTGGGCAGTCAGGCTGCAGCCGGCAATGATCAATAAACTGAGGAGAAACATCAGGCTCCATTTCGCGCTCAATTGAAAGAAGCCTCCTTCATCTGTTGGTCCAGGGGATGTTATCTTATATTATTGGCCCTTTCAATGTCATTTCCTTCAATAAAAAATCCTCCCAAAAACCTGGAAGGATTCTGCGCATTTGTTCATGGTCGGGGCGACCTGATTTGAACAGGCGACCTCTACCACCCCAAGGTAGCGCGCTAGCCAAACTGCGCCACGCCCCGACTGACCGAGAATAGGATACCATAAATTCGACCGAAATGCAAGCTATATTCCTATGTTCCTACGGAATCTTTAAGCTGTTTCCCGGCTCTGAAGACTGGGACTTTCTTGGCTGGAATTGTCATTTCAGCACCGGTCTGGGGATTTCGGCCGACCCGCTCGGACCGCTGCTTAACCTCAAACGAACCAAAGCCGACCAATTGTACCTTGTCGCCTTTGGCCAAAGCTTCCGTAATGCTTGCAAACACCGCATCCACAGCGGCTCCGGCATCCTTCTTGGTCAGATTGGACTTGGCTGCAACCTGGTCAACTAATTCAGTCTTGGTCATCCCATATCCTCCTTCATTAGTGTTATCACTAGTGTAACCACTAATGACGGGGATTATCAATATTTACAAGATAATGCAAATTAGGCCTCCGCTGCCCTCGTTGATGATCTTCGAAAGGGTTTCCTGGAGTTTCTCTCGGGCATTCTCGGGCATCCGGTTCAGTTTAGCCTGGATGCCTTCCCTCACCAGATCTTGCAGCGACCGGCCCAGGAAATCGCGGCTCCACAGTGCATCCGGGTCTTCCTGGAACTCTTCTGTCAGAGATTGCATCAATTCTTCACCTTGCTTTTCCGTGCCAACAAGAGGAGTCACTTCGGTTGTGATATTAGCCCGAATCAGGTGAATCGACGGGGCGCTTGCCGTCAGTCTGATGCCAAAATGGCGTCCTTGTTTGATCAGCTCAGGCTGCTCGAACGTGATGTCGTCCAAAGATGGAGACACTATTCCATAGCCGGTTTCCCGCACCTGCATCAAAGCGGCCGCCAGTTTGTCGTATTCCCGTTTGGCTATGGATAAATCCTGCATCAGCCGGATCAGATGGTGATCTCCATCTACTTCCAAACCTGTCATGCCGGCCAGCACCTGATAGAACAAAGCCCGATCCGCCGAAAGCTGAATGTCCACTCTTCCAATTCCCATATCCATGGCCTGTAGCCTTACAGACTCAATCACATCGCTGCTTGACAAGACCGACAGGGACCCATCTACATCCCGCAGTCTTTCGATGGATTCAACACACTGGTAAACGGCGCTTTCGAAATCCTGCCGAAGCCAATGATCACTAGTCAGTTCCTCCACCCACCGCGGCAGCCTGAAATTGACCTCCCGCACTGGAAACTCGTACAACGCGGACTGCAAAAGGGATATAATATCATTCTGAGACATGCGCAGGCAATCCAAGGGCACCACTTTGACCTGATAACGTTCCTCCAGACTGCTGGCAAGCTCAAGCGCACTGCTGCTGTGAGGTTGGTCTGTGTTCAGCACTACGACAAAAGGCTTTTCCAGTTCTTTAAGCTCGGCAATCACCCGTTCTTCCGCTTCGATATAGTCGTCCCTTTCCAGATCTGTCACCGAACCGTCGGTAATCACCACCAAACCAATGGTGGAATGCTCGCTGATCACTTTCCGTGTGCCGATTTCCGCCGCTTCTTGAAAAGGTATCTGATGATCAAACCATGGGGTCATCACCATCCGCGGCCCATCTTCGTCAAGATAACCTTTTGCACCAGGCACGGTATAACCGACACAGTCAACCAGCCGCACTCTAAACCTGACACTGTCCTGCAGTACTATTTCCACCGGTTCTTCCGGCACGAATTTTGGCTCGGTGGTGGTAATCATCCTTCCAGCCCCGCTTTGAGGCAGTTCGTCGTTCGTTCTTTCTCTGAGATGGATATCATGAATGTTAGGCAGTACGAACAGATCCATAAAACGCTTGATAAAAGTCGACTTTCCGGTGCGCACAGGGCCGACCACACCAATATAGATACTTCCGCCGGTGCGGTTAGCGATATCAGCAAAAAGATCAAATTTCTCCATCAAGGCTTCCCTCCTTCGGATTGGCTCTCCAGGCAAACATGCGGATGGACATTATAACTATATTAGAAGCTTGGAGAAATTATAACAATGAAAATAAAAAAATCACGGCAGCCCCGTGATTTTCAAACGGCAAATCCCTTTTTAGTGCTTTTCAGCCTTCTGGCCGATGCGGTACTCGGTACCCGCCGCCAACCGCCTAATGTTAGGACGGTGGCGCCAAATGACAAAAGCCCCAAGCATAATGCCGAAAATGACATAAACAGTGGGGTAGGAAAACACAACCAAGCTGATGGGCAACGCCACTGCGGCCAGAATCGATGCCAGCGAAATATACCGGGTGAGCCAAAGCGTTCCGGACCAGATACCGAACAACACAAGCAGCACTTTCCAGGACAACCCCAACATCACACCGCAGGTGGTAGCCACACCTCTGCCGCCCTTGAATCTGGCGAATACAGGCAGGCTGTGCCCCAATACGGCACAAACACCTACAGCCAGCCACGCCACATCATCGTCCAGGAATCTTCGGGCTAACAGCACCGGCGCCAGCCCCTTACCCGCATCCAGGATAAAGACGATGATCGCCGGAACTATGCCCACAGTGCGCAGCACATTGGATACACCGATATTTCCGCTGCCGTATTCTCGAATATTGATATTGGCCCAGATTTTGGCAATCCACAACCCAAACGGCAGCGAGCCCATCAGGTATGCCAAAAGCATCAGCCCCAGGCCCGGTATCATCTGCTCCATATCTAGGTCCTCTCCTTCACTCTCAAGATAATCGGTGTGCCCTGGAACCCGTACTCTGCCCGTAGGCAGTTCTCCAGATAGCGCAGATACGAAAAATGCATCAATTGGCTGTGATTGACATGGATCACGAACACAGGCGGATTGACCTGTACCTGCGCCGCATAAAAGATCTTCAGACGGACACCTTTGTCCGACGGCGGCTGATGCATGGCGACGGCATCCTGAATGATCTCATTAAGCCTTCCTGTGGGAATGCGCATGCTCCGCTGCTGGGCTATGCTCACAGCCAAGTCCAGCAGCCTGTGGACACGCTTTCCCGTAAGGGCTGATACAAACTCTACCGGCGCATATGGCAAAAACTGCAGCCGATCCCGGATCTCTTCTTCGTATTCACGCATGGTGTTGGTGTCCTTCTCCACCAAATCCCATTTGTTGACCACGACGGCACAGCCTTTGCCGTTTTCATGGACGTACCCTGCGATGCGCTGATCCTGCTCGGTAACACCCTCCCGGGCATCCAGCATCAAGAACACCACATCTGAGCGATCGACGGCTCGCAGAGCTCTCAGCACACTGTAATGCTCAACTCCAGTGTCGATCTTGGTTTTCCGCCTCATCCCCGCGGTGTCAATCAGGACAAACTCTTGCCCGTTGTAGGTGAAACTGGTGTCGACCGCATCCCGAGTGGTTCCTGGAATATCAGACACAATTACTCGCTCTTCACCCACAAACTGATTGATCAGAGTGGATTTTCCCACATTCGGCCTTCCTGCGACCGCTATTTTGATAGCATCGCTTTCCTCAAGGCTGCGGTCTTCCGGAAAACCAGAAATCACCTGATCCAGAAGATCACCGATTCCCCGCCCGTGTTCTGCAGAAACAGGCAGCGGCTCTCCAAGGCCTAACGCCCAGAACTCCGCGGCAATCGCCGTGCTTTCGGAAAAATCTTCGACCTTGTTGACACAGAGAATGACTTTCTTGGATGTTTTCCGGAGCTGCATGGCGATCTCCTCATCCGCGGCGGTCAGGCCTTCACGGCCGTCCACCACGAAGATGATCACATCCGCTTCATCTATGGCCATCTGGGCTTGGGCCCGGATTTGCCTGGTGATGGTGTCTTCTCCAGTTTCGATCCCACCGGTGTCAACCAGAATAAATTTCCTGGTCAACCATTCCACTTCGCAGTAGATTCGGTCTCGTGTCACTCCAGGCTGATCGTCGACAATCGCAATCCTTTCTCTAGCGATGCGGTTGAATAAAGTGCTCTTGCCCACATTTGTCCGGCCCACAATCGCCACCATCGGTTTGGACATAACTGTTTTCCCCTACACTTCTATGTTTTCACGGCCTTACTAATTCGCTGTCGCAGCCTGTTTTTCCTCTTTTGGTCAGCCTGGTTCTTCCAGTTCAGGGTTTTTCCGGCACGTCTTTATGGTTCCGGCCACAATGTTCGCCAAATTAAAAAAGGCCTTTTGGGTTCCTTTAACCACAAGCGGCCGCCCAATCGCGACTAATCCCAACCGGCGGGACAGGAACCCGCCGATCCGCATCAACCAGTTGACGGCAGGCAGCGTATCCACAAACAGCAGCTCATCCAAGTTCCCTCCAGCAAGAGCGGCGCCGCTTTTGACTGCTTTAACAATCCCTCTTTTGTCTCGGCCCCGGCCGCAGACATAGATGCCGTTTCCCCATTGATCCATCCCTAAAAACATCACCTGACCCCTGTGGTCCGACCGCAGCTGATCGAAGAGCTCAACGGCCCTGATTTCCCCACCGGTGGGCACCCGTTCTGTGCTCAGCTTCCCGAGGTGGATGGCGGCCGCGACTGGCGATGAATGTGTCCCCCCATAGCAGCAGTAGATGATCTTCACCGAGTTTTCACCTCATAATCAATGCTTGACAATAATGTATACTTCATTTCCAAGATCGTGGATCGCCGCCATGAAGATCCGGGACAGATAGACTGCCATCTGCTCCAGTTCTGAGACACTGTCTGCGTAAAAGATCGGCGCCGACCCGCCCACCCGGTCTCTGGAAGTTGTGATCACAGCCAATATCTGATTCGTAGGAGTAATGTCCATCTAACCCCTCCTATCCATCATCCGGCCCGCCACGGAGCGCAAAGGTTTGCGAATGGCCGTCTCAAGCACCGGTACATTCGATACTGCTTCGAGAAACGCTTCTTGGTTGTCTTCAGAGGGAATCATGACCATCACCAGCTTACCCGACTCCGGGTCGCGGCGGACCAGCGGAGTGTACTCCTGCTCGCCGACATCCATGTATACACCAACCATGGAGGCTGCGTCATGGGCAATGGCCTGCATCTGGCCGATGTTGGCCAAAGTTGCTTTGGCGTCCACATCCCTAGGAATGATCTCCACAGCCACACCCTGCTTTAAGTAGCGCTCCCTGGCAGCAGGCAAGCCGACATTCATGCCACTGACTCCACCTACGACTAGAATCGGGCCGTCAAAACTGATTTCAGTCGGTTTTATATCCGCGATGTCACCAATCGATGGCCCCCGCATCAGCTGATTCAAAAGCCCCGCAGCCGCTGCGGCCGCGGCAAGGGCTGCTCCAGCCTGTGCCAGCGTTCCAAACCGCAGCGTCATTTCGGATACGGCCGCCGCAGTGAAAGAAGTCCAGATCGCCAGGTAGTTTCTGGCCTCAAACACACGGGCAATGCCTTCTATGTATGCGGTGCCCCTGGCGACTAGCTCGGTCTTCTCGAGCTTTTCAAGGCCGCTCCGCTCAATGTTGCGCACTTCCCTGAATTGGGACGCGGCCATCAGCAGGAACGATACTGCGGCATACTCAGCTTCGATCAGGGATGGTATCATGACTGCCCCCAAAAGAGCTCCGATAAACCCGATGAATAAGTGAATCGCCCATCCCTGCGGGTAACTCGGGTACTGCCGGTAATCTCGGCGCAGCATATATAACCGGGCCATGAGCCCGGAAAAAGTGGCAAGAACAATCGTGGTCAGATAGCGCACTCTTCATCACTCACCGATTTAGTTTTGATCTTCGTCAGGGGGTTCTTGATTGTCCCTTGATATTAATGCACCAAGGCCCTGCTTGTTGATGGCGAGGTAACCAATGACTACCGCGGCAGTAATCACCAGGATCCAAACAATCGACCTCCAAGCTGTAGGGCTGCTCTGCTTGGCTTCTGCCCGGTTGGCTCCCTCTCCCACAAGCCCCGCAGCGGCAGGAATGATTTCAGCGAAGAAGCGGGCCGCCTGCTCCGCAAGTTCCAGAGGGTTGGTATGTGCGCCAAATTCCAGTAGAATCATCCTAGGCCCGAGATCTTGGTTGTAGTTGCCGCGGGCATGGAAAATCCCTTCGATTATGCCGGGGTATTTCTCGTCGGCGACTGCCTTGATCCGCTTGGCGTATTCCAGGTTTAATTCCCGGTTTTCGTTCTGCCTGCCCACAACAATCCTAACCTTGGTAGCTTGTTTTCCGTCGATCTCAGTTTCGTAAACTTCGGGCGGTGTGGCGTCGCGGTGGACATCAATCAATGTGCCCGGACGGTGCTGCATCAGTTCTACAGCAGTACGCCGCGAGCGGATGTAAGCTTCGCCGTCGTGCGGCAAGTGGCTGTTATCGGACCAAATCGCCTTAAACCCCAGGTCTTCCAGCGCATCGGCCAAAGCCTTGCCGACAGACATGATGTCGCCTTGATCTTTGGACTCCACTCCACTGGTGGGCACATACGACTCCGCATTGTGAGTGTGGTAGATACCGACAGCCTTCCACTGCTCATCATCGGCTTCCTTTTGCGAAGCGGCTGTGCCAAAGAGACGCTGCCAGAAACTGGGCTTGGCGGAACGTGCGGCAGCGCCCGCCGTAAGTTCGTTGACATTGGGAAGCTCAATCTTTTCCTTGCGCTCAACAATGATCACGTCACCATCGACGGCTGTCACTTCATAGCGCTGATTGTCTGCGGCGATGTAAGAGTCTCCGATATCCAAAATCCGGGCTGTATAAGTAATCAGTTCACCTTGTGTGTCCTTAAGCGTGAAGTAACTGCCGTCATCCCGTTCTGAAAGGCGGCTTTCCAGCCAGGACACCTGGGCGCTGGCCGTTGTTCCAGCGAAAAAACCAATCAGAGCGATCATGATCAAGACTACTCTCGGTTTCAATCCAGCTCATCCTTTCCTTCGTTACCAACCCGGCTTGACTTGGGCCCTCCGTGCAGTCGTTCTCTAATCTCGCCAAACAGTTCTGCCAGAAGGACAGCGACAATCCCGGCAATCACCACTGTGTCAAATATCCCTGCCCCACCTAGAGCGACGGTGGTGGGTATGTCCATGACTAAAGACCGGGCCATATGAATGACATCCGTAAGAATTATTCCCAGTGTGCCGGCGATAAAGGCACTGCGCCGCGATCGGGCGGTTAGGTACCCCACTGCACCGGCCACAATACTGAAAAGCCACATTGGATCGACAAGCGTCCGATCAGTGGGGCCGAACTCAGTTATCTGGCTTACGGCAAAAACGATCCCTGCCGTCACCACAGCCGCTGCGGCGCCGCGAAACGTCTCTCTCGCACTGTCTGCCCGCAGCAGCAGGTAGATGCATAATGCCAGCGGGACCAGCGCTCCTCCCACATTGACACTGATCTCCACCGCCCCTCGGTAAAGCGGGATATCGATAAAGCTGCCGCCGATCATCAAGCCGATGAACAGCAGAGCCTGGGCGTCAGTCAAACGCATCCGGTCCAACACCCTCTGCGCGGCACCAAAGTAGATCAGCGCCGCGGTAATCAAGAGAATAAGCATGCCTGTGGGCATAAGATCCCTCCTGCGCTCAAAATCTATGGCTATTCTTCCCTTGCAGGTAGGCCAATATGTAAGCCGCAGCCGGAATCAAAAAGGCCTTGTCCGTTGGACAAGGCCTCTTACCTCTAATAACCGGCTTTTGTGTTACTGATCTTTGAACAAATCACCGAACATGTCGCCGATGGTGGTGGTCAGTTCTTCATCCGCAGGCTGCTCTTCGGCTTTTTCCTGCTTCTTGGCTTCTTTTTTCGGCTCAGGTTTCGGTTCCAGTTCCTTCAGGCTCAAACCGATGCGCTTGGCTGCAGGATCAACGCTGATCACTTTCGCCTCAACCTGATCGCCGGGTTTGATCACATCCTCGGTCTTGGCTACATGGCGGTGGGACAGCTGGGAAATGTGGATCAACCCTTCGACACCTTCCTCCAATTTCACAAAAGCGCCGAAGTCGACAGTCCGCGTGACCACACCGGTCACTGTGTCGCCCACATGATACCGCTCCGCAACCGAATCCCAAGGATCCGGAAGAGTCTGTTTCAATCCGAGAGAGATCCTTTCTTCGTCTTTGTTGATCGCCAAGACCATTACCTTGATTCTGTCGCCCTCGGAAACGACGCTGGACGGATGCTTGACGCGGCTGTGTGCCATCTCGGAGACATGGAGCAGGCCTTCGATTCCGCCGCCCACATCCACAAACGCCCCGAAGTCCGTGATCCGGCGCACAACACCTTCGACAATCATGTTCTCCTTCAGACGGTCGAAGACTTCTTCCTTTGCTTTGCGGTGCTCTTCTTCCAGAATCTCTTTGCGGGACAAAACAACATTGTTTTTTTGGCGGTCGAGCTCAATGATCTTCAGTTTCAAAGTCTGACCCACGTATTTGTCAAGTTTCTCTACATACCCGCGGGAAACATGACTGGCTGGGATGAAACCCCGTACACCCAAGTCTACCAGCAATCCGCCTTTGACAACCTGGGTGACTTCGGCGGTAATCGGCTGGCCTTCTTCATACAAGCGCTCAAGTTCAGCCCAAGCCTTGTGAACATCGGCCCGGCGCTTGGACAGCACCACACTGTCTTCCGCGACATCCACTTTCACAACCCAAACATCGATTTCCATGTCCTCCGCGAATACATCCGCAGGCTGTTGGTTTGGCTTCAGGCCCATTTCGTTCAATGGAATTCTGCCTTCAGATTTATAACCGATATCCACCAGTACCTCATCAGTCCCGACATGGACCACTCTGCCAGTCACAATCGTATTCGGCACCGGTGTGGGAATATCTGCGTAATCCTCCATAATCTGCTCCGGACCTTCCCCGTCGGGTTGGTCTTGGGCAGCCGGTACTTCCGCATCCGCTGCCGGTTCCTCCGCAGGGGTACCTGCATCAGTTTCACCGACCGACTCTGCTCCGGTTTCGGCAGCCTCCACCTCATGGGCTGGCTGCTCTTGTACTTCACCTGCCTCAGACTGAATTACTGCTTCTGTTTCTTGCTGGGCTTCTTCCTGGTCTGCTGGACCATTCACTAGCACTTTCTCCTCTGTGAACTCGCTCATTCTCTCAATAACCCCCTCGATTACCCGTCCAGAGCAAAGGCTTCCCATCATACACCCGGTCACCAAGCGTAACTGACTGCCCCTACCTCGGACAACTTCCACTGCTTTTGTTTTTATTTAAACCCACGTCAGCTTATCATTGAGTAATATATTGCCCATGACAAGCCGGCATAAGTTAAGCACTGCGCAAAACCAGACGCTTTTTTATAGTATGTCATCTTTCCCAAAATACTTTCTTGCGCGGGAATCATTTCCTTGTTTCAATTCTCGCTCCAATGCTAAATTCCTGCCGGTTGAGAACAGTAAATTGTGCTAAGATCTGATCATTTATCCGCGCCAGGTCTTCTTTTGTCGCCTTTTTCCCTTGTTCCGGCATGATCGGGGTTCCAATCCGCACGTCGACTCTATGGAAAATCCGGTATTTGTTGTTCCCTACAATCACTATGGGGATGATCGGAACCTGAGCCCGGCTGGCCAACAACGCCGCGCCGCTGTGCAGCGGCATTAGATCTTCCCCCCGATTGCGGGTCCCTTCAGGAAATATGCCCAAAAGCTGGCCCCGGTCCAAGACTTCCAAGGCTGAGCGGATGGCGCCCCTGTCAAATTCTCCGCGTCTCACAGGAAAGGCATGCAGCTTGCGGAAAAACCAATTCGAAATCCGGTTCCTGAATAATTCCGCCTTACCCATGAAATGTATTGGGCGGGGCACAGCCACGCCAAGGACCACCGGATCAAACATGCTTGCATGATTCGAAACAAGCACAGCGCCGCTGGCCGGAATATTCTCTCTTCCCGACACCGAAAACCGAAAACAAATTCTCACCAGCATGACCGCGAGTACCCTGAGTGCCTTATACATGTGTTTCCCTCCATGCAACCAGCGCAAGTATCCGTTCTACGACTTGATCGATAGAAAGATCTGTAGTGTCGATTTCTACAGCATCCTCTGCCTTGCGAAGAGGCGAGACTGCCCGGGTCGAATCGATATGATCCCGCTGCTTTAGGTCGGCAATCACCTTCGCCAAGGTCAGATCATACCCTTTTGCCGCCAATTCATTGAGCCGCCGCCTGGCCCGCTCTTCCACCGAAGCTGACAGAAATATCTTCAGCTCGGCATTGGGCAGTACAGTTGTCCCAATATCACGGCCGTCCATCACTACATTGCGGCCTTCAGCCAGCTCTTGCTGAAGAGCCACCATCGCTTCCCGGACACGGCCGTAGCTGGAAACCAGCGAAACAAACTTCCCCACATCGGGATGGCGGATTCTTTCCGTAACGTCCACACCGTTGACCGTCACCCGGTACGACGAGGTGCCCGCTCCGGGGTGGAACTGCAAGTCCATTCCCCTTAGTGTGTGAAACACACTCTCCTCGTCGCCTGGGTCCGCCCCTTTTTGCAGGACCAAATAGGTCAAAGCCCTGTACATGGCCCCGGTATCGATATACAGATACCCCAGTTTTTCGGCAACGAGTTTGGCAACGGTACTCTTGCCCGCACCCGCAAGCCCGTCAATCGCGATCTGCATACAAGACCTCCCTCAATGCCTGAATAAACCGGCGGTTCTGTTCCATCGTTCCAACCGTAACCCGTATAAAGCTCGGCAAACCAAAAGCGTCAGCCGGGCGTACAATCACACCCTTGGCCAAAAGCTTCTGGAACACGTCTCTGGCCTCGCAGTTCAAGTCTACCAGGATGAAGTTGGCTTCAGTAGGCACAGCCTTAAGCTTAAGCAGATCAAACTGCTCATACAAGTACCGCTTGCCTGCTTCGTTATTTTCAATGCTTCTTTTGAGATGATCCTGATCATCCAGGCTGGCACAAGCTGCCGCCTGGGCGAGCAGGTTGACGTTGAACGGCTCCTTGACGCGCTCTAAAGTCCGGATGACGCTGAAATCGGCGACAGCGTAACCGATCCGCAAACCTGCCAGGCCGTGCACTTTGGAGAAGGTGCGTGTGACCATCAAGTTGGGATACTGCTGTATAAGCCCTATGGTCTGTGGATACTCCCGGCTGGAAACATATTCATAATATGCCTCGTCCACCAGCACCAGGATGTGCCGAGGTACCTGGTTGAGCAGCTGTTCAAGTTCTGCGCGGTTCACAATCGTGCCGGTCGGGTTGTTCGGATTGCAAACAAATATGATTTTGGTTTTCTCATCGATCTGCGCTGCCATGGCCGCCAGATCGTGGCGGAAATCAACAAGCGGCACAGCCCTGATCTCCGCGCCCATCAAATCCGCTGCGAAACGGTATTCCGAAAAGGTCGGATCGGCCATGATCACCGCGTCCGATTCGGTCAAATACGCCTCGGCCACCATCTTTAGAATCTCGTCCGAGCCGTTGCCGACAATGATCTGGCCGCTCGCCACACCCAAACGGGAAGCGAGTTTCTCCCTTAGAAGGGCGCAGCTGCCATCAGGATACAGATGGACGTTCTCGAGATTGGCAGCGATCGCTTCCGCCGCCGCGCGGCCCATCCCCAAAGGGTTTTCATTGGATGCCAGTTTCACTACATCGGTGATACCATATTCTTCTTTGACAGCATCGATGTGTTTCCCCGGCACATATGGCTGAATCCTTTCCAGTTCCCTACGGCACTTAATCATCTGCTTCACTCCCTGCCAGATCAGGACGCAGCGCGGCTGCCTCGCCAAGATACACGTGCTGAATCTCTCGTTTGGACAAATTACTGTGACAGTGAATCATGACACGGATGCACCGCGGCAGGCTGCCGGGAACCGCGATCTCTGTGGCGCACATAAGTGGTGTTTCGACCAGCCCCATCTCTCTGGCTGCCTGGGCAGGAAAGGCCTGGTCAAGATCGGTCGTGACCGTGAACAGCATGCTGATAAGATCATCCTCACAAAGATTGTTTCGGCGCATCAACTCGCTTAGCAAACGCTTTGTGGCCGCGATAATATGTTCTCGATTGTTTTCGGCGACTGTCACCGCCCCGCGGATTGCTCTGACCAAGTCCATCCTCCCTTCTTCTTTATTCAATTACCCTCAACAGCGGAAATTCCTGCCAATCGCCCCGTAGAAAACGCAGCCTGAAGATTGAAGCCTCCGGTGACACCATCAACGTCGATCACTTCGCCGGCGAAAAACAAGCCTTTTACCAGCCGCGATTGCATCGTCTTCGGGTCGATCTCTTTCACGCAGACGCCTCCAGCCGTGACAATAGCCGCTTGGAGGGGCAATGTCTCAATAATGCTAAGCTCCAACCTTTTAAGCAGCGTCACAAGGTTTAACCGCTCACTCCGGGTGATTTGGTGGACCGGTTTTTCCGGATCAATACCGGACAATGCCACAATAACCGGAATCAAGTTTTTTGGAAGCAGCCGGCCAAGACTGTTTTTGAACTGTTTCCGCTGGACCTGGCCAAAATCCCGCTGAATCCTTTGATCCAGTTGGGATTCGCTCAAAGCCGGTTTCAAATCAATCCTCAAGGTAACGGGAAAACCCTCCCGAAGCCACAATCCCGCTTGACGCGAAAGAGTCAAGATGATGGGCCCGGTCACCCCAAAATGAGCGAACAGCATCTCTCCAAATTCAGTCGCGGCACGCTTCGTATCGTTTCCCTTGATAATCGTGGCGGAAACGTTTCTCAAGCTCAACCCTGACACTTGCTTGACCCAGGTTTCCCGAGTCCTTAAAGGCACCAAAGCGGGAAAAGGCGTTATGATTGTATGCCCCAGCGCTGCTGCCAGCCTATACCCGTCGCCAGTGGAACCTGTGCCCGGATAGCTTGCGCCTCCAGTGGCTAAGATCACCCGGTTGGCCGATAAAAAACCGACGTCGGTCTCCACACCATCAATCTGGCCATTGATCGCTGAGATCTCTGTAACCCTGGTATTCATTCTAAACTCAACGCCGTGATCCTTGGCGTAACGGATCAAGGCATCGGCCACCTGATGGGCGCTGTCTGATTCAGGGAAAACCCGCCCGCCCCGTTCAACCTTGGTCTTGACCCCATACCTGCCGAAAAAAGCCGTCAGGTCTTGATTTGTGAACCTTGTCAGGGCACTGTACAAAAACCTGCCGTTTCCGGGATAGCAAGCTGTGAAATCATTGATGGGCATGGCGTTGGTGATGTTGCAGCGGCCTTTGCCCGAGATGCGGAGCTTTTTCCCCAGGATGTCGTTTTTCTCGAGTAAAACCGCATCGGCTCCACGTTCCGCGGCAGACCCGGCCGCCATCAACCCTGCCGCTCCGCCCCCTATCACGATCACCTTATCTGCCACCGCGGTTCACCGCCTGCTTAAGCTTCTGCACTTCCTTTTCTGTCAGGCGGCGATAGGACCCTACCGGCAGATTACCGAGTTGGATTGGGCCGATCTGTGTCCGGATCAGGCGTCTGACCTCCAAGTTCACCGCTTTGCACATGCGGCGGATCTGCCGGTTGCGCCCTTCTCTGATGCCGATCTTGAGTATACTTTCCTTCGTCCCGCTGAGAAGCAGCTCCACGTAGGCCGGACCGGTCTTGCCATCTTCAAGCTCGACACCTTTACGCAGCTTTTCCACATCAGAAGCAGACACCTGGCCGCTCACCTTCACCAAGTAGTACTTCTGTATTTTGTAGCGGGGATGCATGAGTTGATTGGCCAGTTCCCCGTCGTTGGTCATGATCAGCAGCCCTTCTGAATCGTAATCCAACCGCCCCACTGGATATACTCGTTCCGGCACTGATGCCACCAGCTGCATCACTGTTTTGCGTCCTCGATCATCCCGGACTGTGGTAAGATAGCCCCGGGGTTTGTTTAAGATGTAATATGCGTGCTGTTCCGGCCCGAGAACTGGCTTCCCGTCAACCGCCACCACATCACGGCCTGGGACAATCTTAGTCCCCAATTCCGTCACAACTACACCGTTCACGGTGACTCGTCCTGCCAGGATCAACTGTTCGCTGGCGCGGCGGGAAGCGACACCTGCCTGAGCCAGTACTTTTTGCAGCCTTTCTTCCATACACAAATGCCTCCTCGTCGTTACCCTGATCGTACCTGAGGTACTGCATTTTTACAAGATAAAAAAAGAGGGGGTCACCCCTCTTGGCATACACATGATTTCTCGTTGTTAGAACCTCAGCGGTCAGATTTCATAGATGCTCTGCCCAGACAAATGTTGGCCGGGATTGGGCTTTCCGCCTCGAATCTGCTCGATCACTTTCGGCACCATGTCCAGCAGCCGGTCATAGATGGCGCTGTTGTCCACGGGCAGAAGCCTCACCTGGTCGTTCCCTACCACGAGGAAAGCGACAGGATGCAGAGATATTCCGCCGCCGCTGCCCCCGCCGAACGGCAGTTCTCCACTGGAATTGTCTTCGTTTTTACTCTCGAATTCTGTTCCTCCGGCAGCAAAGCCAAAACTGACTCTGCTAACAGGAATGATGATGTGGCCGTCGGGAGTCTCCACCGGATCACCCAGGATTGTATTAACATCTACCATTGCTTTGAGGCTTTCCATTGCTGTTTCCATCAGGCCTTCGATTGGATGGTTCTCTCCCAACTGATCAGCCTCCTTTGCCGAACTGAAGTCGCTGTTTGATCCTCTTAACCATAATGTAGCCGAGTCTAATCCGAAATATACAGCGCAGGTAGAGCTCAAAAACCTGCGGGCCAAACACCGGCGTCACATGAACCTGTGGTTGGTGCAAAAACACAAATCTGGCGTTTAATGTGGGCAAGACTACTGAAGTAATCCACCAGGCTGCACCAGCCGCTATGGCAGTCGCCGCTGCTTCCCCCGTGCTGTATCTCAGCCTCACTTCCAGTTTTTCGATTTCTTCCAGGAAAAACAGAGCGCTTTTGGCCAATGCTTTCAAAAGCCGCGGCATGGGGGCCTTTAGAAGCTGCAAGATGCGCTTCAGTGGGATGGCCGGCTCGATTTCGGCGGCAGAACCAGGCGCCTGCAGGGCTACTTTTGCGTATAGATAACGCCCGATTTTTTCCAGGTAGGCGATTCTCAGCTTAAGGGGCAGTTTCCAGATCCATAACACTATCACGGTTTCACTGTCGGCCTGGAGCCTGTTGTAGCGCAGTTCCAGGGCAAATGGAAGCAGCAGCACCGTCAAGGCCAAAAAAATAAGACCGAGCAACATGGATTTCACTCTCCAGATCTCGATCTTACTCTTTCATAATGCACTTTAGTCTATGCATCCTCACCCTCCAGTGTATCACTGCCGCTTGTCAGCCTGGGGAACTCATTTTTTCGCGGCAGGTCGTCGAGGGATTTGAGATTGAACTCCATCAGAAACTTATCGGTGGTGCCGAACACTATGGGACGTCCCGGGCCGTCCTTGCGGCCGAGCTCTCTAATCAGTTCCCGCTCAAGCAGTGTGTTGATGGCGCTGTCTGCTCTGACACCACGGATCTGTTCTATTTCACTGCGGGTCACCGGCTGCTGATAGGCGATGATGGCCAATGTTTCTAATGCGGGAGCTGAAAGTGGTGTGTTCACTATCTTTCTTCCCAGTTTTTCAACCCATTCTTTCAGGTCCGGGCGAGTCACGAACTGATAGCCTCCAGCCACACAGCGGAGCATAATCCCACTGTTCTCATATCTTGCGGCAACATCTTCTATAAGTCTTTGGACAATTTTCTCATCGATCTCGGTAATCTCGCTGATTTCTTTCACAGTCAAAGGGTAAGGAGCGGCAAAGATCAACCCTTCAATGATCCTGTATGTTTCTTCCAAGGTCACCTGCTTACCTCCTCACCAAACGGATCTCTCCGAAAAGCCGTTCCTGGATCGCATAGATCTCCCGCAGCTTGATCAGTTCCAAGACAGCCAAGAAGGTATAGATAATGAAAAGGCGGTCTTTACGGACCAACAGTTCCCTGAATGTCACTGTCTGCTGCTGCCTGAGGATCAGACGGAGATTGGCTATGGCCTCCGCAAGGCTCATGTCCCTCTTGATGTATGTGACTTTCTTGCTTTCGTCAAGAGCGGCCAGCACTTGGGCAAACAAACCGGCCAGCACCTCAGCATCGGCGTCGCCTACACAATTGGTGTAAATGGGTGCCTTGTCCAAAGCCTCATAATACGCCCGGGGAAACACAGCAACCTCGTCCACCCGCTCCTTCAAAACCTGGGCAACCTCTTTGTAAAACTTGTATTCCAAGAGCTGCCGCACCAACTCCGCCCTGGGATCAGCTTCATCTTCGCCTTCCAGATCAGGATCCGCAGGTGGTTTCTTGGGCAACAGCATCTGGGCTTTGATCTGGAGTAGAGTGGCCGCCATCACGAGAAAATCTCCGCTGACCACCAAATCCAGTTCCTGCATCTGCCTGAGGTAATCCAGATAATCTTCGGTGATCCGGGCGATGGGGATATCCATAATATCGATCTCTGCTTTCTCAATCAAGTTCAAAAGCAGATCGAAAGGGCCTTCGAAGACTTCCAGCTTAACCAGATAACTCATAGGTTCTCACCCAAATCCTTTTACGATCCACTCCAGCAAAGACGCTATCGGCCAAATCACATAATCCAGCAATCCGCTCCAAATCCCCAAAATCAAGATAAAAGGCCCGTATGGAGCAATCCTTTCGTACGCCAAACGCTGTTTGAGCGGCAAAAGGTTTGCCACCACGCGCGAACCGTCCAATGGCGGCAGTGGGATCAGGTTGAACGCTGCCAGCATTATGTTCAGTTGAATATTGACAAAAATCAGCTTGGAAAGTGCGGACCAATACTGAGGGCTTAAACTGATTGGCAGCCTAATGAGCAAGCTGCTCAACAAATTGATCACGCACGCGACAGTCAGGTTCGCCAGCGGGCCGGCCAATGCGACCAGAATGATGTCCCGGCGGTAGTTCTTGAAACGGAGTGGGTTCACTTCCACTGGTTTTGCCCAACCCAGCCTGAACAAGACCAGCATGATCAGGCCGATTGGATCAAGGTGCTTCAGCGGGTTCAGCGTCAATCTCCCCAACGCTCTCGGCGTTGGATCGCCCAGCCGGTCGGCGACGGCTCCGTGTGCCAGTTCATGAATGGAGATAGCGAACAAAGCTGCCAAAACAGAATAAACCAGCAGTTCCAGATCCATGCTTTATCCTCCTACACTCCATTTTTCAGCCACCGCGCGGGAATCCGGTGCAGCCGGATCAAGTCTTGATACGTCTCCCGCTCTACCACTAAGTCGGACTGGCCGCGGTAGACTGTGACAATCGGTATGCGGGGTACAGCATTATAGTTGCTGGCCATGGCATAATTATATGCTCCTGTGCAGAAAACAGCCAGAAGATCGCCGGGTTCGAGCCGTGGCAGCGCAATGCTGTTGATCAGCACATCCCCTGATTCGCAGTACTTGCCCACAATTGTGTATGTCTGTTCCGGCGGCTGGCCGATTTTGTTGGCAACCACAGCGTGGTATTTCGCCTGATACAGGGCAACTCTGGGGTTGTCTCCCATGCCGCCGTCGACTGCGGCATAGGTGCGGCCGCCTTGGTTTGTTTTGATCGACCCAACACGGTAGATAGTGGTACCTGCGGCACCAACCAGGGAACGGCCTGGTTCCACCATGATCTTAGGCAGCTTTAGGCCGTACTTGGCAGCGGAGTTTTTCAGGGCATCCTGCAAATAGGCACCGAAGTCCTGGATCGATGCCGGTTGGTCGCCTTCCACATACTTGATCCCCAAACCGCCGCCCAGATCCAGTTCCGCCAGATCGATGCCCAATGCTTTGGACTCAGCCATGAGCGCCATCATCACATCGATTGTCTTGGCAAAACTTGCCAGTTCGAAGATCTGTGAGCCAATGTGGCAGTGAAGGCCGTGCAGCTTGATCTCGGGCATGCCGGCAGCGAGCTTGATGGCATCTATAGCCTGGTTGTAGGCGATGCTGATGCCGAACTTGGAATCCAGCTGGCCTGTTTGGATATAACTGTGGGTGTGCGCTTCCACTCCCGGCATTATCCTCAGGAGGATGTCCGCGGCTTTTTGCTTCTGCCGCGCCAGATCAGCAATCAGTTCCAGCTCGTAAAGGTTGTCCACCACAATGCGGCCAACCCCAACATCAAGGGCTGTCCGAAGTTCAGCTGCGGATTTGTTGTTGCCGTGGAAATAGATCTTCTCCGCGGGAAAGCCAGCGGTAAGGGCCATATACAGTTCACCACCGCTGACAACATCCAACGATAGGCCGTGATTGGCCATGAACCTGGCAATCCCCACTGTCAGCAGTGCCTTCGCGGCATATATGATCTCGTAATCTGGCAAACCGCTTAAGGCATTCCGGTACATCACGATATTGTTGATCACCGCTTCCTCATCGAAAACATACAGCGGCGTGCCCCATTGACCCACCAGCTCGACAACATCACATCCGCCGATGACCAGGTGTCCTGCTCGATTGTGAGTTTCTTCGTAGTTCAAGGTTGTTCCTCCCCAAGCGCGCAACATATAAACCCCCGCCTAAGCGGGGGATAAGCTGTGACAGTAACATTTTAACACAACAGAGACAAGATGGCAAGACATGGGGAGAACCAGCTTTATATCAGCGTCAATGCACCCGGAACCACAGTTTCTCCCGGTGGATCAGCTCATCATCGCAGAAAACGCTGATGCTTCCCTACTGATCTGGTCTAATCCCCAATCGGCCTTGCCGCAGCGGGAGCCCCAACTGGCAATGACTTCCCCATCTTTGACAATATCCACAAGTTCGCAGTTGTTCGGGCAATCCCGGCAATCTCGGCTCTGATTCTGATAAACGCTTTCGGTGATTGTGAAGCCGTGGAAACTGGTTCGCTTGCTGCTCTGGAGGTGCTCAGCCGCCAGCAGCGCGGCCCCGATCGCTCCCATGACATCATAATGCTCCGGGACTGTCACTTCAGTGCCGAGTGCCGACTCAAAGGCTTTGCGCATCCCTTTGTTAGCCGCAACTCCCCCTTGGAAAATGATCTTCTCCCTGATCTCCTTGCCTTTGCCTACATTGTTCAGGTAATTGCGGACCATGGCATCGCACAGGCCCGCGAGAATATCTGCCAAATTGTGGCCAAGCTGCTGCTTGTGGATCATATCGGATTCAGCAAATACCGTGCACCTCCCGGCAATCCGCACCGGATGGCGGCCTTTGAGGGCGATCTCCCCAAACTCTTCGATGGGGATACCAAGCCGCGCAGCCTGCTGATCAAGGAAAGAGCCAGTGCCGGCGGCGCAAACGGTGTTCATGGCAAAATCAGTGACCACTCCATTGCGCAGTATGATCAGCTTGGAATCCTGGCCGCCGATTTCAATGATTGTCTGCACAGCTTTTTCCACATGCAGAGCAGCGAGAGCATGGGCTGTAATCTCGTTTTTCACCACATCCGCCCCTAGGATAACCCCGGCAAGCCTGCGGGCACTGCCGGTGGCACCTACTCCCAAAACCTGCCACTGGCCGCGGCCTGCGATCTGGGACAACGCCCGCTGCAGCGATAGGATTGGCTGGCCCTGAGTCCGGAAGTACACTTTCTCAACTACCTTTAAGCACTCCGCATCCAATAACGCCACGTTTGTACTTACTGAGCCCACATCAACTCCAAGATAGACAGGCCGGCTCATATCCCGCCCCTCCTTTCCTCTGCCTTGACAAAAGGTCCACGAATGCCTCCAGCCGAGTCTGAAACCCGGTTTCCCCAGTATGCTCGTCCACGACCAGCGACAAGACCGGAATGCGGCAGTCGGAACTGACATTGGGCAGAACGCATTGGGCGACAATTTCCGGCATACAGGTAAACGGAAGAATATGGACTGCTCCATCATAACCTTTGCAGGCCAGAGCCGCAGTCTGCGCCACTGTATCCAAGCCGTGGCCCCCGACTGGCGCACGGAGATACCCACGTGCATTGATCCTGAGTTTCCAGCTGCGGTACAAGCCCAAAGAGGACAGGATCACGTTGTTTCTCAGCCACCGCGCCAGACTTACGGTCCTAAACACCTCCACTCCCAGATACCCAAGCCTTTCCTCCAAATCCAGGTTGGCGAAGGGCTCAAGAATCGTGTAGATTTCACCGACAATGCCTACTTTAATCGGCCTTTGAGCGTTTGTTGACGCCAGGGCAAGCAGGTTGTCGCACTCTTCTCTGCAGCGCCTCCGGATATCTCTTATGGAGCCGAGGCGGCGCAGTTCTTGTAAAGCTCGGTTCAGCGCCTGGGTCGTGGCCCTTGGTTTGGCTTCCCTGGGACGGACAAAGTGGGCTGTCCGTTCCAGTTTTTCCACTGCCTTCAGTTTCTCCCAAGCCAATGCAACCCCTTTTGCCAAAGCCCGCAGGCCGCCTTTTTGCACCAGGGGGACAACTTGAGACTTCAACCGGGTAAAGTCTTCCTTGGGATGATCCAACACTATAAAGTTAATCTCCTTTCCCAAATCATATAGGATCTCCTGCTGCAGGGCGGCATAATATCCCAAGCGGCACGGGCCTCTGCCCCCCACCATCAAGGCAGTGTCGGCTCCCAGTTCAATCCCTTCCAGAAGATTGCCTACACCAAGTTTAAGCGGCAGACAGATCGTTTCCGGGCTGTACTTGGTGCCTAATGTCAGCGTCCTTTTGCTGCTTTTGGGCGGAACGACAAACTCATGCCCCAATTCGCCAAGCAGAGCTTCAATCGCAATATACAGATTCCCCATATGGGGGAAGGTGATCTTCATGCTTTCTCCCCCTCCGCAGCAGATCCAGAAACGCTTCCACTCTGGTTAGGACTCCGGTCTGCCCTGTGTGTTCATCCAAGCTGATAACCAAGTGCGGTATCCCGCTGCGCCGGCAGTGTCTGTCCACCAAATCCGTGGTCATGGAATCGGTGCCGCAGGCAAAAGACATGAGTGAAACAATGCCATCGACTTTTGCGGAATAATAATGCGCAGCGCCGAGGATCCGCTTGCCCGAAGTCCAATACATACGCTTCCTGAGAAACCGGTTGTGTTCCGCAATAGTATCTGTCATCAGCTCTTCCGCGGTGAGGACCAGGCATTCAGCTTGACGCAGCCGATTGATGACGCCCATGGAAACAAACTCGTCATGAAGCAAATATTCATGCCCAAGCACCGCAATGGTCAAACCAACTTTTTGGGTACATGGGTGCTGTCTGGCATTGTGTTCCTTAATCAGACTCCTCTCACAGCGGCGCTGCTCAGCTGCAGCCAGCCTGTACGCGTGAATCACTTTGTGGATTGGGGCAAAGCAGGATCCCAGCTTAAGATAACTGCATATGATGCCGCGGCTTCCTTTACGCCCGTCGATGGTGGGAGACAGCAGAGGAGGGCAATGATCGAGGCAGTTGCGGACAATATCCGGTAGTCCCATGAATTTTGGGCAGATGTATTCCTGCTTCTCAACACTGACAATATGGGGGACAAACAGGCAGTCCACCCCTTTCGCCGCCAAATTCCTGACATGCCCAAGGTAAACCTTGACCGGCAGGCAGAGGCCGTCGGGGGCAGCCTTGACACCACAGTCCAGTATTTCCTTTGTGGTTGGCCCTGAAACGATCAACTCCTGCCCCAATTCTGCGAAGAATGTGCGCCACATGGGATAAAAGCGGTAATAGTACAATGCCCTTGGGATACCGATTTTCATCAAGATTCACCTCTAGACTACCTGCGCCTGGTGTCCCGGTCTTTCTTTCCGGCGATGGCTTTAGGCCTCATGGTAATCGCTGGTATGGGATAGCGAAAGATGATCCGCAGCAAAGCCGGGCCGTTAAAGGGGACCAGCGGCCACAGATACGGCAGTCCAAAGGATTTTGTCAGGCCGAAAATCAACAGGCAGGCCAAGAGGCTCACTCCCAGCCCAATCCAGTTGAACAGGAAAGTGCAGATTAGAATTAAGAAACGGAACAACCGCAGCGCCAAGGCGAACTCAAGGCTGGGCGTCCCGAAGGTGCCGATCGCCACCACAGCGATATAAAGAATGGTTTCAGGAATGAAAATCCCGACCGAAACCGCCAAGTCGCCGAGCAATATTGCCCCGACGATACCAAGTGAAGTCGCCAGCGCGCTGGGAGTGTGAACAAGGGCCATCCGGATCAGGTCCAACCCGAACTCAAGAATTATGAACTGCAGCCATATTGGAACCACACTCTGCTCTTTCGGCCCCAGCCAGTCCAACCAGGAAGGAAGGTTGGGTGTATGGACCAGCGCGTACCAAACAGGAATCACCAGCATGGAAAGGGCGATGCCCATGGTGCGGATCCAGCGGAGATAAGTACCGACAGGAGGGTTTTGGAAGTATTCTTCGGCATGCTGAGTGAAGTGCCATGCGGTAACAGGGACAATCATGGCAAATGGCGATGTGTCCACGAAAATGCAGACATGCCCTTCCAGCAAGTGGGCGGCGGCAACGTCGGGCCTTTCGGTATAGCGGGTTACGGGCAGTGGATTGAACGCTGTTCCGAAAATATACTCTTCTAGATTCTTGCCGCCCATGGGCAGAGCATCCCGGTTGATTTTGGCGATTCTCTGCTTTACTTCCGCGACCAAACTGGGGTCGGCTATGTCTTCGATATATCCGACGAAAACATCAGTCTGTGAACGCTTCCCTACCTTGAGCGCCTCAAAACGCAGCTTGGGATCGCGGATGCGGCGGCGGACCAGATTGGTGTTAAACAGCGCTGTTTCCACAAACCCTTCCCTGGAACCGCGGGTCACCCGTTCCAAATCCGGCTCTTCAATGCTTCGGACAGGGTATTCCCTGACATCGATGACAATAACACTGTCCATTCCGTCGATCAAAAGCAGCAGCGGCCCCGCCAGCAGCTGATCGACAGCCTCATCCAAATCATCGCTCCGCTCAATCTCGAAATAAGGCAGATAGCGTTTGATGATTTTTTCCAGGCCGTTGACCCCTATTTCACTACGAGAAACCTGCATCAGTGCCCGCATGACAGCCACTGTTTCCCGGTCTTTGATAAAACCGTCAATGAAAACCAGCGCTGCGTCCCGTTCACCGATGCAGATTTCCCGGATCAGCACATCAAAGGTGACTCCTACCCCCAGCTTGGTTTTAATGTGTTCCAGATTGCGCTCCAAGCTCTTGTCCACTGCCGCTGCCATTGACATGACTCCTTGACTCTGCGTTTTTAAAAAAGCGCCTTGTTAGCGGCGCTTTTCTTATCTGACGGTTGTCGGTACAAACATGTCGATTATACCTATCACAAATGCTGCCAACAGCGCTCCCAACAGTGTCACTTCCATCTCGGGCACTATGAATTGTACAGTCCAGATTACAATCGCTGAAACCAGAAAACCCACTATTCCGCGACTGTACGGCGAAACGCTTTTCCCTAAAGTCGCCTCAATCACCCAGCCGATTGCGGCGATCACCACTGCTGCCAGCAGCGCATTCCAGAAACCCATCGTGCTGAAACCGGGGAGTATGAACCCTACCGCCATCAGTACAAGAGCTGAGACGACAAAGCGGACAACAGCACTTAGCCAATCCATCACATCACCTCGTTTCAGTTTTGTCCCCTTCTAGTATTGCCACAATCTCGGATTGATATCCCAGCTTCTTCTATTCGTCCTCAGGTTCAACACGGAACGCGATTTTCACGTTTACCTTGTATTCCACAACCTCACCGTCAACCACATTGCCGGTCCAATTCAGCACTTCTACCCCGCTGATGTGGCGAATCGTCTTCGCGGCTTCGGCGACGGCGGATTTCACCGCGGCATCCCACCCTTTTTTCGACTGGCCTACCAGTTCGATCACTTTGATCACTGCCACCACTATCCACCTCCGCTAGTAGTATAACTAAAAAGGAGCTCTTCTATGAGCTCCTTTCTGGCAGGACTTGATTGACTACGCGCAAGAGGTTCAAGCCCATGATCTTTTCAATGACCGCCGTTGGCAGACCGCGTTTTTCCAACGCTGGGATCAGACCCGGCATTTTTCCCACATCCTCCAGGCCCACCGGTGTGCTTCCGATGCCGTCAAAATCCGATCCCAAGGCGATTGCGTCACTGCCCCCCACCTGGTAGAGATACATAATCTGATCAACCACATCCTCGATGGTGCAGTTGTCGGGAGAGTCAGTCACATGTTTGGGAAAGAAATTGACTCCCACAATCCCACCCTGATCTGCCAGCGCCCGGATCTGATCGTCCGTAAGGTTGCGGGGGTGCCGGCAGAGTGTGTAGGCGTTGGAATGAGAAGCAATCACCGGCGCCTTGCTCAGCGCCAGCACATCCCAAAACCCTTTTTCCGCCAGATGGGACACATCGATCAGCATGCCGAGCCTGTTCATTTCCGCCACCACTTCACAGCCGAATCCACTTAGCCCTGAAGCCCGCTCCCCTTCACCAATGCCGTCTCCAAGCTCGTTTCGGTTATTCCAAGTAAGAGTGAGCGCCCTAACCCCAAGGCGGAACAAAATGCGCAGGTTCGCCAGACTGCCTTCCAATGCCTCCCCACCTTCAATCGACAGCAAACAGCCAATCCGAGGTGAATACTCCCCAGGCCGCAGATCGTTTCTACACAGGACCGGCATTAAGAACTCATGGTACAATTCCAAGTTCCGCCAGAAAATATCCACCATCTTCAGCGCCGCGTGCAGCGCCATGCCCGGGCAGTACTTCTTCGGCACATAAACAGCGAAGATTTGGGCCTTAAGCCCTCCTTTCCGCATTCCAGGCAGATTCACATGGGAATCTTTCAGTGTTCCCAAATCATATGCTTCGCCCCGTTCAGCCAAAACTGACAGTGTGTCGGCATGGGCGTCGAAAATAAACAATTAAACACCCCCTTGAAAGGTGAAAGCCTGTTTGCCGAAGGCAAACAGGCTTCAATGTGACAGGAGAATTTTAGCGAGGTTCCACAATCAGTTTGATTGCGGTCCGCTCTTCATCATCAATAATGATGTCAGTAAAGGCCGGGATGCAGATCAGATCAATGCCGCTCGGGGCCACAAACCCTCTTGCAATGGCCACAGCTTTGACCGCTTGATTTAATGCACCTGCACCAATCGCTTGAATCTCCGCTCTTCCGCGTTCTCTCAGAACACCTGCCAAAGCTCCTGCAACCGAATTTGGGCTAGACTTTGCTGAAACCTTTAATACCTCCATGCGTAAGTGACCTCCCTTTTGCAAATCTCGTTCGATTCCGTTACTTCCGCCGTATGTATATATATATTAAAGCCTCAAGGCCAAAATTCCTTTTTTTACACAATTTTTTTCTCGTAATAAATTCGGACAATTTTCAGAGCCTTGCCAGAAGTATCTATATCTGCAATAACTCCGCACAAGTGCCTGTTCCCTTTGGCCACAGAAAACCTGGTAGGAAGCTGGTTCAGGAATTTACCGATGATCGGCTCCCGCTGCATCCCCAGAATACCATCCGTTGCGCCGCACATGCCCAAATCGGTGACATAAGCGGTACCTCCTGGCAAGACCCGCTCGTCGGCGGTGGGCACGTGAGTGTGGGTTCCGGCCACCACACTGACTCTGCCCGCCACATACCAGCCAAATGCTTGCTTCTCGGACGTGGCTTCGCCGTGAAAGTCCACGATGGTAATCGGTGTATGCTCCGAGGTTTCAGCCAGAAGTTCGTCGATTTTGCGGAAAGGGCAGTCAAAATCTCCCATGAACACCCGGCCGATCAAGTTGATCACGGCAACCTTGTCCGCTCCCACCTGTGCGTAATAGAGATAATGACCGGGAACGCCGGGAGGATAATTGGCCGGTCTCAACACACGCGGGCTGCTGTCAAGGTACGAATAGATCTCTCTTTTGTCCCAAATGTGGTTGCCGCTGGTGAGCACATCAATGCCGAGGCTGAACAGCTCTTCGGCCACTTGCTCGGTCAAACCGAAGCCGCCGGCGGCATTCTCGCCGTTGGCGATCACCAGGTCCGGCCCGTACCGATCCCGAATCACCGGCAGCATCTCCTTCACGATTTCCCGTCCCGGACGGCCGCATATATCTCCCAACAATAGTACTCTCAAAGACATCCCCCTTTAGGCTGTGATACGTTCACGATTGCTCCGACTGCATTGCAGGATACACTGTCAACCTGCCCTGGTGCCAAAACGCGGTCAGTTCTTGTTTTGTGTCATCCGCCAACGCATCGGCGACCAAAGCGTCCAGTTCCTCAGGGTAAATCAACTGCGGCAGGTCGAGTATTTCATTTTCGATGATGGAGCCGGTAGGAAGGACTTGATTAATTAATTCGATAACAATTGTCAAATCCTTTCGCAAAAAAGGGTCCAACTCACGCTGCACTACAATCTGATCCACCGGCCCGCTGCGGATAAGTTCGATTCCAACAGCGCTTTTGACGGCTGCTAGGCGGTTGTGCGCCTGAAGATGAGTTTGGATCAGGCTGCGCAGCTTTGCGAACTCCACGTCGGCGATCTCTTTTGCGAAGAACACAAATCTGATCTGCCTGGCAGCCGGGTCATACTTAATCTGCCCGACTTGATCGAAATACAACAACAATCCAATCATCAGTTGTACATGAGGCAAACTGCTGTCTTCGACTACTTTCACCTTAAAACTCCTTTGATGGAAAAGCCAGGTTTGGCAACCTGGCTTATTTTGCGTATTCAACTGCTCTAGTTTCGCGGATGACCGTCACTTTGATCTGCCCAGGATACTCAAGCTCAGATTCGATTCGCTTGACAATGTCGCGGGCCATTTTCGCACAAGTCAGATCATCAATGCGTTCCGGCTTGACCATGATCCTGATTTCGCGCCCGGCTTGGATGGCGTATGATTTCTCCACGCCCTCAAAGCCGTTGGCAATCTCTTCCAGCTTTTGCAGCCGCTTGATATAGGTCTCAAGGCTCTCGCGCCTGGCTCCCGGCCGAGCCGCGGAAATGGCATCGGCGGCTGCAACCAGGACCGCTTCCACTGTCCTGGGTTCGATATCACCATGGTGGCAGGCCATGGCATGGATCACATCTTCATGCTCTTTGTATTTCCGCAGAAGTTCCACGCCGATCTCCACATGGGTGCCTTCCATCTCATGATCGATCGCCTTCCCGATATCATGCAGCAAACCGGCGCGCCGCGCGACTCTGGCATCGGCGCCCAACTCGACGGCCATGATTCCCGCCAGATGGGCTACCTCCACCGAATGCTTGAGGACATTTTGGCCATAACTTGTCCTATACTTCAGCCTGCCCAGCATTTTCACCAATTCTGGGTGGAGCCCATGCACATCCGCATCGAATGTCGCCTGTTCGCCGGCCTCACGAATGGCTGCATCCACCTCTTTGCGGGCTTTCTCCACCATTTCTTCGATGCGTGCCGGATGAATCCGTCCGTCCGCAATCAGCTTCTCTAAGGCAATACGGGCGATCTCCCGGCGAATTGGGTCAAATCCAGAAAGAATAACCGCTTCTGGTGTGTCATCAATAATCAAATCAATGCCGGTCAGGGTTTCCAAAGCTCTGATGTTACGCCCTTCACGACCTATGATTCTGCCCTTCATTTCATCATTTGGCAGAGCAACCACGGACACCGTCGCCTCTGCGACATGATCCGCCGCTGTCCTCTGAATAGCCAGAGAGATGATGTTCCGGGCGCGTTTTTCTGCCTCTTCCTTTGCCTGAGCTTCGATTTCCTTGATCATCATTGCCGCTTCATGTCGGACATCATCTTCCACCTGCTTGAGAATGATGGCTTTCGCCTCATCAGCAGTCAATCCCGAGAGGCGCTCCAATTCCATCCGCTGCTTCTCCAGCATTTCGGTGACTTCTTGGCGCAGCTTTTCCACGTCTTTCTTGCTGTGGTTCAGGCTTTCTTCTCTGCGTTCCAGCATCTCGCTCTTGCGGTCAAGGCTTTCTTCCTTTTGCAGCAAACGGCGTTCCAGCTGCTGCAGCTCATTCCTTCTCTCCCGGCTCTCGCGCTCCAGTTCGCTGCGCATTTTATAGATTTCATCTTTAGCTTCAACCAGTGTCTCTCTCTTCTTGGTTTCAGCGTCTTTGACGGCTTCGCTGATGATCCGTTTGGCTTCTGCTTCCGCTGACGCGATTTTGGCCTCCGCAACCGTCTTGCGAAGCAAATATCCAATTGCACCGGCAATACATGCGATGATAACATACTTGACGATTTCTACAAATGTTTCTATGTTGTTCACCTCCTATTAGTGGCATGACTAGATAAAGCCGAGCATAAAACTCGGCCTTTTCTACCCTTAGACCTCATTTAGAAAACAAATTCCTCTTTCTTATTTTAGACGTTTTCCAAATCAGTGTCAAGTGAAGAGTCAAACAAGGCCTCCAGTACCTTAAGAGTGATATCCCAGCCGAATCCCCGCCGCTGCAGCAGGCTGCCGATGCGCTGGTACTGGCGCGCTTTTGTCAAATGCTGCATCTTCTCCAAACGCCCTTTGGCCAACTGGTAGGCCAGCTCATAGTCTTTTTCTGGAGAATTGATCACACAATCGATCGTTTCCTCGTCCACACCTTTTTGTTCCAGTTCGAACCGGAGCCCCTCGGCACCGGTCGGGCGGAACCTATTGCGGTAGTCCACAAACAACTCAGCCGTGAGCCGATCGTTGAGATAGCCGATTTCTGAAAGCCAATTGATGGCCTCTTCCACCTCTTGAGCCGGGTAGCCCAAGCTGGCAAGGCGTTCGGAAAGCTCTTTCGCGGTGTGGTTTCGCGCAGCCAACAGCCTCAGCGCCCTATCCCGGCAGCTTATTTTCTTGTCACTCTTGGGCTTTGTTCGCTTTGGCGGCTTTTTGCTCATCTGCCTGCTTCCCTACTGGGGGCAGCCCGAAATGTGCCCGTACTTTGTTTTCAATTTCCCAGCACAATTCCGGATTCTGCTTTAGGAACTCTTTGGCGCTCTCCCGCCCTTGGCCGATCCGCATCTCACCGTAGGAATACCAGGCACCGCTTTTGTTGATCACGTCAATACCGGCGGCCAGATCCAAGACATCGCCGACATGAGATATGCCTTCGCCGTACATGATGTCGAATTCGGCCTCTTTGAACGGAGGAGCCACCTTGTTTTTCAAAACCCTGACTTTAGTGCGGTTCCCCACAAGTTCATTGCTCTGTTTAATCATCTCTACCCGGCGGATGTCAAGCCTGATTGAAGCGTAGAATTTCAGCGCTCTGCCGCCTGGGGTCGTTTCAGGATTGCCGAACATCACACCGACTTTTTCCCGCAGTTGGTTGGTGAAGATAACGGTGGAGTTGGACTTGCTGATTGCTCCCGTCAGTTTCCGCAGCGCTTGGGACATCAGGCGGGCCTGCAGGCCAACATGCGCGTCGCCCATCTCGCCCTCGATTTCCGCCCGGGGCACTAAAGCGGCAACTGAATCGATGACAATCACGTCAACTGCGCCGCTTCGCACCAGGTGCTCGGCTATCTCAAGCGCTTGTTCGGCGTGGTCAGGTTGGGAAATAAGGAGATTGTCAATGTCCACACCCAGTTTTCTGGCGTATACCGGGTCCAAGGCGTGCTCCGCGTCGATCATGGCCGCCACTCCGCCCATTCTTTGGGCTTCTGCCATGATATGCAGGGCCAAGGTCGTTTTTCCCGAACTTTCAGGGCCATAGATCTCTATCACTCTGCCGCGGGGGATGCCCCCGATGCCAAGTGCGATATCCAGGCTGAGAGAACCCGTGGGAATCACTTCGATATTCGTTTTTGAAGCAGCTTCGCCCAATTTCATGATTGAACCTTTGCCAAACTGCTTTTCAATTTGGTTGATCGCTGTATCTAAAGCTCTTTTCCGATCATCACTGACCATGGCATCCACTCCCGTCGCATAATTGCCGTTGTAAAATTGGAAACCTGTGTTCGCCCCTCATACGCATAAAAAAAAGCAAAGCGGCTGGCAAATTCTGGGATTGCTACCTCACTCCATACTAGCCTGATTCTTCGTACTTTCTTCGACGTTTTCCTCTTGATTCCTTCTCTCCGAGGTGACGAATGTCCGCTGCAAGGTGAAGCTCTGCTTGAGACTTTGGACTTGGATGCTGTCCACTGCTGCCAAGACATAGCGGTTTGTCTCCGGTTCGCGGACAAAATACAGCACAGACAGACTGAAGGGGATCACCTGCCCTGCCTGGATGCCTCTGATCCCGGCGGCACCTGTGGTTCCGGCGTTGACATAGACTGTGGCGTCTATCTGACTTATGGACGGGACGTGATTGTGCCCGCACACGATCACCGGAAAAATCCCAGGTTCGATCTGGGCTGCAATCCGATAGTTGTGGACAGCAAAGATATCGATACCATGCGGCCTGCCGCGGTACATCCCGTTGATCTCTGAAGCAAGTCGGCTGATTTCGGCAACGGACACACTTTCCGGCGAAAAGCTTCCCGCGGAAGGGTCAAGCATCCCTGCGACCGTGATCCCTGACACAGTCACCGGCTCACTGCCGAGAAGGGTCACATTGCTGGTTTGGCCAAGCCGCGCCAGAACATCGGGAGCCTCATGGTTGCCCGCTGCGAACAGGTAAGGTATCGCCAGTTCCTCAATCCTGGTGATGATTTCAGCCTCAAGCGGCGTACCCCAGTCGGTAAGGTCTCCCGTGTCGATGATCAGATCAATTGGAAAGGCACCCACCACCTGGCTGATGAAATCAAAGGCGGCCGGATGGTTGTGAATGTCCGACACATGCAGGACCAAAAGGTCCGCTGCCAACACTCCTACATTCTTTAGGTTCTCGATTTGATTGAACACTGTGTATAGATTTGCGGCCAAGCTTTGGACCTGCTCTCCAAGCTGATCAACCTTGACCAAGCCTTCCTGAATCAAACTCAGCATCCACGGGGCGGCTTCGAGGATGCCCTGATACTGAGGCTGGGCAAACGCTTGGATGTCGTAGGCAACATAGACGGAAGCGGCGCAGATCAAGACGATCAGGCTTCCGGTCAAACAGCAGGCAAGGAGGATCCGCCAGTGCCGCGCTCCACTTAAAAGCCCCCCCAACAGCCCTCCCCCGGCAGCGATCAGCGCCAGCTTGAAGATGACATTGCCGATTATCCGGTTGATCTTGCTGTGGAAATAACTCACTAAAGCCTGCTGCGACTTGAGATCAGTTGTGGCGGCTATTCGACGCAGTTGGTCCAGGTCAATGTTTTCCAGGGAGAGAGTCAGCTGCAGCGGCTGCCGGCTGTGGGTCTTGGCCGTTATACTACCTATAGGGGGTACTTTGAGTGTTGTGTATCCGGGAAAGCCGATGTTAACATCGAGCACAAACTGTACCGGCTCAAGTTCGACACGCAATACCCCTACTAGGTTTAGTGCCAGAATCGCTCCGGCGGCAGCGAACAGGTAGGGCAAATAGCGCTGTCTGGCTTGATAAATCCGCCTTCGGGACAGCATGGACTAACCTCCTGAAAGCTGCCTATCGAACTCCTTGAATCTCTAGGCGCAAGAAGTTCAGGGCAGCTTGTGAAACCAAGAACTTGATCTCGGTGCGTGTACCGTTGAAACGGAACTGCTTGGTTTTAGTATTGCCTTTACCTGAAACGGCAATATACACCAAGCCCACTGGTTTTTCCGAAGTCCCTCCGCTTGGGCCGGCAATCCCCGTCACCGCAAGGCTCCAATCAGTTTTCGCTCCAGCCTGCGCCCCTTCAGCCATAGCTGCGGCCACATCTCGGCTCACAGCCCCGTATTTGTCGATCAGTTCAGGATTCACGTTCAAGAGTTCTACTTTGGCCTGATTGCTGTAAGTAATGTATCCCCGTTCGAAATAGTCTGAGCTTCCTGGAACGTCAGTAATTCGGTTGGCGATCAAGCCCCCGGTACACGACTCGGCCACCGCCAGTGTCTCGTTCCGCTCCCTAAGCAGTGTCCCAACCACCGACTCCAGTGTCTCCTGATCAGCTCCGAAATAATACGGGTTTAGCTTCTGAATCAAACGCCTTTCCACAGGATGGATCATTTCGAGGGCTCGCTCTCTGGAGCCGGCTTTGGCTGTGATTCTCAACTTCACTTCCCCGAGGGACGCGTAAGGTGCCACGGTCGGATTGGATTGACAGTTCAGTTCATCTTCGACCATTTCGGCGAGCTTCGATTCGCCGATTCCGGCAAACTTGAGCGTCCGCGATATCAGCGTCTGTTTGACCTCGATCCTGCTTTCCAAATAAGGCGATACGTAAGCGGCGAACATGCCCTTTAACTCCCGGGGCACGCCTGGCAGCGCAATGATGGCCTTGTCCCGAATATGGACAATCAGTCCCGGAGCGGTGCCCCAGTGGTTGGGAATGATGCGGGCACCCCGGGGCAGAAAGGCCTGCTTGCGGTTGTTTTCGCTCATAGTTCGGTTCGACTGCCGGAAATAGGCTTCGATCATCTCCATAGCCTCTGTATTGAGTTCCAGGGGAAGGTTGGCCACGGCCGCCACTGCTTCTCTGGTCAGATCATCAATTGTTGGGCCCAGGCCACCAGAGACAATAACAAGGTCAGATCTGGCCAGAGCCTGCGTTATCACCTCGATCATCCGGATCCAGTTGTCGCCGACCGTCGATTTGTAATAAAGGTCGATGCCCAACGCGGCCAATTCCTGTGCCAAGTAGGCAGCATTGGTATCGACAGTTTCCCCCAACAACAACTCTGTGCCAATCATCACCAACTCAGCCTTCATCATTCCACCTTGCCCTCTTTGCAAATTTTCTGATTTGTGTTATAATTGTCTTGCCCAAGGAGACGGCTGGGAGGGATAACAGTGAAAAAACAAAGTACTGCTGTGTTTCGCCTGCTGGCAGCCTCTATAGGGATCGCACTGATCATGAGCGGCTGCGGCCTCCAAACTCAGAACAGCGGCACAGTAAGCGTCACCGCCATGAATCTCCCGGAAGCGGCTGCTTGGAGCGCACGGATCGTATGTACCCGAGGCAAACATGAAATCACCCAATGTTTTACCGTATACGATACAAACCTGGCTGTCGAGTTCACTATCCCCGCCGGCCCCTGGGACATAACCCTGCAACTGGCAGATTCCGATGGCAATGTGCTTTACCAAGATACAGCAGTCAATGTGGTGATATACCCTGACCGCCCCGTGTTAGTCGATTTTCAGCTGAAACCAGCCCCCGGCACCGTCAAAGTGATCGTCGACCTTTCCGGGCATCCAAACGCTGAAGCGATCATGCGCGCCCGGGTTTACTTCAACGATCAGGTCAAAGAGCTCATCCGCAGCTCAGTCCAGGAAGCCTTGGAAGGTGAATACCGGCTGGAGCCGGGCAGCTATGACTTCACCGTCGATCTTTACACAACTTCATTCCACGCCCACAACAGAATCGATTCGGGTGTTTGGTCCACCATTGATGTAGAGCCCCTGAGCGAGCAGACGGTCATTTGGCGGCCTCAGCTGGAAAAGATGACTGTAACCGCCAGTATTTGCGTGCTTCCCGATGCGCCGCAGGGCCTCGCTTTTCAGTACGGAAGCGGTCGGACAGTGCTTTCATGGGAGCCAAGCCTCGCCGCGGATCTGGCAGGATACCACATCTACTGGCAGCCCTCGCCATTTCAACGGTTCAGCCTGATCGCCACGGTCGACCGGGATGCCACCAGTTACACACACGATTTGAGCGAACTGGACGAGCTGCCGCTTCAGGCGTACTATACAGTGGCGCCTTTCTCCACTGTCCTGGAGGGATACCGAAGCTCGCCAGTCCTGGTGCCTTTTTTGTAAGGAATCGGAAGCTCACGCTTCCGATTCCTCTTCACCCAAGGCACAAATAAGTATAGGTAATGCCGAACACAGCCCCCGCCAATACTTCGATGGGAGTGTGCCCCAAAAGCTCACGCAGTCGTTCAGGATGAAAGTCTTTTTTGTAGATGTCGTCAATGATGCGGTTCAGAACCTTTGCCTGCTTGCCTGCGGCCCTGCGCACTCCGGCTGCGTCATACATCACTACCAATGCAAAAGCGGCAGCCAGTGCGAAGATTGGTGTGTCAAACCCCTCAACCAGGCCTACTCCTGTTGCCAAGGCGGTGACAAATGTGGTATGAGAACTCGGCATGCCCCCCGTGCCCACCAACCGGCGGAAATCCAGCCGTCTTTCTTTTATGGCGAAGATGATTGTCTTGGTAAGTTGGGCGATGGCCCAGGCAACCACCGCAGTGAACAAGACAGAATTTGTTCCAAACTGCTTTAGAAAACCGTTGATGGCTAATCGCCTCCTCTGTACGAATCAATTCTGATGCTTATGAATACGATTATAAAGCACAAAAGGGGGGATTGCACTGAACTCCGCCTGGGTCTTACTGGTGATACTCATAATCGGTATCGCAAGCAAAAACGGCATATTGGCGGCCGCAAGCGGTATTGTGCTGATTATTGGCCTTCTGGACCTGGACCGCCTGTACCCCTTTCTGGAACGACGGGGGATTGAAGCCGGGCTTCTGCTCCTGACAACCGCCCTCCTCATTCCTTTCGCCACGGGCAGGATTCCTTTGGGCGCACTGTGGAACACGGTCACTTCCTATGTAGGACTGGCGGCCATCATCGGCGGCTTGGCGGGGGCCTACCTCAACGCCCAAGGAATTGATCTGATCCGCCACAAGCCCGAGATCCTCCCCGGGATCTTGATTGGGGTGATCATCTCTGTCGCTTTCCTGGGCGGGACTGCCGTGGGCCCGATAATGGCTGCCGGAATTGCGGCGGTGATCATTGCACTAATCGGAACATGATTCACTTTTTACTAGTCCATGATAACTCCTTGCACCAAAAACGTCAACCACTCCGGCTAGGCACACTGAGCCATGATCCGCCGGAACTGATCTCCTGACAAAGTCTCTTCTTCCAGCAGTTTTCGAGCGGCCAGATCCATCCGGGACTTGTTTTTAGCCAAGTAGTCGTACACCTGCCGTTCCTGTTCTTTGATGATCTGCGCGATAGTCCGGGCTAAAATGCCCCCCGGCAGATCCTGAGTGACCACGCCGAGATCAGACAGCCCGGCAAACACGATCTGCTTTGCTATCTTCGCTGCCTGTTCCACATCACCCGCAGCCCCAGTCGAGCGCTCTCCAAATGCCAGTTCTTCGGCGACGGCACCGGCCATGCAAAGCTGAATCCTGTCCAAAAGTTCTGCCTTTGTGTATAGGTATTGGTCATCCCGGCCGTGCTGCCGCATATACCCGAGGGCGCCGCCCCGCGAAATAATCGATACAGAAGCCACCGAGCCCGCGCAGACTTTCTCACTGATCAGGGCGTGGCCTGTTTCGTGATAAGCGACACGCAGTCGTTCCTCATCAGATGGACTGCGGTTGAGCTTCTCGCCTAGCATCACCTTCTCCAGCGCTTCTTTGAGGTCCTGGTTGGTGATCTCATGCCGTTTATGGCGCAGAGCATAGATCGCCGCCTCATTCATCACACTTTCCAAATGCGCCCCGGAAAACCCAAAGGTCGCCTGAGCGATTTTGTCCAAGTCAACGTCGGCCGCAAGAGGTTTGTCTTTGGCATGGATTTTGAGGATCTGTAAACGCCCCTGCTTGTCAGGAAGGTCCACTCTCACAATCCGGTCGAATCTACCTGGCCGCAAAAGCGCTGGATCAAGCAGATCGACCCTGTTGGTAGCCCCAACCACCAGCAGGCGTACTTGTTGGTTGACCGTGATCCCGTCGATCTGCGTCAGAAGTTCGTTCAATGTCTGATCATACTCCATGTGGCCGGAGTTTTTGCCGCGCTTGGCGCCGAGCACATCGATTTCGTCGATAAACACAATCGCTGTCTGCTTGTTGGCTTTCTCAGCCTCGGCGTAAGCTTGGCTGAAAAGCCGGCGCACTCGCTGTGCTCCCACACCGGCGTACATCTCTACAAATTGTGAACCGGCCGCGGCGATGAACACAGAATTGGTATATCCAGCCGCAGCCTTGGCCATCAGTGTTTTTCCGGTTCCGGGCGGGCCTACCAACAGAATGCCTTTCAGGGGCCTTATCCCAAGACGCCGTACATCTTGGTCTAGACGGATGAAATCCAAAGCCTCTTTAAACTCGCGCTTGGCCACTTCCTGACCGCCGATATCGCTGAAGTCAACATCGGGAATCACGCCTGCCCCTGCCCGCTTCTGTTCAACCAAGGTGAACCGGCTGTTGGTGCGGTTATCCATTGTAAACTTAAACAAAAGCACCAAACCGCCGATCAGGATTACAGGAGTGATTTCGATCCCCAGCCAGGCGAGAAACACCACCAACGCTAAACCGACGCCTATTGCCAATTCTTTCAACGAACATCTCATCCAAAACCCACCCCGTTTAGCTTTCCAGCCGCGCGATCAAAGGCTGGTCGCGCCGGCTGACAATCTGGTACAAATAGTGGCCTCCATCATGGAGCTGCAGATAGACATAACTTCCGTCAATCCTGAGGGCAAAATCAACCTTGTGCTTCAAAGCCAGTTCTTCAATCCGCTCCGCCATCTCTACAAAATACCCTGTGGCGATTCCTTGTTCCAGAGCAAAATGCATCTGTTCATAGGCAGCCTTGAGTGTCTCATTCGGCTGATCTTTGATCAGAATCTGAAACGGCTGCGAGAACCGGGCAGCCGCTGAACTAATCTTGGCCGCGACTGTGTGCAAATGCTCCACATCAGCCAAACTCAGTGTCAGCACTATCATACCGTCCCGTTCCTTAAGCTCGACGCCTTCGACCCCCTCAATACTCGCAAAGGCCTGGTAAACGGGCTCTATGACCATTTTCTTGTGAAAAAACTGCTGCAGGCCAACAGCAAAGCCCAAGACAACGATGAATATAATGACCACTACATTAATGCGAATGTCGTCAAGGCGCAATCCATTCACCCTCCCCCAAACAGTTACTTATGTTAGTCAGTTATATGACAAATGAGAAGTGCCTGTTTGAAGGCACATTCCAATTATAACACAGCTTCAGTCAGTTTTCTTCAACAGATCCTGGGCACAGTAGAAATAATCCACACCAGAGACAATTGTAACCAAGACTGCAAGCCACATAACCGCCATGGCGTAAGGAATATCCAGCAGCAGACACAAAACCGCGATGATTTGGATCAGGGTTTTGGCTTTCCCCCACTTTGAAGCGGCGATCACTACCTGATCCGCGGCAGCCAGAATCCTAAGTCCAGAGACGGCAAACTCTCGGCCGATGATAATCACGGCAATCCATGCGCTGATTTGATCCAATTCAACCAGTGTGAGCAAAGCGGCGCTGATCAGCAGTTTGTCGGCTATGGGATCGATCAACTTGCCAAATCTGGTCACTTGCTTGCGGGTGCGGGCGACATATCCATCCAACCCATCAGTCGCCGCTGCGATGCCGAACACGACAGCGGCCAAATATTTGCCGTTCTCCGCGCCGCTGAGCAGTACCGCCATGAACACGGGAATGAAAAAAATGCGGATAATAGTGATCCAATTTGCCAATCCCATTCAACTGACATCTCCTTCTATCGTCTCTCCGACCAAATCGTACGGGTGTGCTTGTGTTACGCGGACACTGATCAACTCCCCAACCCGAACAGCGCTGCCGATATATACCAGGCCGTCCACTTCGGGAGCTTGGCCGCGGTGCCGGCCGATCATGACCAGCTCGCTTTCGGGGGAGCGGCCTTCAACCAGCACTTCCAGTGTCTTGCCGATCAGCTGCTTTTGTTTCTTAACGGCGATTCGCTGCTGCAGGCTCATGGCTCTGTGGTAGCGCTCTTCTTTGACCTCAGCGCTGATCTGATCCGCCATATCGGCGGCAGGTGTGCCCTCTTCCGCCGAATACTTGAAAATCCCGCACCGTTCCAACTGCGCTGCCTGCAAGAATTCCAGCAGTGACTCGAATTCAGCGTCAGTTTCGCCGGGGAATCCAACAATGAAGGAACTGCGGATCGTTACTCCCGGCAGTTTGCTCCGGATTCTGTCAATCAGCTTAAGATAACTGTCGAACCCTCCAGGCCGCTTCATCCGCCTCAGCACCGAAGCGGCGGCGTGCTGCAAAGGCAGATCCACATAGTTTAGGATATTATCATGTCCGGCCATCAAATCCAACAGTGAATCATCAATTGAGGTTGGGTAGGCGTACAGAATCCGGATCCACGGGATATCCAACCGCGCCAGTTCCCTCAACAGTGTTTCCAATGAGGATTTATCTGTCAGATCCCGGCCGTAGCCAGTCGTATCCTGAGCAATGACATTCAGTTCTTTGACACCACTTGCGGCCAGCCGTTGTGCTTCTCGGACAACGGCTCTCAAATCCCGCGACCGGTACGGGCCCCGAATCAGTGGAATGGCGCAGAATGCGCAGCGGTGGCTGCACCCCTCTGCGATTTTCAAATAGGCTGTGTGCCTGCCGGAAGCGATGATCCGCGGCACTTCGGGACGATCGTAGTTGAAAAACTGGTCTCGGATCAACCGCACTCTTTCGCCGTCGAGCACCCGGTTGACAACCTCTGGAATCAAATCCATTTCTTGTGTGCCTAAAAGAGCGTCTATTTCCGGTATCTCCTGCCACAGTGCATCCTGATAGCGCTTGGACAAGCATCCTGTCACGATCAGACAGCGGCAAGAGCCGTTTTGCTTATAATCAGCCATTTCAAAAATCGCGGCAATCGATTCTTCCTTGGCGGCTTCAATGAATCCGCACGTATTCACAATCAGGACTTCCGCCCTGGCCGGATCGGTTTCAATCTCAAAGCCTGCCTCGTGCAGGTATCCCAAAGCGATTTCACTGTCTACAAGATTCTTGGCGCATCCCAGTGACACAATTCCTACTCTGATTCCCATCGACATACCCCTAACCTAAGATTACCGATTCATTTTTCGCTTTATTCCACGCCTTTTCCTGCTTGACGCCAGGTTTGCCGAAAGCCAGCGCGACATATTTGCCCGAAAATCCGGGCAGGCTAAACAGGTAGTTGGAGAAACAACCCTTCAAGGAGGGTTACCATGCTGGATCCGTCGCTGATTATTATACCACTGCTGAAATCCCCTGGTCAAAGCCTGACCGAAACCGAAGAGAGTTTTTATGAACCATTCCATCTTAAACACTTTTCGGTGGAATTCTCCCGCTCAGGATTCAGCCGCATCATTCGCGAACTGCGCAAAGGCAATTACGACGACTTGTGCTGGCACCGCCTGGCGCAGCAGGCTGATCAACTGTCCTTGACTCAAGGGTTTTCCGAACTTATGTGCGTCAATCATTTGGCGCAGCACTGGCAGCAGGTGGGCGTCATCCCTTATCCTCACCAGGTGAAGACAGCGGAAAAAGTAATCAAAGAAATGCGCGGGCTGGCAATTCTGGCCGACGAAGTAGGATTGGGCAAGACCATTGAAGCCGGCATGATCCTCAAGGAATACCTCATCCGGGGTTTGGTGAAACGGGCCCTGATTCTGGTGCCGTCATCGCTTTGCTGGCAGTGGTACCAGGAACTGGCGGAAAAGTTCCAAATCTACGCCGGAATCCAAAGATCCGAGTGGGATTGGGAGCACGCAGATATTCTCATCGCATCGATCGACACCGCGAAATTGGAACCTCATGCCGAAATCATCCGGAACATCAACTATGACATGGTGATCATCGATGAGGCGCACAAATTGAAGAACACGGCCACCAAAGCCTGGCAGCTAGTGAATTCTCTGCAGAAAAAGTACTGTCTGATGCTTACCGCCACACCGGTCCAAAACAACCTCAAGGAGCTTTACAACCTGATCACGCTCCTCAAACCCGGCCAATTGGGCAGCTACCGCACCTTTAAGCAGAAATTCATGCAAGATTTGCGCACCCCCAAAAACCCATCCCAGCTGCGCCAACTGCTGTCGGAAGTCCTGATCCGCAACCGCCGGGGCGAAGGCACTGTGCAGTTCACTAAACGCCATGTTTATCCCATTGTCGTTGAACTGACACCTCCGGAAAGGGCCCTTTACGATCAGATCACAGAATTGATCAGGGCATCAAGCAAGCTGGCACCATTTAAAGCCAACATACTGCCCCTAATCACACTGCAGCGGGAAGTATGCAGCAGTTTCTACGCAGCCGGTGTCACCCTGCAGAAGATTTACGATAAGTACGGCCTTGATCCCGACGCCAAAATCATGGATGTGATGAACGAGGCAGTCAAAATCAGGCAGAACAGCAAATGTGACATCATCGAGAAAGTGGTATCCCAAATCAGAGACCGGGTGATCATCTTCACCGAGTACAAAGCCAGCCAGGAGTACATTCGCTACCGTTTGGAAAAAGCCAATTTCCGCACTTTCGCTTTCGACGGGAGCTTGTCCCGAGGGCGTAAACAGTGGGTTCGCTATTTGTTTCAAAAAGAAGGCGGTATATTGGTAAGTACTGAGTCAGGAGGCGAAGGGCTGAACTTCCAGTTCTGCAATCATGTGATCAACTATGACCTTCCCTGGAACCCGATGCGGCTCGAACAGCGCATCGGGCGTGTGCACCGCTTAGGACAGACCAAGGATGTGCATGTCTACAACCTGGTGACCAAGGATACGATTGAGGAGCATATTATGTTCCTGCTTCATGAAAAGATCAACATGTTCCAGATGATTCTTGGTGAGCTGGATGCGATTTTGATGCACCTGAAATGGGACAAATCCTTTGAGAGCCAACTGATGCAGATATTTCTCAAGGCTGCGTCCAAAGAAGCTGTCCACCGTGAACTCGACCAGCTCGGCGACGAAATTCTCAAAGCCCGGGAAGAGATTCGGCGCCGACAGTGGGATTTCTTCTAGGAGGGACGAGATGCCAAACACCATACCGGAACTGGTATTCAGCTTCTTTCAGCTCTTAAACCTGAAACCGGTGGAGATCCGCAAGGGTATCTACCAGGTCCAGATCGATGATCAGCTGGCCAAAGAGCTTGACGGCTGGCGCGCCAAAGGGCGCTTGTTCCAGTTTACTTTCGACCGCAAACTTGCCCAAAGTTTTGGTGCCGAACTGATCAGCCCAGGCAGCTACCGCTTAGACACCATCATTAGGGTGTTGCAAAAGCAGGCAGTCTTATCTGTTGGCTATCTTCCCCACGATGTATTCTACGAGCCTGCCGTCCGGATGAAAGTATTAGACCGGCTCAAGCTGCAGAATCCCGAAAGCCGGTTCTATGTCATCGATCACCGCCTGCGCTACGGCCCTTACTTTTGGATCACGCTTAGAGTCACGTACCTTGCCTATGAGAAAAGCGAAGAGCTGCGAAAGGCGCTTATTGACTTGATCTCGGGCAAAGTTGTCAACTATGAGATACCAGCTGAGCTGCTCAAGCCCGGATTCTGCGACCCAATGCTGCAGTACCGCCGCCGTCTCAGTTTCAAGCAGGCATACCAGAATCTGCAGCAGGAAATCATCAAGGAACTGGAATATCAAGACCCGGCTTGGGCTTTGACGGCAGCCCGCGATCTGGCCCAGGAGCAGGCCAAGCTGGAGGAGTATTTCCGCGATTTACCCGATCCAAAGCAGCGCAAATTGCGAATTCAAGAACTGATGGATCGGGCCAGGCCTCGTGTGCAGGTCAGGCCTCTTAGAGCCGCAATCCTTTATCTGCCGAAATTCGAGTACCGCATTATGCAGGTTGACACGAGCGAAAAAATAAACCGGATCACGTATGACCCGGTCAGCAGCCAACATGAGCCAAGTTAAGCCAGGAGCCGGCACAAATCCCGAGCCGATTTCCAGATCGGCCCGGCGCCCATGGTAATCACCAGATCGCCGCCTTGGACAATGCCCGCCAAAAACCCGGCAATATCTGCCTGTTCGGGGATGAAATATACCTCTTTGCCCAGGTCCCGTATTTTGGCGGCGATCAACTCTGCACTCACACCTGGAATGGGCTGTTCCGGCGGTGGCGCGAAAATGTCTGTCAAAACCACAACATCCGCATCGGAAAACGCACGTGAGAACCCATCAAGCAGAAACTTGGTGCGGCTGTAGCGGTGAGGCTGAAAAACGGCGATCACCCGCTTGTTCCACCCCTCCCTGGCCGCCTTCAGTGTTGCCGCAATTTCAGTCGGATGATGAGCATAGTCATCAACAATAGTGATACCCTGATCTGTTTCGCAGATGACTTGAAAGCGGCGCTGTGCCCCGGAAAACTCTGCCAGGTGCCTTCCAATGGCCTCGCTGGTCAATCCCAGTCGGTCGCAGACAACTATCGCCGCACAGGCATTGCTGACATAAAGCCTTCCGGGAACTTTAAGCGTGAAATCACCATATTCGGATCCGTTGTTATACAGCGCAAAATGTGTCTTATTCGGCCTGATGGACAGAATCCTGGCATGCCAATGAGCATCCTCTGAAAAGCCATAGGTCACTGCCTGAGGAAACTCAGGCGCGATTTCCCGGACTTTTTGATCATCTATGCCCAAGACTTGGACTCCACCAGGTTTGACATTCGCCAAAAACTGCCGGTAAGTATCGACCAGTTCGCTGAAGTTCCCATTGTAGTTTTCCAAATGATCCGGTTCGATACAGGTGACAACGGCGATTTCCGGATGATAACGCAAAAAACTGCGGTCCGATTCATCTGCTTCGGCCACTACCACTTCTCCGCGCCCGTGTTTGGCGCCAGGCCCGAATGGCTCAAAATGCGCTCCGATCAAAACAGTGGGATCCAGTCCTGCCCGTTCCAGCACCCAGGCAATCATGGACGTGGTTGTGGACTTACCGTGGGCGCCGCCGACAGCAACTCCGCGGCCGTCGTTGAGCAGCTTCGCCACCAACTCCGACCGGTGGTATAAGTGCAAATTGCGTTCCAAGGCCGCTGCGTATTCAGGATTATCTTTGGGAATGGCGGAAGAAAAAACAACGTGCGCGGCACCGTCAATATGCTCTGCCTTGTGCCCTAAGGAAATCCTGGCCCCCAGCCGCTCAAGATATTCGGTTGTTTCCGACATTTTCAGGTCTGAGCCGCTGACCTGCCAGCCCATTTCCAGGAATATCTTTGCCAAAGGGCCCATACCGGTACCCCCGATGCCGATAAAATGGATCCGTTGGTTCATCCCTTTCTCACTCCTTTGCTGCGAGGTGCCCTATGCTGTAATTTTTCCCAGATCTTGACAAAATATGAGCCGGGTGCAGAGACGCCGCTATTTGATCAACGGCGCGACAACCTCAGCCAACAGCAGAGCACTTCGGGTGGCTTCCTCGAGGGTGTTGCCCTTCCAATCCCCTATCACCACCATCACGCTGTTGGGATGAAGATCACCGCTGTAGTCCGACTTGAAAACCCGCACACCTCTGGAAACCCCGGGATATTTGGCTTCGAGCGCATCACTGATTCTCTTGGCGAACGCCATGTTCGCTTCCACAAGCTTGTTATCTTGATCGCCGATGATAAACAGAATCTTGGCCACTTTTTCCCCGTTGATCTCCACTGTCGTGTATCCTTCGGGCTTATCCTGCAATCCATCGCGGTGGATGTCCAGCACCATCTGAATCTGGTTGTTCTCCGCAAGCGCTCTTTCAATCACCTTCGCGGAGTTGATGAAAGCCTCGCTGTACCGCGGGCGATCGTGGATTGTCTGATCATGGACCGCCGCTATGCCCTTTTCCATCAAAGCCTGGACAAACACTCTGCCTACTTGGACCACGTCGCCTGGTTCGCCGTCCTGCTGATGGCTGTCTTTAGGTTGGTAGTTCTCTGTGGTGTGACTGTGGAGAACCAAAACCTTGGGAATCTGCGGCACTGATGGCGGCGGTGTGCCTGAATCCTCATCAAACGACGGCGGCTGCGGCACTTGCTCTTTCTCCCCACCGGGATAAAACCCGAAGAATCTGGCACCGACAACAGCCACCACCACCAACGTTACAAGTACAAACAGCAATCCAGGTCCACTTTTCTCTTTTCTCCGAATTCTTGCCACACTGGATACCCCCTTCCGCAGAAAATATATGCGGAAGGAAGTACCAATTATTCTTCGATTAATCGCCTAAGAACCGACTCCAACTGGCTCCATGCCTCGCCAAAACCTGCAAAGTCTCCATCCCGCAGAGCCTGCTCCGCCTGTTGATACAGTTCGTAGGCATATCGCCCCGGATGACTGCCTTCTTCAGGCGTAATCTCCTGTTCAACCGGCTTGAACGAGCCGAGAGCGCTGTCAAAAATCCGGTTTAGGGCTTCGGCCATGCTCTCTTCCATCACAAGCTGGTCTTTGTACGCCACTATAACCCGCTGAAGCTGCGGCATACTGCTCTGCTCAGACTGCAGAAACAAGGGCTCGACATACAGCAGTGAACCGGCTACAGGCAAGACCAGCAGGTTGCCTCTAATGACTTGGCTGCCTCTTTGCCCCCACAAGCTCAGCATTTGTGATATATCAGAATCTTGATCGATGGTGGCGTCGATCTGCGCCGGGCCCAAGGTGAGACTGTCTTTTGGGAAGCGGTAGACCAGAACTTGCCCATAATGCTCACCATCGTTGCGGGCTGCCAGCCAGGCAATGAGGTTGCTGCGCCTTATAGGTGTGTAAGGCAGCATCAGAATCAGCTCTGGCACATCGGAATCGGGCAGCTGCATCATCACATAGTAAGGATCGACCGGCTGCTCTTTTTCCGCATAGATTTCGTTAGCCAAAACCCACACATCCTCGCGGTTGTAAAAGATGCGGGGATCAGTCATGTGGTATGTGCCGTAGATTCTTGCCTGGAGAGCGAACAAGTCTTCCGGATAACGCAGGTGCTCCCGGAGTGTCTCCGGCATTTCACTCAATGGTTTTAGCCATCCCGGAAAGATTTTAGCATAAGTTTCCAGGATCGGATCCGGTTCGATTTGATAAAAGTCGACAAAACCATTATAAGCATCGATCACAACTTTGACCGAATTGCGAATGTAATTGCCCCAACTGGTTGGCTGGGCATATGGAAAACGGAAACTGGCCGTGTAGGCATCAATGATCCAATACAACCGGCCGTCGCCGCCGATGACAATATAAGGATCCTGGTCATAGCGGAGGAATGGAGCCAGCTTTTGCACTCTTTCCCTGATATTCCGGTACAGCAGGATTCTGCTCTCACTGGTAATGTCGCTGGAAAGCAGTATTCTAGTCGTGCCCAAACGAACAGCAAAAGCGAATCGCCGCAGCAGGGAAGCAAGCTTTACGCCTCCCTCGCCTTGGTAAGTGTAATAAGCATTGCCCTCGCCGGCCGGGTAATCGAATTCGTCAATCAAAGTGTTGACGATAGCGTAGGTATTGGTGCGCTCCCCGTAGTAGATGCGGGGTTCCACAATCTCAAGATCGGGTTTGCCCCTGGGCGGAATATCCGCTACCCAGAATTCCGGGAGCTGCTGCCTCGAGACTTCACTCACCGGGCTTACCACAACCCCGTATCCGTGGGTGTACTGCAGATGATCATTGATCCAGTTCCGGTTCTGCGTCAGGCTCACATCCAACTCCCTAGCGGCAAGCAGCACTTCTCTGTATTCACCGTCAACCCAATACCGCCCCACATCGGCGTCGTTGAACACATAATAAGGCCGCATCTCCTGCAGTTGGCGGTAAGTCTGAAGGATCAAACGAGGATCCCACAGTCTGATGTTGCGGATGGTGCTCTGGTTGGCCTGAAGATCCTCCTTGGTCAGATCCTTGGCGCCGCTGAACCCCAATTCCTGGAAGCCGTCGACCGCATAGGCCAAGCGCGTCATCTGGATATGGTGTTCAATATAAGGCCTCTCGCGGGTAAATTCGTTAGGCGCAACCAGCCACTGCTGCACTACAAACGGCGCTGCCACTCCCCCCACGAAACTGGCTGCCAACCACAGGGCCAGTGTGCCAATCATCGTCTTGCGAAACCGATGCATACCGGCGGCGAGCATCAGGCCTGCAGCGGCTGCCAGAACCATCAGCACTCTGAGCGCTGCCAAACGCACATTCACATCGGTATAGCCGGCGCCGAACACAACCCCGCCTACGCTGTAAAGCAGCTGATATGCCTGCAGGTGGTAAGAGGCCGATTTTGTCAGCAGCAAAAGGCCAACAAGCACTGATAGATGCTTGAGAGCCCGCGCTGTGACCCGCGGCCTGTGGTTTTCCAGCCGAATATGCCCTGAAACGAAGTACAGTGCTGCGCAAACTACGACAACCAGAAACAGTGCTGCCGCCAAGGCGCTGTTCAGCAGCTGATAGACAGGCAGTTTAAAGAAATAAAACCCAATGTCTTTGCCAAAGATCGGATCTGTGACGCCGAACTCACTGCTGTTAAAAAACTGGGCGATCTCAAAATAATAGCCGCTCAACCCAGATGAGTACAGCAGGCCGAAGATGATGCTGATCAGAAAAGCTGTCAGCGTCAGATGTCTGGCTTTAACACGCTGACCTATGGTGTAAAACCTCCACAGAGCCTGCTGAACCGCTGGCTTGACAATCAGGAGATTTATGAACATAACCAACGCAAAACAAAGCCAACTGCCGACCCTCAAGCCCCACAGCCACATAAGTCTTCCAGTGAAGAGCCCCGCGTAGCCAAGGGATTCGAACCAGAGCCAATCGGTGAAAAAACGGCTGCCGGCTGCGGCGGCGATCACGGCGGCGGCCAACAACATCACAACAAACCACTTCAACCTGTTTGCCATGGCCACGCCCCTTTAACGCAAGTAATAGTAGTAGTAACAATAGGCTGCAATCGCCGCGGCAATCACAGCCACAAAAATGGCAAATCTAATCCTGCGTTTGCGCCGGAGCGCCCGGCGCTTTTCCAGGACCGACTGACGCTGACTGCTGTCTGAACGGTATTCGGCGATTGGTTCCTCTTGCGGAACCTTGCCTTCGTCAAACATTTTCGCAGCCAGATCCGGATCAATGCCCAGCACTTTGGCATAAATCCGGACAAATCCGCGCACATACACCGGATCCTCCGGAAGTGAACTCAAATCACCTGCTTCAATCGCTTCCAGATAGGCCTGCCGGATCTTGGTCCTGTCCGCAGCTTCCGCAAGAGTCATCTGCCTTTCTTCTCTGGCCTGCCGCAGAAAAATACCCAGCTCTCTCATGGCTGTCACCTCATATGTCTAAACTCTCGCGATCGACTAATACTTCCCTTGGTTTGCTCCCCTGATATGGCCCGACTATGGATCTGACCTCCATCATGTCGATTAACCGGGCCGCCCGGCTGTACCCGATGCGGAACCTACGCTGCAGCATGGATATGGATGCTTGTCCTGTTTCCACCACCAGCCGGATAGCGTCCTCCAGCAGTTCGTCAGTGTCTTCGCCGTCACGGACCAGGTTCTGCTTATCCTCAGTCACATCCACATAATCCGGTTCGCCATGCTTTTTCCAGAACTGGACCACAGCCTCGACTTCCCGATCGGAAACATAGGCGGCTTGAGCCCGCATCGGCTTGGCGGCGCCCAATGGGTAATACAGCATGTCGCCTTTGCCGATCAGACGTTCAGCTCCAGACATGTCCAGGATCGTCCTGGAGTCTACCTGCGACGACACAGCGAAGGAAACCCGCGAAGGAACATTAGCCTTGATCAAGCCTGTAATCACATCCACCGAAGGCCTTTGTGTGGCAATGATCAAATACATGCCTGCAGCACGCGCTGTTTGAGCCAGGCGGCAGATAGCATCTTCCACCTCGGCGGCGGCGACCATCATCAAGTCAGCCAGTTCATCGACAATGATCACAACATACGGCAGCGGCTCCAAGACCGGCTCTTCACCTTCAGGCGTCTTTTGCTGAGTCTTGAGCAGCTCATAATATGATTCGATATTCTTGACATGAATATCGGCGAAAAGCTTATAACGCCGTTCCATCTCCGCCACAGCCCAGCGAAGGGCGGAGGCAGCTTTCTTCGGGTCTGTCACCACTGGCGAAATCAGATGCGGAATACCGTCAAAAGCAGACAATTCCACTCGCTTTGGATCGATCAACAGCAGCTTGACTTCGTCAGGAGTAGCCCGGTACAGCAAACTGACGATAATCGAATTCAAGCAGACACTCTTGCCGGAGCCGGTCGCCCCCGCGATCAGCAAATGCAGCCATTTGCACAAATCGCCGATGACTGGATTGCCGGCAATATCTTTACCCAACGCCAAAGCGACTTTTGAGCTGTAGCTGGCGTAGTCCGGGTGCTCCAGCACATCGCGCAGCCTTACTAACTGTGTTTCCCGGTTGGGCACTTCGATGCCCACTACTGATTTCCCTGGGACCGGCGCCTCAATTCTGACGCCTGTAGCTGCCAAAGCCAAAGCGATGTCGTCTGCGAGGCTGGTAATCCTGCTGACTTTGATCCCGGGACCGATCTGCAGCTCATAGCGGGTTACCACCGGCCCTTGACATATGTTGACCACCTTTGCGTCAATGCCGAAATTGGCGAACGTTTCTTCTAGAAGCTGCTGGTGATGCTCACCTTGACGTTTTCCTGCCGCAGGGCTTTTTTTCAGCAAATAGACGGGCGGCAGCTGGTAAACTTTCTGAGGTGGATCAAGTACTGTAAACCCTTCACCACCCGCTTCGACTGCCAATTCCCGTTCACTCTGCACACCGGAAGTCTCTATGATTTCGTCCAAAGCATCGGCTTGTTCCGCAACCTGTGCTTCGGATGCCGTTTGCGGCTCATGTTCCTTTGCCGCTTTGGTCTTTTTTTTCGTGCGGGCGGCTGCTTTCAGGCTTTTTTTCGCTGGTGGATCCGGTGCGGCTGCTTCCATACGAAGGCGAGCCCGGCGCTCCCGCGCTTCCCTCAATTTGTGGGCCATGTCCTTGAACAAGTCCACTACTGCCCCAATTCCGTCCCGGAACAGGCCGAAGACAAATTTCCAAAGGCTGCCGGCGATGCCCAGAATCGAAATGTCAAAAACCAGAATGATGCCGACTAGGCCTAGTCCACCCAAAACAATATAGCTGCCGACTCGGCCAAAAGCGGACAAAGACAAAACCATCAGAAACGCACCGACAACTCCTGAGCCAACGCCCATTTTGGCGATGCGGATTTCTTCGCTCATGGCCGGAGGCAGCTGATACCCTTTGTAAACCACCACCATGTGGTAGAAAGCGAATAAACTGCTTAACAGAAAGAGACAGCCCAACAGCCGCTTCAAACGCAGCGGCCACGGCCTGCCCAAAAATAGATTGAGGGCCAGGATCATAAGCAGCGCTGCAAATAAGACCGCCAACTGACCGAAGGCTATGCTCAGCCAACTGCGCAGCTTAAGCCCAACCCAACCTGTCGCGTCGACATACAGGCTGATCAATGCCAATATCGCCAGAGAAAACAAGATAATGCCCAATATCTCATGCTGTCTTGAATTCATCGGCCTCAAGGTCAACCACCCCAGTAATCTGTTCGACGAAAGAGCATCAATAACCTGCTGAAATTCACTTCGGCACGTGATTAATGCCGATTACCGCCGCCATCCTGCCGGCTTGGCTGCCGCTGCGGCGGTATGAATAAAACTGCTCTGAGCAGCAGGTGCAAATATCAGTGCAGTAAACACGGCTGTGGTCCACACCGCCCGCTTCCAACTGCAGCAAGTTAGCCAGTTTCAGATCAAGGTGGATGCCTTCCTCCCGCCGTTCAACCGTTTCCTCTGGAAACTGTGCGGCCACATCGGGCCCCACCCGGTAGCAGCACTTGCCGATCGAGGGGCCGACAGCCGCCTGGATTTGGCCTGGGCTGACCTGATAGTTAGAGATGATCGCTTCCACCATTTTCGAGGCGATCTGCGCCACCGTGCCCCGCCACCCAGCATGGGCAACGCCGATGATTCTCCGTTCCGGAACCACAAAGAACAAGGGGACACAGTCGGCGAAAAAACAAGCAAGCAGAACCCCAGGCTCATCAGTGATCAGTCCGTCTGTACCGGGCAAGGCTGACTCCAGATCACAAGCGCCGCTGCCTCTGTGGGCCCCGCTGATCTTGACAATCTTGGTCTCATGGATTTGGTTGGCGCAAACCCAGCTGGCCAAAGAAAATCCTAAAAAGTCTGCCAATTGCCTGCGTCTGGCGATCACTTGATCCGCGCCATCACCCACATGCAGCGCCAGGTTTCCAAAAGATGTGGTGGTAAACCCATGGCAAAGCCAGTCGTATTTTTCCCAGCCCGGAACTTGCCACAATCCGGCCAGGCCGCGCTCCTTCCGCATGTTCAGTCTCCTTTGAGCAGCTGCTGTAGTTCCATCATGAAACTGTTGATATCTTTAAACTGCCGGTAGACAGAGGCGAAACGCACATAAGCAACCTCGTCAAGCCTTTTTAAGCGTTCCATGACGATTTCACCGATTTGTTCCGACGATATCTCCCGATCCGTCTTGTTGCGCACATCTCTTTCGATCTCGTCAATCATCGCTTCGATCGCATCAAGAGAAATCGGCCGTTTTTCACACGCCCGCAAAACACCGTTGAGGATCTTGTTCCGGTTGAAAGGCTCGCGCCTTCCGTCTTTTTTGACAACCATGAACGGAACTTCATCCAGCCGTTCATATGTGGTAAAGCGGCGGCTGCACTTGGTGCATTCCCGCCTGCGCCGGATTGACGCCCCTTCTTCTGTGGCCCGTGAATCCAATACTTTACTTTCCTTGTGAAAACAAAAAGGGCACCGCATAGCTCCACCTCAGGTTCCATATTTAAGTATATTATACATCATTATCGCACTCTCTGCCATGCCCTGTAGTTTGGAGCCGTGTCCAGCTTTGTACGGACCAGGATCACATCCACACCAATCAGCACCACGTCCTGCCACCGAATCTCCAGATCATCTCGGCGGAAAAAGCGGTAAAGGCCTTGTTCAGGCCGCTCCACCACTAAAAAACGTAGTTCACCCGTGTCTGGATCAAGGTCAACGTCACACACATGGCCCAAAAACCGGCCGTCCTCGATGTTGATCACCTCAAGGCGCCCCAGCTCGCTAGTTTTAATGTACACGGTGTTCCCTCCCGACGTTCTCACTGTATGTATATGCGGCGGCACAAAAAAAGAAACGGCCGCTGCCGTTTCCGCATCCATTGACTTAAACAGGTCTTATTACTTGGATTTGATCAGAGGCACTGCCAACTGCCGAGTGGATGGGAAGTTCGCCGCCAACCACGCTTCGAACCGCTCCACTGCTTTACTGCGCCGCAGCCGTTCCCAGAGCCTGGAACGAATCTGAATCTCTCCTTCTTCAAGATGCGGCGCAGGTGTAATCACTCCGTCCGAGCCCGGATTGGCCGCCGATGTTTCCACATAGCAGAGGGGTGGGAACAGCACACACCACCAATTATCGCCTTTGCCGGCGCCAATTATCACCCGCAGGGCTTCATACTCCCCCGCAGGCAAATGAATCGTCCCATACTCCCTATCGGGAAAGGGAAAAGATCCAAGTTCCAGGCGGATTCCATAATCATACCCAGCATGGGTAATAGCGGCCAAAGCCGCTCTTTCGATAGTATGCCAATGGTCAACAATCAGCCGCAGGGCTTCAACCTGGCTGCCAGCCTCCTGGAACAGGCCTTTTGTCTCTGCGAGGATCGCATCTCTCACTTTCAGCTTCAGGTCCTGATCGTCGGGGCTGTTGCTGTTGGCAATCACATGCAGCCTAACAAGGTTGGTTCCACTGTAGGCGTGAATCTCGGCGGGATTGCTGATCGTAATGCCAAACCAACATCCAGCCGCCGCCAGCGCCGCGATCATCATGCAGACTGTGACCCGGGTTGAGATCCTTTTTGGAATCATAACCAAACCTCCTTCATGATGTGGCCAGAAAGCGCCTCAAATGCTTGAGCGCCGCCTTTTCCAACCGTGACACCTGAGCTTGGGAGATACCGATTTCTTCCGCGACTTCCATCTGAGTCCGGCCGTCAAAGAAACGCATGGTCAGAATCAGTTTCTCTCTCTCGCTCAGCCTCTCCATCCCTTCTTTGATCGACACTCCTTCAATCCAGTTTCCGTCTGTGTTTTTCTCATCACGAATCTGGTCCATCACAAAAATCGGATCGCCGCCGTCATGATAAATTGGTTCAAACAATGATATTGGCTCTTGGATTGCATCGAGGGCGAACACGATATCCTCCCGGGGAATCTGCAGTTCTTCTGCGATCTGGCTGATCGTAGGCTCTTGGGCATGCTTGTTCGCCAAGGTGTCTCGCACCTGAAGGGCTTTATAGGCAATATCCCGCAAGGAGCGGCTTACCCTGATCGGATTGTTGTCCCTCAGGTATCTTCTGATCTCACCGATAATCATCGGCACTGCATAAGTCGAGAACTTGACATTTTGGCTGAGATCGAAATTGTCGATGGCTTTCATCAAACCGATGCAGCCTACTTGAAACAGATCGTCGACATATTCACCGCGGTTGTTGAACCGCTGGATCACACTGAGCACCAGCCTCAAATTGCCCTGAACCATCTCTTCCCGGGCTGAACGGTCTCCTTGGCCGATTCTGACCAGGAGTTCCCGCATCCTTTTGTTGCTCAGCACAGGGAGTTTGGAGGTATTCACACCGCAGATCTCTACCTTGTTCATACGGACCTCCCCTTACATGGGCGTTACAAAATCAGTATAGCCAAGATTTTGCGCTTCTATACCGCTTCGCCGGGCTCTGGCAAATGTTCCCGGACAAAGAAGGAAAAGACGGATCCACCTACAAATATTCCCGTATAGATCAAAACCAAAGGAGGGATCAGATGCCCGGGCACATCATCTATCTTGATGCACTGATTCTGCGGCTGGCGGCCAACTTCTTCTTCGAATTCATCCTGCTTTGGGCAGCCGCCGAGGCCACCCGCTCCCGCACCACTCGGCTCCGGTTGGCACTGGGAGCCTCGATCGGGACACTGCATCACCTGCTTTTTCTGCTGTCGAGCTACAGTTTGATCCCTTTCTACGGTTTGCTGCGTTTCTTCCCGACATTGCTCGTTGTGTCAATACTCATGGTACTGGTGACTTTCTATCCGGCGGGCAGAAGCAAATTGTTAAGGATCCTGGCCTATTTTTACGGCATAGGGTTTATAAGCGCCGGAGCCGGTATGGCGGCGGCTTACTTGTTTGGAACAGAGGCTAATCCACAATCGACCATAGGTGTCCTTGTCTCCATCGCGGTGACTCTGATCATCGCCGAACTGGGATGGGGCATTGTCCAAAAAAGGATCTATCAGCGTTTTTATCAGCTGCCTGTTTCAATTTTGTTCAGAGAACGGGAAGTGCGGCTTAACGCACTTATTGACACAGGCAACCATCTGAGAGATCCCTTGACTGCGCAGCCGGTAATCGTCGCCGAACAGAGCGCTCTCCTGCCATTATTTGACCCTCAAACAGCCGCTTTTATTCAAGAACTTTGTTCAGGCAACCTTGGCGCCGTTTCCGACTATGCCGATACCTCTCTTGCGGTTCGGCTGCGCATTGTTCCCTTTCAGTCGATAGGCGCCCAATCGGGAGTACTGGTCGCGTTCAAACCGGATCAAATCATAATTCGGCAGCAGAAAGAAGAACTGCCGATCAGTAATGCGCTGATCGCTATCTACGGTCACCAGCTGGATCCCAGCGGCGAATACCAAGCCCTGCTCCCTCCGGAGCTGCTGGAAGAGCCAGCGCAGCTGACGTCACCGGAAAAACCACTTCAAGGAGGGGAAACCAGCCATGCGGCTCGATCTGAACATGAGGCTTAAGATCAGGCTTTTTGTGATCAGAATACTCACAAGCTTTCGCATCGCGCCTCCCGTTCACTATGTGGGCAGCAGCGAAGTCTTGCCGCCCCCACTCACTGCCGCTGAAGAGAGTGAGTTGTTGAACAAACTGCGGCAGGGCGACATGCAGGTAAAGTCTCCCCTCATCGAGCACAATCTGAGGCTTGTGGTTTATATCGCCCGCAAGTTCGAAAACACCGGCATCTACATCGAAGATCTGGTCTCCATCGGCACGATCGGCTTGATTAAGGCCGTTAACACCTTTGATCCTGATAAGAACATCAAACTGGCGACCTATGCCTCTCGGTGCATAGAGAATGAAATACTGATGTACTTGCGCCGAACAAGCAAGATTCGGGCAGAAGTCTCTTTTGATGAGCCGCTGAATATCGATTGGGACGGAAATGAACTGGTACTGGCGGATGTAGTCGGGAGCGAAAGCGATGTGGTGAAACACATAGAGGAGGAAGTGGACAAGGCACTGCTCAAGCAAGCCATGCAAAAACTGTCCGGGAGAGAGAAGAAGATAATGGAACTCCGCTTCGGGCTGAACAACGGAGTGGAGAAAACACAGCGGGAAGTGGCGGATCTTCTGGGAATTTCCCAATCATACATCTCTCGCTTGGAAAAGAAAATCCTAAAAAAACTGCAGCGTGAGATTAAAAAACTCGGTTAAAAAAAAGAGAGGCCGCAGCCTCTCTTTGTCTGTTGGCATTATTTGCGCCTCAAAAATGCCGGAATGTCCAAATCTTCGCTTGTGAACGGCTTAAGCTCTAGCTCAAGCTCGGGGGGTTTGCTCAGGCGTTCCGTCAACTCGAAACCAGTGGCAATCACAGTGACGATCAGCTGATCCTGCAGATCTTCGTTGATAACGGCCCCGAAGATAATGTTGGCATCCGGGTCCGCAGTCTCGGCCACAATTCCGGCGGCTTCATTCACTTCGAACAGGCTCAGGTTGGAACTGCCGGACAAGCTGAGCAGAATTCCCTTGGCTCCCTTGATCGACGATTCCAACAGGGGACTGGAGATCGCTTGCTTGGCAGCCTGGACAGCCCGGTCATCGCCGGAAGCTTGTCCGATACCCATCAATGCTGAGCCGGCATTGGTCATAATCGCCCGCACGTCAGCAAAATCCAGGTTGATTAAACCGGGTATGGTAATCAGGTCGGAAATGCCTTGGACACCTTGGCGCAGAACATCATCGGCCATTTTGAACGCATCCAGGATACTTGTTCTTTTATCGACTACCTGCAAAAGCCTGTCATTGGGGATGGTGATCAAGGTATCAACTTTCGCCTTCAGCATCTCAATGCCTTTTTCCGCCTGCAGCTGACGTCTTTTGCCCTCGAAGGCAAAAGGTTTCGTGACAACACCCACCGTCAAGGCGGAGCATTCTTCCTTGGCTATTTCGGCGATAATTGGCGCAGCCCCAGTTCCTGTCCCTCCTCCCATGCCGGCGGTGATAAACACCATATCAGAACCGGCTAGGACCGACCGGATCGCTTCCCGGCTTTCCTCCGCGGAACGCTGACCGATTTCAGGATTGGAACCTGCGCCCAAGCCTTTGGTCAGCTTTTCACCAAGTTGAATCTTGTCAGGGGCTTCAGAGAGCTGCAGTGCCTGCGCGTCTGTATTCATGGCGATGAAGTGCACTCCCTGGAGATTGGCGTGAATCATGCGGTTGACAGCATTGTTGCCGCCTCCCCCCACACCGACTACTTTTATATTGGCAAACTGGCTGCCATCAAGCTCAAACTCGAACATAAGATCCCCCTTCTCTGCTCCACAAGTATCACACTCATGCAATTTCGAAACCACCCGAACCTACATATGTTAGTTCCACATAAACCTAACAATTTCCTTTTTACTCAACAATCACCGGACTGTTGACTATTCGCAAGTCTATTTTCTTGGGGGCTGTGTTCTTCCTGGCCAGTTCCTCCAAGAGCGCCTCCAAAGCAGCCACTTTGCGATCAAGCTCACGCAGGCTGCCGAACAGTATTTGCGTTCCGGATCTGGTGATCAGCGTTTGTTCACCGCTGTTCCACTCGGAAACATTGTCATACAGGCTCGCAGGCAGCCTCGACAACAGCCGGGCCGCGGAGATCAGCTGCTCGCTCGCTTCCAAGTCCACATTGGTTACCAGCGGCAGCGAGCCGTAGCTGAACCCGCGAGGCGGCGGCAGCAGCACACCTTCGCTGTCCAGCAAAAGGAAACTGTCGCGGCTGACAATCACAGCTACAGGCTGTCGTTCAGAGACGTGTACTGTCAGGTGATTGGGCCAACTCCAGTTGACATACGCTGTCTTTACCCACACATGGGCACTTATTGATGCTTGCAGTGCCTGTTTGTCGATTCTGAACACATTCCCACTAGGCAGCTCTGCCGCATCGATCAGATCGCCCGGGGACAGATACTTGAGCCCCACCCATTCCAGCTCGTCAAGGGTAAAATAGCTGGAATTCAAGAAAGCGTATGCGGCCAAAACTATGATGATAACAATGATAGATATTATTCTACGCTGCATCTGTCTCTCCTTCTCCAGCCTGTAAATTAGTCGACTTGAACAATCCTGGCCCCAACCGCCTTAAGCTTAGAGATCATTTTCTCATAGCCGCGCATGATATGTTCGATCCCTGAAACCTCGGTCGTGCCGTGCGCCGCCAGGCCGGCGATCACCAGCGCCGCTCCAGCCCTCAGATCCATTGCCCGTACCGATGCTCCCGACAGCTGTTTGACGCCCCGGACCACCGCCGAATTAGAGTCCAGCTGAATGTCCGCCCCCATCCGCCGCAGTTCTTCCACATGACCGAACCGGTGGGAATAGATCGTTTCCTTGATAACACTGCTTCCTTGCGCCAGTGTTACCAGGCTCATGAACTGAGGCTGTAGATCGGTGGCAAAACCCGGGTAAGGCAGAGTGATGATATTGGCCGGCTGAATATTCCTTCCGCCCTCAATTACAATCGAATTCGACTCGATGCTCAAATGGGCGTTTGTTTCCTCCAGCTTGCTCAAGAGGACTTGCATATGCTGGGGTATCACGTTTTCCAGCCTAACCTTACCGCGGGTCATGGCGGCGGCGATCAGGTATGTCCCTGCCTCAATTCGGTCAGGAATCACCGTGTACTCGGCACTGCCCAAGTGCTCCTCGTCAACGCCCTCGATCACTATTTCGCTCGTGCCAGCCCCGCTTACCTTGGCCCCCATCTGATTGAGGAAGTTCTGCACATCCACAATTTCCGGCTCTCTGGCCGCATTGTGTATCACAGTCCGCCCTTTGGCCAAAGTGGCGGCCATCATGATGTTTTCTGTGGCGCCGACACTTGGGAAATCCAGGGAGATTTCTTGTCCAACCAGCTTGGAGCAGTATGCGTTGATAAATCCGTGCCTTTCGTCTATCACTGCTCCCAAGCGCTCCAGGTTTTTCAAATGTAGATCAATGGGGCGATCACCGATGGCACAGCCGCCCGGTTTTGCGATCCGCACTCTTCCCAACCGCGCCAAAAGCGGCCCCATCACCTGAATCGACGCCCTCATTTCCCGCACCAGTTCGGAGGGCGGCTCTCCATGGATTTCATCAATATTCAGGCTTAATGTGGAGTTCTCGTACCGTGCTTCGACACCTAACGCCTCAAGCACGCCGATCATGGTAAAGACGTCCTTGATCTCAGGAACGTCATGAATGACAAAACGGCCTTTGCCAAGCAGTGATGCGGCCATGAGTTTCAACACGGCATTCTTTGCTCCACTGACACGGATCACGCCTCTCAAAGGGTACCCGCCTTCGATCAACACCTTTCGCATCCCATCACCTCGTCAGTGCTTCTCCAGCACTGACTATAGTATGCAGGTGCTAGAAATTGGTGAAAGGATGCCTGAACAAATCTACGAACGGTTTTGCCGAGAGATGTTCAGCAATACGCCGACACTGGCCAGGCTGATCAGGAGCGAAGAGCCTCCGTAGCTGATAAACGGCAGTGTAATACCGGTCACGGGGAGCGACCCGGTAACCACCCCTATGTTCAGCAGCGCTTGAAAACCGATGGTTGCAGTCAGGCCGATAGCCAGCAGGCTCCCGAACAAATCAGGCGCGTTTAGGGCTATCCTAAGGCCACGCCAGGCAATTACAAAGAACAAGAGCAAAACCAGTACACCGCCAATGAATCCCAATTCCTCGCAAAGAATGGCAAATATAAAGTCAGTGTGGTGCTCAGGCAGGTAAGAGAATTTTTGTCTGCTGTTGCCCAAGCCAAGGCCAAAAAACCCGCCGGAGCCGATGGCGGTCAGCGACTGAATCACATTCCAGCCGGCCCCGGTGGGATCCGCCCAGGGGTCGAGAAATGCCATCCAGCGCTTTATCCGGTAGGGCTCGAACTTGATCAGATAATAAACCCCGGGGATGGTCAGGCAGCCGAGGGCGGACAACTGCCCCAAATGGGCACCGCCGGCAAACAAGACGATCACTACAGTGAACGCCAGGGTTACCGCCGTGCCGAAATCGGGCTCCTTGATAATCAACGCGCACTGAATGCCCAGAATCACCAACAGCGGCAGGAGCCCTGTGAAAAAGCGGCGGATCCGTTCTCTTTTTGTGGCGATATAAACAGCGGTATAGTTGACCATTGCCAGTTTGGCGACCTCAGAAGGCTGGAGGTTGATGATGCCCAAATCAATCCAACGTTTGGCGCCGCTGATATCTTCCCCGATCACCAGCACCAAAGCCAACAGCGCGACCGCGGCCAGCAAGCCCGGAAGCGCCAGGTACTGATAGACGTGATAGTCCACATTGGCGGCAGCGAACATCAACAGAAGGCCGATTACGGCCCACATAGTCTGCCGCCTTACATAATAGTGCGGATCGCGGAAATCGTTGATCCCCATCACAGAGGAAGCACTGTAGACCATGATCAGCCCGATGCTGAGCAGTGCAATCACAGCAGTAAAGACAATCAGATCGATTTTTCCCTCTCTCGTGAACAGTGCCACAGAAAACGCCTCCTCCCCTAATCTATATTCGATTAGAGGACTGCCAACAACCCCAACAAAGCAAAAAATAATCCGATCAGCCAAAAGCGGGCGACTATCTTCGGTTCCTCCCACCCGGAAAGTTCGAAATGGTGATGGAGAGGCGCCATTTTGAAAAACCGCTTGCCCTTTGTCAGCCGGAAATAGACCACTTGAATAATGTCAGACAATGTCTCAATCACAAACAGGCCGCCGACAATCGCCAAATGGAACGGTGTTCGCGTCAAGATAGCTGTTATGCCCAAAGCGGCGCCGAGTGCCAAAGCCCCCGTGTCTCCCATGAAAACAGCGGCGGGATGGCTGTTGAACCACACAAAACCCAGACAGGCTCCAACCAGGCTTCCGGCAAAAACTGCAAGATCGACACTGTCAAGCAAGTACCCAATCACTCCATAGCTGGCTGCGGCGATGGCCACCGCTCCCGCCGCCAATCCATCCAATCCGTCAGTCAAGTTGACAGCATTGGTCGTGCCCAACATCACACCCAAGGTCAACAACACATAAACCACTACCGGCAGTTCGATGGTGGTTTCTGTGAACGGTATCAGAACAGCTGTGCCGATGTCATCTCTCGACAGAGCGTAAAGGGCGACCAACACCGCGATAAAAATCTGCCCAAACAGCTTCTGCCTTGCCTTAAGCCCCAACGAACTGCGGGTGACAATGATCAGCAAGTCATCCAAGAAACCGATAGCCCCGTAGGCAGCGGTTATGAAAAGAGCAAACAAAAGATGAGAGCTGTTCTTGCCCAAAACCAGCGCGGCGAACACCAAACCGATCAGAATCATAATGCCGCCCATGGTGGGAGTGCCCGCCTTTTGCAAGTGTCTTCGCGGCCCGTCTACACGAACGTTTTGCCCAAATTTCAGCTTCGTAAGATAACGAATTATGCCTGGGCCTATCAGCACGACAACAACGAAGGCAGTCAAGGCCCCAAACAAAGGCGAATACACTGTTTGCTCCACTGATCTTACCTCGCTTTTAACGCAGCCACTACCTGCTCCAGCGCTGCCGCACGCGACGCCTTTACCAGAACCAAGTCCTCTTTGCTGACCAGTTGGTTAAGCTCTGACAGCAGCTGCTCTACTGTTGAATATATTCTAATATTGCTGGGGGAAAATCCTGCCGATTGCGCACCTTTGCTCATCAGATGCGCGTTTTTGCCCACAAACACCAACAGATCACCTGCTTGTGCAGCCCAGACGCCTACCTGCTCATGTGCGGAGTCAGAAATTGGCCCCAATTCGTACATGTCACCGAGAATGGCCACTTTGCGCCGCTGTCCCGCGATCTGGACCATGGTCGCCAGTGCCGCCTCCATGGACGCGGGACTGGCGTTGTAGGCATCATTGATGATCATCATACCGTCGGAGGAGTGCTCGATTTCCAGGCGCATGCCGCTGAACTCCGCCGCAGGCAGCGCTTCGATTGCGATGGAAATCGGAATACCGAACTGGATGCCCACACCGACTGCCGCCAGGCTGTTGTAGACATTGTGTACACCGGGAACCGCAAGCTGTACCCGGTAGACCTGGTCGTTCCACCTCAAGTCATAGCCCACCCTGCCGAGGCTGTCAACTGTTATGTTCTCCGCCCGGAGTTGGTTGTTCACGCCTTTGCCGTAAAACAAAACATGCTTCGCTTTGGCCGCGTGGCGGCGGACGTAAGCATCATCTCCATTCAACACAGCAGTGCCGCCGGGCTTTAAGCCCATCAGGATTTCGGCCTTTGCCTCAGCAATTCTGTCCATACTGCCTAAACGCTCCAGATGCACCGGATAGACGTTTGTGATCACAGCAACCTGCGGCGGCGCTATCTCGGTCAGACGCTTAATCTCGCCCAACCCCCGCATGCCCATTTCCAGCACCAGTACCTCGTGCATAGGTTCAATACTCAAGATAGTCAGCGGCAAACCAATTTCATTGTTGTAACTACCCTGGGTCTTCCAGACGTTGTACTTGGCTCCCAGCACGGCGGCGGTGAAGTCTTTGGTGGTTGTCTTGCCGTTGCTGCCGGTAACCGCCACAACTGGAACCCCGATTTTGGCCAGATGGGCCTTGGCTAGTTCCTGCAGGGCAAGCAAGGGATCGTCGACCTCAATCACCCTTTGGTGCCGCCCCCAGCCTCGTTTCACCACGGCGAAACCACCCGCCTCCAGCACATCGCCGACAAAGTGATGCCCGTCTGTTTTCGTGCCGGGCAGGGCAAAAAACAGACTTCCCGCTGCAGCCTGGCGGCTGTCGATGATCACTTTTTCAATTATCGTCTGGTCGCTGCATTGCTTGCCCAAAACGCGTGCAGCTTCAGCAAACGTCAATGGATACATGGCTTATAACTCCTTCAAAACCCGCCGGGCTTCAGCGCGGTCGTCAAAGTCGATGATATGGCCGGCAAACTCTTGGTAGGTCTCGTGGCCCTTTCCGGCTATCACGACCACATCTCCCGCCTCAGCCATTTTGATCGCCATCTCAATAGCTCTGGCGCGGTTTGGCTCAATATGGTAATCAAAGCCCGCTTTGCGGCTTGCCAGAGGCAGCATGCCCTGTTCAATCTCGCTGCAGATAACCATCGGGTCTTCGCTGCGGGGGTTGTCGGAGGTGAGGATCACATAATCACTAAGCTCTGCCGCTGCCTGCCCCATCAGCGGCCTTTTGGCCCGATCCCGGTCGCCGCCGGCGCCAAAGACAGTGATTACCCGGTTTTGCGCAAACCCCCGGACCGTGTTGAGCACATTCCGCAAACTGTCGGGTGTATGCGCGTAATCCACTATCACAGCGAAATCTTGTCCCATGTCCACCAACTCAAACCGTCCCGGCACTCCGGTCACCTTCTCCAGGCCAGCCTTAAGGTCGGCAAGATCAACACCGGCGGCAAGGCAGGCCCCGCTGGCGGCCAGTGTATTATAGACATTGAACCTCCCCGTAAGGCCCAGATCAAGCGGCACATCGCCAAAAGGAGTCTGCAGGCGGTATCTGACGCCTTTACTTGTGATGTGGATATCGCAGGCGCGAATCTGTGCTGGCTGCTCGACTCCATAACTGTACACCGGCGCTGAGCTTAAAATGCCCATCCTCACACCAAAGGGGTCGTCAACATTGATCACAGCAGCCTTGCCGGCTTTCACAGACGCTTTCCCCAAACCGGCAAACAGCTTGGCTTTGGCTTGGAAGTAATCCTCAAGACTTTGGTGGAAATCCAGGTGGTCCTGGGTCAGATTGGTGAACACCGCCGTATCGAACTCCAAACCGGCAGTACGGTTAAGTTCCAGAGCGTGAGACGAAACTTCCATCACCACGCAATCGAGATTGTGGGCCACCATTTCGGCCAAGAGAGCCTGAAGATCCAGGGACTCTGGAGTGGTGCGCTTGGCGGGAACCGCTTTGCCGCCGATCATGACCTGGATTGTGCCGATTAGTCCCACGCTTAAGCCTGCTTGTTCCAGCACAGACTTGATTAAATATGTAGTGGTCGTTTTGCCGTTGGTGCCGGTAACACCGATCACCCTGAGCCTCCGCGCGGGATGTCCAAAGAATGCAGCGGCCATCTCGCCCATTGCCGCCCTCGTATCCGGGACAAGAACCTGCGTGACGCTGGGATCCAAATCCTGAATCTGTTCCACAACCACTGCATCTGCTCCTTTGGCGGCCGCTTCCTTCACAAAAAGATGGCCGTCGGTTTTGAACCCCCGGATGGCAAAAAAGAGTTCGCCGGGCTTGATCTGGCGGGAGTCGTAGCTAAGCCCGGAAACGACCTTGTCTTTTCCGATTATCTCGCAATCCAGATTGGCTGTCAGCTGCGATATAGTCACCATGCTGGTTCCCCCTACTGGCCTGTGATACTCGCTGTTGTAATCTTATGGCTGAAATTCCACTTCAATTACGGAACCTATCGGCACCCGCGCCCCTACTGCCGGATTTTGGCGCACCGCGATCCCACTGCCTTTAGGCCGGAACTGAAGCCCAATCTCACTTACTAGTGTCGATGCGTCTCTCATGCTTTTGCCGATCAAGTTGGGCACTGTGACCATAATCGGTTCTGTTTCTTCATAAAACAGCAAGTTGACCGCAGTCTGCGGCAGTACGCGGCTGCCTGGGCTGGGGATCTGATCCCGGACGATCTGGCCTTCATTCAAGGGATTCGCCGTCAATTTGTTTTCTTTAAGGATCTTTTCCGCCTCAGCCGCTGGATAATTCTGGACATTTGGCACAATGACCATTTGCGACGATTGCGCAGCCGCCTGTCTGCGGGTTACACCTAAATACTCCAGGACTTTTTCCGTCACTGTTTGAAACACCGGTGCCGCCAACACACCGCCGTAGCGGACCTCTGTCTGGGGCTGGTACAAGACAACCAGTACCGCGACTCTGGGGTTGTCTGCCGGCGCAAAACCAACAAACGAAGCAATCCTTTCTTCACCGTAACCGCCCTGTTCCGGCACCTCAGCCGTACCGGTCTTGCCTGCGACTTCGAAGCCGATGATGCGGGCTCTGCTGCCCGAGCCGTTGTTCACCGCAGAAATCAGGAATTCTGTCAGTATCTTGCTGGTTTCAAACGCGATAGGCTGTGACACCACTTCTGGTTCTGTCCGTTTGATGATCTTGCCGTACTCATCCCTGATTTCCGCGACATAATATGGTTTCATCAGTTTGCCGCCGTTGGCGACAGCACTGACAGCCGTCAACAGCTGGAGCGGAGTTACGGCTATCCCCTGGCCAAAACCGATGTTGGCCCAGCGAAGAGTCTCCCCATATACGACTTGCCCCGGCTTCGGCAGTATCCCTGCCGCCTCGCCGGGAAAATCAACACCGGTTTTTTTGCCGTAGCCAAATCCGGCCAAATATGGATAGAACCGCTCCGGGCCCATCTCAACCGAAAGTTGGGCAAAAACGATGTTGTCGGAGCGTTCTATCGCTTCAAGGAATGTGATGTTTCTGTTGCCGTAGATGTTCGAACTGCGGACAGTGCCGCCGCCCACGTCCCATGAAGGGCCACTGTAAAACTGACGGTTTGCGTCTACAATGCCCAGATCCAGGGCTGCAGCCGCAGTGAAGATTTTAAAGGTGGAACCTGGCTCATACAAATCGGTGACGGCGATATTGCGGCGGTGTGCCGTAGGGTAGGCCTGATAATTGTTGGGATCAAAGGTTGGATAGACAGCATTGGCAAGAATGGCTCCTGTGTTGGGATCCATCACTAAAATGATCCCGGCGCTGCTTTTTGATGCGCTGACAGCGGACTGCAGTTCTTTTTCCGCAATGAACTGAACCGCCGCATCAAGGGTAAGGACCAAATCCCAGCCGTTGACAGGCGGCACCATGTCTTCCAGGCCGCCAGGAATCCGGCGCTGAACAGCGTCTTTCTCCACCTTGAGTGTGCCTGGAGTGCCTTTCAGCAGATCATCATATTGGTATTCGATGCCTTCCAGGCCTTGGTTGTCGATGCCGGCGATGCCGATTACGTGCGCTGCAAGGGAGCCTTGGGGATAAAACCGCTGCGGCCTTGTAATCAGGCGAATTCCCGGTATGTTCAGTTCGCGGATGGCATTGGCGGCCTCAAGGCTGAGCTTCCGGGCCAGCCAGAAGTTTCTCTGCTTTGCGTCGTTTTCCACGAGCAGTGTCTCGATCTCATCGGCGCTCATATCCAAATATGGAGCAAGCAGTTCAGCAGCGGCGCGGGGATCACGGCCGCTGACGGGGATTACATGGATCGAATAAGCGTCGACGCTTCTCGCCAAAAGTTCATAATTCCGATCATAGATATTACCGCGCTGTGGATCGATCAGTTCCGGCTGCAGCCGCTGAGCTTCCGCCAGGTTGGTATACCGGGCTTTGCTCCAAAGCTGCAGATATCCCAATCGAAAACACAGCGCCGATGTCAATACAGCGAATATTAAAAACAACCCGGCACTACGCCGGCAAATACGCTTTCTATTGACCAATTCTCCCAGCTTCAACGCCCCCTACCGGCAGCAGTTGGTTCAACCAGTCGGCAATCCGTGCGAACAAGTGGCTGTTCGGTTCCGCTTGTGTATCCATCCAACCTCCAGTGTCTGGATTGAGGTGCTGCTGGGTGTTGAGTACCAAGATCTGGGTACCTGCAGGATCCACCATTCCCAGTTCTTGCCTTGCAACGGCTTCAATGGTCGTCAGCCTGCTGGCTTCCTTAAGCGACAGCAGCAGATACTCCTGCTCTTGCTGAAGCTCAGCGAGCTGCCTCTCCATAATGCCTATTTCCAAGCTCAAGTGCATCGCCACTACCTGCTGATGGAGATAGTAAAAGGCACAACAAACAACCAGCGCTGCCATAAGGCAAATCAACACCGGCAGTGGAACACGCTGCTTCCGTTTGCGGCTGCCGACAGGCAGAACCGCATTTGGCACCGGCTCATAATGATCCAGCTTCAGGGCAGGTTCCATCTCACGTATCCTCCTCGGGTAGGCGTTCGCACACCCGCAGTTTCGCACTTCGTGCTCTTGGATTGGCCGCCAGCTCGCTATCGCTGGCTGTAATTGGCTTCTTTGTTATCACAGTGACCAGCTGCCGCTTGCCGCAACTGCAAACGGGAAAATCCGGTGGGCAGGAACAAAGACTGCCGAGCTTGCTGAAATACTGCTTGACAATTCGGTCTTCCAACGAATGAAAGGTGATCACGCACAGCCGCCCTCCTGGCCTCAGCCGTTCGACCGCTTTCTCCAAGGCCTCCGCCAAAGCCCCCAGTTCATCATTGACTGCTATCCGAAGCGCTTGGAACGTCCGCTTGGCTGGATGGGCCCCTTCTGAACGGGCTTTTTTGGGGACAGCCGCTTTGATGATTGAAACCAGTTCGCCTGTGGTCTCGATCGGCCTGCTTTGGCGGTGTATAACGATGAACTCGGCAATTCTGGCTGCCCAGCGCTCTTCACCGTATTCTTTGATGATCCTGGCAAGTTCCCGCTTAGACAGGTTGTTGACCAGATCATAAGCGGAAACCTGCCCGGTTGGATCCATGCGCATATCCAAACGCGCGTCTTGCTGATAGCTGAAACCTCGTTCTGCTTGGTCCAGTTGAGGCGACGACACACCCAGATCCATAACAATACCGTCGACTGCTTCGGTGTTCAGAGTATCGAGGATCTGATCCAGATTGCGGAAATTGCCGTGGACAAACTCAACGTTTGCACTGAAATCGGTCAATCTCCGTTTTGCCGCTTCCAGAGCATAGGGATCGCGGTCGATCCCGATCACACGGCAGTCGGGCTGAGCCTTAAGCATTTCCAGGCTGTGCCCTCCTCCCCCCAGAGTACAGTCAACATAGATTCCTCGGGGTTTCAGACGTAATGCCTGGATTGTTTCTTTGGCCAAAACCGGTTGATGATCAAATTCCACGCCAGTTCATCCTTATGATCCGCTCAGATTCCCAGTTCGACAATGTTTTCCGCGATTTCCTCATAAGACTCCTCAGCTTGCTGCATATATTCTTCCCAACGTTGCCGGCTCCAAATCTCGATCCGGCTCGAGACACCGATTACCACCACATCTTTTTCAATATCCGCGTACTCCCGCAGGTTTTGCGGAATGTTGATTCTTCCCTGCTTGTCCAGCTCACATTCAGTAGCCCCGGAAAAGAAAAACCGCACAAACTGCCGAGCTGTGGACTTGGTCAGAGGCAGAGCTTTCAGTTTTTCCTCCAGTACGCTCCACTCGGAATGGGGGAACAGAAAAAGACAGTTATCCAAGCCCCGTGTCATAACGCCCGTCTCCCCAAGCACTTCACGGAACTTGGCAGGTATGATCAATCTTCCCTTGTTGTCTAGTGAATGCTGGAATTCGCCCATGAACATGAGCTGTTCACCTCTTCGGGAAGTCCCCCACTTTGCCCCACAATCTACCACTTGTTGACATTATTTCGGTAAGAATTGCGAAATTCCTGCTTCCTGAAATAAAAAAAACTCTGATCAGTGTCAGAGTTTTCGTCCGAAGCCTGGATCGGCTTCGTTTGGCCTGCTAAGTGAATTTATAAGCCGAGTTCTGTCGAGGATGATCATCTATCTGGGACATTAGTCGCCTAATGCCTCATGCGGCCAACCCGGGAGTCAAGCGGAACGGGCAATTCCTTCTCCCCTATTTGGCCTTGCTCCGGATGGGGTTTGCCTAGCCAGTTAGTCACCTAACCGCTGGTGAGCTCTTACCTCACCTTTTCACCCTTACCTATGCAGGCGGTATGTTTCTGTGGCACTTTCCTTGGGGTTGCCCCCACTGGGCGTTACCCAGCATCCTGCCCTGCGGAGCTCGGACTTTCCTCGGGAAAAATCCCGCGATCATCTAATCCACTTAACAGCACAAAAAGTATATCACATGTCTGCCCCAAGTGCAAATCCATGATTTTCTCTCAACTGCGGGTAGCTCCCAGTAAATCCTTGTAGGTGTCCGCGTCCATACCGATATCAACCTTGCGCACCACAATATCCGACCCCTTTTCCCGAGCACAATCCACGCATCTCTTCGTCTGTGGCAGAGCCTTAAGCCTCTCCTCAGGAATCGCTTTTCCGCAGATCACGCATTTTCGTGGAGCCATGCTTCTCACCACCTTGATTTGGGACTCAGTATCTAAACGGGTCTTCGCCCTCCCATAATTCCGTTACAGTTACGGTAGGCAGCTTGGTCCGAAGATAAGCGGCTACCTTGGTAATCATGATGCTTTCGGTGGCATAATGCCCGGCGTCGATCACCGCAAGCCCCAGCGCCGCCGCATCCAACGCGGCATGATACTTCACATCTCCGGTAATCAAGACATCCGCATGCTTGGACCAGGCAGCGTGAATCAAATCGCTGCCGGATCCGCCGCAGACAGCAATCTTGCTGCAAAGTGCCTGGGGATCTCCCACATACCTTACTTGTGTCCGCCACATTTTGCCAAGCTTCGCTGCCAAGTCAGCCAGTGAGATAGGATCAAGAGAACCTATCCTGCCTAAACCATGCTCCTGATTCAAATCAGGCTCTAGAATCCTGTGGTTGCGCAGCCCAATTGATTCCGCCAACCAGTAGTTTAACCCGAATTGGGCCCGATCCAGGTTCGTATGGCAGGCATAGACAGCGATCCTATGGCTAAGCAGTTTCTGAATGGCTCGCCCTACCGGCAGATCAGTGTCCACAGCCTTGAGGGGTTTGAAGATCAGGGGATGGTGAGCGACTATCAGGTCTGCCTGATCAGTGACGGCTCTTTCCACAGCATTTTCCGTTACCGTCAGGGTAACCATGATTCTTTCGACTATTGCCGCCCTAGAACCAATCTGCAGGCCTGAATTGTCCCACGCCGAGGCAAGCTCAGGCGGCGCCAGCGCTTCCATCGCTTTGACGCACGCGTCAACCGTCACTGACATGTAATCACCTGTTCCCCACCATCTTAGATCATATGCCCAAATCGGGATTGTGTGACCCAATCAATGGTGGCATCCTTCAATATTGTTTATATATTTCGACCTCCGATCTGTATATTCCTTCTCATGCGGGTTTGAGGCTACACCGCATGCAGATACTTGTACTGGACAGTATACAGCTGGTGGTAAATACCTTTGCGCGCCATCAGCTGCTCATGGGTGCCAATTTCTGCAATCCTGCCTTTGTCCACCACCATGATCCGGTCTGCGTTGCGAATGGTGGACAGACGGTGGGCAATCACAAACGAAGTGCGTCCCTCGAGCAGCTTGTTAATGGCTTTCTGCAGCAGAATCTCGGTATGAGTATCCACGCTGGAGGTAGCTTCGTCAAGAATCAGGATCTGGGGGTCGGCCAAAAGCACTCTGGCGAAACAGATCAGCTGCCGCTGGCCTATGGATAGGCGGGAACCCCGCTCATTGACCATGGTTTGGTAGCCGTTTTCCATCTCCTTGATGAAATCGTGGGCGTAGACCGCCTTGGCTACTTCGATCACTTCATCTTCACTGGCGTCGAGTTTGCCGTAGCGGATGTTGTCCATCACTGTCCCGGAAAAAACGAACGGATCCTGGAGCATGACGCCGATTTTTGACCTTAAAGATCCTAGATCAAGATATCTGATGTCATGACCGTCGATCAGAATCTGGCCTTGGACCGGATCGTAAAACCTGGCCAATAGATTGATGATTGTGGATTTGCCTGAGCCGGTCGGCCCCACCAAGGCGATCGTCTCACCTGGCTGAACCACAAAATTGATGCCGTGCAGTACCGGCTTTTCTGGTTCGTAATGGAAATAGACATCCCGGAATTCCACTCTGCCTTGAATCCGTTCCAGTCTTTCCTCCGACAGGTTGAGGACCTGCGGTTTTTGATCCAGCAGTTCAAAGATACGTTCCGAGGAAGCCATGGCCACCAGCAGCTGATTGTAAAAATTGCTCAGCATCCGCACCGGTGCCCAGAAACGTTCCAGGTACAGTGAGAAAGAGATCACCACTCCTGGTGTGACTCCCTCGATCGCCAGCAGTTTCGACCCATACCAGTAGACGATTATTGTGCCGATAATCGAGACCAAGTGGACAGCCGGGCCGAAGGCGGCGTTGAGGCGGATGGCCCGCATCCAAGAGTTGAACACATCACCGATCACTTCGTGGAACAGGCGGTTGTTCTCTTTTTGCCTGACAAAAGCCTGAATCACTCTCATCCCGGTGATGTTCTCGTGCAGATAGGCATTCATATTGGCGACCTTCTTGCGCATGTCGCGCCAGCGGCGTTTGATTTCATTCCTGGTCAGAACCAACAGCGTCATGAACAAAGGCGCCGATGCCAAAGTGACCAAGGCCAGCTTGGCGTGGATGGCGAACATGGCGATGGCGATCACTATCAGTACCGACACTTCTGAAATCACATTGACAAACCCGTTGGTGAACAGCTGATTGAGGGTGTTGACATCGTTGACGATCCGCACCATGACCTTGCCGGCGGAGTTGTTGTCAAAAAAGTTGAGGGATAGGCCCTGGATATGATTGAACAAATCGCGCCGCAGATCATACAGCACGTACTGGCCGGTGCGGTTGCCGAACTGGATCTTGTAACGGGTAAAGATGTAACCCAACACCACGGCAGCCGCGTAAGCCAGCGTCACCGCCACCAGAAGCCCGGTTTTGCGGGCCGGGATGAACTCATCGACCGCCAACTGCACGATGTATGGGCTTGAGTTGTCGATGATTGTCGCGGCAAACATCAACAGGATCGTGATCAGTACCTGCTTCCGGTATGGCTTGAGGTACTGCATCAACCGTTTCAACTGGCCAACGTCCAGTGCTTTCACATCTGCCTCTTCTGTTTTGTAATTAGCCCGCACTTACCCAATCCTCCCCGATACTAGTTCTAGTCCGCCCGCATTGGCTTTGTATTCACTGTACTGCTCGATGAATGTCCGATAGTATCTCCCGCCCAGTCTGATCAGCTCCTGGTGCGTCCCCCGTTCCACAATCCGGCCGTTTTCCAGCACCAGAATCTGATCCGCGTCCTTCACCGACGAAATGCGGTGAGCCACAATCAAAACGGTCCGGTCATGCATAAGTCCTTTCAATGTCTGCTGAATCTGATGCTCGGTTTCCATATCCACACTGGAGGTGGCATCGTCCAGGATCAGGATCTTGGGATTGGTGATTATCGCCCGGGCGATGGCGATCCGCTGCCGCTGCCCGCCTGAAAGACCGATTCCCCGTTCACCGATGATCGTGTCGTATCCGTCGGGCATCTGCACAATAAACTCATGGGCCCCGGCAATCTTCGCCGCCTGTTCGATCTGCTCTCTGGGGGCGTTGGGCACGGCGAAAGCTATGTTGTTGGCGATCGTGTCTGAGAAGAGGAATGTTTCCTGAAAAACAATGCCGATATGCCTGCGCAGGTCGTTGTAATCGTATTCCTGCACATTGATCCCGTCCACCAGCACTTCACCTTCAGTGCAGTCGTAAAACCTGGCAATCAAGTTGAGAATAGTGGATTTGCCCGACCCTGTGCTGCCCATGATGGCAGTGGTCGTCCCCGGCTTGACCACAAAGGAGACATCCTGGAGCACCATCTGCTCGCCGTAGTTGAAATTGACATGCCTGAATTCAATCTCGCCTCGGCAGTCGGGTTTGGACAGGGCATTTGATTTATTGGCAAGCATGGGCGTTTCATCCATCAGCTCAAAGACTTTCTCCAGCGAAGCCTTGGCGTTTTCCCACTGGTTCACCAGTTGGGAAGCGTTGTTGATGGGGCCCGAAAGCATCCCGACATAAGCGTTGAAGGCAACCAAAACTCCGAGGGTGATCCGCCCCCGGATCACAAGATACCCTCCCAAAAGCAGAATGATCACCGTGCTAAAGCCGCTGATCAGCCTCCGGACAGGAATATAGACCGAACGGATATCGGCAGCGAGGATATTGTTCTCATTCCACCTCACCGCCACTTGATCCAGTTTGTCTTTTTCAAATTCCTCGCGCCCAAAGGCCTTGACTACCCGGATTCCTGTCAGGTTTTCCTGAACTGTTGAACTTAAGTCCTCGAAAGTCACCCGCACCTCGCGGTAGACAGGCCTGAGGCGGGCAGACATGGCCCGCATCGTAAAATAGGTGACCGGGACAATGACCACCAAGGCCAAAGTCATTGGAGCGCTGAACGAAATCATCATGGCGAGAGTGGTTACAATCTGGAACAGGCCTTCGAACACTTGAATGTAAAACGAACTCAACAGTTCCCGCACTGCCTGCAAGTCTCCCACCAGCCGGTTCATGAGTGTGCCAGTCCTGACCTGATCATAATAACTAAAGGATTGGTTGAGCAGCTTGCGGTACAAGTCACTGCGGAAATCATAGAGAACCTTTTGCGAAGTGTATTCGAAAATATAACTGCGCAGGTATTCAAAGACGATGCGTACAACCGTCAACCCGGCAAGCAAAACAGTGAGCGAACCAATCACGTCGAACTCTCCGGCGACCAGCACTCTGTCCACCAGATCCTTTGTGGTGACTGGTATGTAAAGCCCGGCGATAACTGCGCCGATGGACAGGATTGATGCGGCGATGTTTAAACCAAGGTATTTCCGGGAATAGGCAATCAACCGCTTAAAGTGCATTCTGTGCAGTCCTCCTTGATTGTCAGGTCTTGTACTGAATCCCTTTCCACAAGCTGTGCGTCAACATATATGGTCCGGCAAACCTGGATTCTCCCGTCAATCTGGTCAAACAGAGCAGTCACTGCCAGTTCGCACACCGTGGGGATATTGACTTCGAAAGTGGTCAGTTCAGGAATGGAAATCGTGGACATCTCCGAGTTGCCGCTGCCGATCACCGACACTTGTTCCGGTACCCTGATATGGTATTCGTGCAGGACTTTAATCAGTTTCAATGCAGTGCGGTCAGACTGGCAGACAAAGGCTGTTGGCAGTTCCTGATCCTTAATCAACGCTTCCAGCCGCTGTTTAAAGTCTTCTTTTGTGCTGAGGGAGAGGTGTAAGTCAACCTCTAGGCCGTACCGGGCCAAGGCGCTTGCCATACCGTAGTACTTCAATTCCCTGCTGTGAGACTGATCCTGGCCTACAAACCCAATTCTTGTATGCCCTTTCCTGATCAAGTATTCCGCCGCGAGATACCCAATGCGGCTGTAATTGAAATATACGTAGTTGCAGGGCAATGTATCGCGGCCGCCGTTGATGATCACCATATTTCCGGCTATTTGCTGCACTCTCTGGGCATACTGGTCATCAAATTTGCCGAGCAGAATCACACCGTCAAACCTCTGTCCTTTCGCCAGGCTGTTCGGCAGCTCCAGCTGCTCCTGCTTCTCAGCCTCGACAAACTCGATGGTCAGTTCGCTTCCCCGCTTCTGCACTTCGGCCTGGACACCTTCCACCAGTTGGCTGAAATTACTGTGGTCGGCGGTGTACCGATGACGTATTAAAAGCAGGATATTGGCTTTCCGGCACGATCGGCACCGCCGGTAACCGAGTTCTTTGGCTTTGGCAATGATTTCCCGCCGCAGATCATCACTGACACCCGGTTGGTTGGCCAAGGCCCTGCTGACAGTAATCGGCGACACATTCAAAAGTTCTGCGATCTGGCTGATGGTCACTTTGTCTTTCCTGCCCATGCCGCACCTCCCTGGTATTTACTCCAGTTCCATTATATGATTGTATAAGATACTTATCAAGACAATATAACGTTACAATAGCACAATATATAACGTAAATTTTTTGTTGTTTTACCGTTAGGAAAAATAAAAAATCCCAGCCCTCGCCTGGACTGGGATTATGGTACATCAAGTGTTAGAACAACCCGGTGATTCTGCCTGATTCGTCCACATCGATGGATTCGGCAGCCGGATGCTTCGGCAGCCCCGGCATGGTCATGATGTCACCGGTCAACGCCACAACAAACCCGGCTCCGGCAGATATGCGGACACTCCGCACAGTTATGGTGAAGTCTGCAGGGCGCCCAAGTTTTTTGGGGTCATCCGACAGCGAGTATTGAGTCTTGGCCATGCAGACCGGCAGTTTTTGAAACCCCAGGCGTTTGTAACGCTTAAGTTCTCGCTTGGCATCCGGGAGGAATTCAACGGCGCTGGCACCGTAGATTTCAGTGGCAATCTTGGTAATTTTCTCCTCCAGTGAATCCTGATCACCGTATGTGTACCGCAGATCGGGCTGCGGTTGATCGCACAAGGCCAGTACTTCTCGGGCAAGGGCAACGCCCCCTTCTCCCCCTTTGGCCCACACTTCCGACAAGGCGACACTGACACCCAGTTCACGGCATTTGTCTGTGACTAAGGCAATTTCCGCTTCGGTGTCATGCGGGAAGCGGTTGACCGCGACCACCGCCGGCAGGCCAAACTTGTCTTTGATGTTTTCCAAATGCTTCAACAAGTTTGGTATTCCCTTTGCCAACGCTTCCAGATCTTCGTTTTGCAGGTTGTCGAGCTCTGCTCCTCCATGAAGCTTCAAAGCCCTGATCGATGCCACGATTACCACCGCCGCAGGGCTTAGGCCTCCTAAACGGCATTTGATGTTCAGGAATTTCTCGGCACCTAGATCTGCTCCGAAGCCGGCCTCAGTCACAACGTAATCCGCCAGCTTCAAGGCCATTTTGGTAGCCACGATGCTGTTGCAGCCGTGGGCGATATTGGCAAAGGGGCCGCCGTGGACAAACGCCGGTGTGTGCTCCAGGGTCTGGACCAGATTGGGGTTGAGAGCGTCTTTCAAAATGGCGGCCATGGCGCCGTGCGCTTTGAGATCACCGGCGGTGACCGGTTTGTTGTCATAGGAATATCCTACGATGATCCGGCTCAGCCTGTCCTTGAGATCGAGTATGCTTTCAGAAAGGCACAAAATCGCCATCACTTCCGAGGCGACCGTAATGTCAAAGCCATCTTCTCGAGGCACTCCGTTGCTGCGGCCGTTCAGCCCATCGACAATAAAGCGCAGTTGGCGGTCGTTCATGTCAATGGCCCGCTTCCAGACAATCCGCCGAGGATCGATCCCCAGCTCGTTACCTTGATGAATATGATTGTCCAGCATCGCCGCGAGCAAGTTGTTGGCCGCGCCGATCGCGTGCATGTCCCCGGTAAAGTGAAGATTGATGTCTTCCATGGGCACCACTTGGGCATAACCGCCTCCGGCCGCACCTCCCTTGACACCAAAAACCGGCCCCATCGAAGGCTCCCGCAGGGCAATCATGACCTTTTTGCCCAAACGGTTAAGAGCGTCGCCGAGCCCAACTGTTGTAGTCGTCTTCCCTTCACCGGCGGGTGTGGGATTGATGGCTGTGACCAGAATCAATTTCCCGTCGGGACGGTCTCTAAACCTTTCCATCGCTTTCAGGGAAATCTTGGCCTTGTAGGAGCCGTACAGCTGGAGGTCATCCTGTTCTATCCCCAACCGGGCCGCGATATCGCCAATTGGCTCCAGTTCTGTCTCTTGAGCGATTTGAATATCCGATTTCACCCTATCACCCCTTGCTCATATGTTATTCAGCGCTCGCTGGTCCTTCTAGGCTGATAGCTGAACACCAGTGTCTTTCCTCCACAGAAAAGCAGGATAATCAAGGCCATATTCACCAGCACTCCTGCATAAAGCTGCTGGAATACGACAACACTGCCGGCAGCTTCCGCCAACGGCAGGAAAAACTGGGTCAGCGTCCGGTAGACTCCGTTAAAGACGATGACTCCCACCAAGCTTTTGCTGGAATTGGTGATCCAGGTCAAAATGATGGACAGAGCCACAGTCTCGATAAACAACCAGATAGGAGACAAGTTTGATTCCACCAGGCCGTTGAAATAATAGGTCGGAAGCTGCCACAAACCCCACAACAGCCCAATGGCAACGCTTGCGGAAACCGCAGTGAGTGTTTGCTGAAGCCTAGGCAAAAGATAACCCCGCCAGCCGATTTCATCCGCGATTGAACCAAATAAAAACAAGCTCAGGATCAGATTGGGGATGAGCATTAAAAGACTCCTGACGGTGCGCGTAGAAATCGACATCTGACCCTTGTAGACCAGGAAAGCGAGGGGAATCGCCACAGTCAGAACCGCCAAGGCCGCGGCCGCCGCCATCCATTTTGCACCGCGGTTTATGGCTGCCACGTCTTTCAACATCCCTTTCACTGCCTGTTTGCCTTCAACAAGCCACAGCATTACAACCGCCGCCAGCGCCGGCCCAAAGCTGGCCAGAATCCTGGCAAGCAGAAAAAAAGGCGAATCCAGTGCATTCTCCGTTTTGACAAACGGCAGCAGCAACGCCCACGAAAAAGCGAAGTTAACCACGAGATACCAGATGGATGCATATTTGCTGATCCATGCCGACTTGGCCAACAGCATCTACTCCTTTGCTTGAAAATACCGACTACAAATATACTTCCCCATCCGGTGCCCATGTTCCTGTAGCAGGCATGAAAAAAGCGGGATAAT
>FIZJ01000007.1:0-121 GCA_900019385.1 uncultured Clostridia bacterium
TCTATTTTTATCTCCACACGCGTTTTTCCTGCCACCGCCTACCAAAACTTTACGCTAACATATGTGGAGAAAAAATGAAAATTTATGATTAAATAGGAGGAATAAATAAAGATACGACGAA